>NZ_JANPCD010000126.1:0-4151 GCF_031430775.1 Sandarakinorhabdus sp. | reverse complement strand
ACCCGCACCGCATACACGCCGTACGCCGGGCGGACATAATCCCCCAGCCGCATGTTGGCGGTGGGAAACCCCAAAGTGCGGCCCAATTTGGCGCCATGTTCGACAATGCCGCGAATCGTAAACGCCCGGGTCAGCAGCGCGGCGGCGGCACCGGGATCGGCTTCGCGCAGCGCGGCACGCACGCGGGTGGACGAAATCGTGCCGCCGCCATCATCGACCGGCGCCACCACTGCGGCCGAAAATCCATGCGCCGCACCCAGCCGCGCCAGATCGGCGACCGTGCCTGACCGGCCCTTGCCGAAGGTGAAATCGCCGCCCGTCACCACGCCGGACACACCCAGACGGTCCACCAGCCATTCGGTCACGAATTCTTCAGCCGACAAGGCCGCCAGCGCCCGGTCGAACGGCATCACCACGGCGCCGTCCATGCCGAATTCCGCAAACAGGTCGCAGCGCTGCTCGATGCTGGTCAGGGCAAACGGCGGCAGGCCGGGCTGAAACAGCCGCGCCGGATGCGGATCGAAGGTTGCGACCAGCGCCGGCACGCCGCGCGCCCGCGCTGCATCGCGCGCCGTGCCGACCACACACTGGTGCCCGGCGTGAAAGCCATCGAAATTGCCCAGCGCCGCAATGCCGCCGCGCAGATGTTCGGGCAAACGCTTGCCCCCTGTGATCCGCTCCATGAACAGCGCTTAGCGGCTGGCCGGCATCGGCGCCAGACCGGCGGCCAGCAGCCGCGCCGCATTGCCGCCCATCACCATCGCAATCTCGGCCTCGGTCAGCCCGGCATCCAGCAGCGCCTGTGTCATCACCGCCAGCTGCGCCGTATCGAAACCGACCGTGGTGCTGCCGTCATAATCGGACCCCAGCGCGACATGGTCGATGCCCGCCACCTTGATGACATGCACGATCGCCCGCGCCGTCGCTGCAGGGGTGGGCGCGCACACGGCGGCATCCCAGTACCCGATGCCGATCATGCCGCCATTGGCCGCCAGCGCGCGCAGCTGGTCGTCGGTCAGGTTGCGCGGCGTGTCGCAGGTCGCCTTGACGCCGCCATGGCTGACCACCACCGGCCGGCGCGCGATGCGCAGCACATCGGCAAAGGTCGCGGCGCTGCTGTGCGCCAGATCGACGATCATGCCCTTGGCCTCCATGGCGCGCACGACATCGGCACCCAGTGGCGTCAGGCCGGCCTTGCGCTCGCCGTGCATCGACCCGCCGATGTCATTGTCGAAGAAATGCACCAGGCCCAGCATGCGGAAACCCGCGCCATGCAGCCTGTCCAGATTGCCCAGCTTGCCCTCAAGGTCATGCGCGCCTTCGACCGACAGCAGCGCGCCTGTCACCGGCTTGCCAGCGGCGCGGTCGGCCAGCAGCGCCGCCATGTCGGCAGGCGTCTGGACCAGCCGCAGCCGGCCATCGGACGCCGCCACCGCGCGGTGCAGTTTTTCGCCGTGCCAAAGCGAGCGTTCGAGCAATGAACCCCATGTCCGCACCGGCTGCAATTGGCCGATGGCCAGCAGGGTGATGTTGTCGGTATCGCCGCTGTTGCTGTTGTAGTTCTGGCCCTTGGGCGTCTTGGTGACGCTGGAAAACACCTGGAGCGCGACATGGCCGTCCTCAAGTCGCGGCAGATCGACATGGCCGCGCGTCGCCCGGTCCAGCATGTCGCGCTGCCACAGCAAGGTATCCGAATGCAGGTCGATGACGGTCAGACGCTTGTGCAGCGCCTTGGCAGCAGCAGACGCCGGGAACGGCCCGCCTTCCACCTTGTTCATCCCGCCCTCGGCCATGGCCGGCACGAACAGAAAAAACCCCGCCGCTGCCAGCAGGACACTGCCGCCAAGACCGATCAACCATTTGCGCATCACGGGTTCCTTCGCGTCAGGGTCACAAAGGCATAGCCGGGGCGATCACCCTCGGGGCCATGCGTTTCGCGGGCGATTTCCTGCCAGCGCGCCGCATCGAACGCCGGCAAGACCGTATCGCCCTGCGGCTCGGCGTCCACCTCGGTCAGCTCGATGCGCGTTGCCACCGGCATGGCCAGCGCATAGACCTGCGCGCCGCCGATCACCATGATACCGTCGGCGCGGGCGCGCGGGTCAAGGCCTGCAGCCGCCACAGCCTCGGCAAGATTGGCCGCCACCGTCACGCCGGGCGCCGTCCAGGCGCTATCGCGGGTCATGACGATATTCTGGCGGCCAGGCAGCGGCTTGCCGATCGATTCGAACGTCTTGCGCCCCATGATCACCGGCTTGCCGACAGTCATGCGCTTGAAGCGTTTCAGGTCCTCGGGCAGGTGCCATGGCAATGCGCCATCCTTGCCGATGACGCCGTTTTTCGCCCGCGCGACCACCAGCACGACCTCAAGGCTCATACCGCCACCGGCGCTGCGATATGCGGGTGCGGATCATAGCCGTTGAGCACGAAATCCTCGATTGCATAGTCCAGGATGCTGTCCGGCCGCCGCGCCAGCGTCAGGACGGGGAACGCACGCGGGCTGCGCGTCAACTGCTCGGTCACCAGATGTTCGTGATTGGCATAGACATGGCAGTCGGCGCCCATCCAGACCAGTTCGCCCGGCTCCAGATCGCATTGCTGCGCCAGCATGCGGATGAGCAGCGCCGCCTCGAAGATGTTGAACGGGAACCCCAGGCCAAGGTCGCAGGACCGCTGGTAGAGGATGCCCGACAAGCGCGACACGCCGTTCGCATCGGGTGCCACGAAATACTGATAGGTCATGTGGCAGGGCGGCAGCGCCATGCCGTCAAGCTCGGCGACGTTCCAGCCGGTGAAGATGTGGCGCCGGCTGGCGGGATTGTGCTTTAGGCCATGGACGAGGGCGGCGATCTGGTCGATGCCGTCAGGGTCGCGGGTGAAAAGGGCATTGCCATCGGCATCGGCGCCCGCTGGCACAAAGCGCGGCCAGTGCCGCCACTGCACGCCATACACCGGGCCAAGATCGCCCCAGCGCGCGGCAAAATCGGCGTCCGCAATGATCCGCGCCTCGAACGCATCGCGGTCCAGCGCCTCACCGGTCGCGCGGCGATAGGCATCGAGCGGCCAATCCGTCCAGATATGCACGCCCTGTGCCACCAGCGGCCTGATGTTGCGTTCCCCGTTCAGGAACCAGATCAGTTCCTTGATCGCCGATTTCCAGAATATGCGCTTGGTGGTGAGCAGCGGCACGGTGCCGTCCGACAAATCGAAGCGCAGCGTTTCCCCGAACAGCGCGCGCGTGCCGGTGCCAGTGCGGTCGCCGCGCTGCACGCCGGACGCCCAGACTCGCGCCACGAGATCAAGATACTGTGTTTCGCCGGTCAAGGTCATTGCCCCTGTTCAGGGATATGGTGGAACCCAGCCATGTGCCGCCATTGCCCGGTCAAGACAAGTCACCAACCGGAGGCAAGCAGATGTTCGGCACGGCCACAGCAGGGAGCAGCAGCACAATAGCTGCGGTGGCCGGCCGCTATGTCGACGGCGGCGGTGTATCCGTGCTGGAACGTCTCCGGCCGGCAACCGCAAGACGGCCAGAGCCGTTGGCCCAGATGCTGCGCGACCGCAAGACCGTGTTCATCGATCAGCTCGGCTGGGATTTGCGCTCGCCCGATGGCCTGCGGGAGATCGACGCCTACGACGGCGATGACACGCTGTATCTTGTGGCGCATCAGGAACAGACGATGCGCCATCTTGGCTCGGTGCGGCTTCTGCCCAGCACCGGCCCGCACCTGATCGGCGATCTGTATCCGCATTTGTGCGCCGGCGGCGTGCCGCGCGGCGATGATGTCTGGGAAATCACCCGGCTGCTGACCAGCCCCGGCCTTGGCCGCGCCCAGGCGCTGCAGGTGCGCCGGCAATTGTCGCTCGGCCTGTTCGAGCACGCGCTCAGCCATGGCATCAGCCGTTATACGATGATGACGCACATGGCGTGGCTGCCATCGCTGCTCAGCATCGGCTGGGACGCGGAGCCTTTGGGCTTTCCTTCAGGTAGCGGCGCCGATGCGGTCGGTGCCCTACAGATCTTCGTGAACCACGAAACCCTCCACCGCCTTCGCGACGCCTGGGACTTTGATAGCCCGGCGTTCTCCGAGATCGGCCCGGAGCAGACAATGGTGTTTTGACCCTGCGCCACTGTCTCCGCCAGCCGAGGG
>NZ_JANPCD010000125.1:0-2067 GCF_031430775.1 Sandarakinorhabdus sp. | reverse complement strand
ATTCGGAGGGCGCCGGGCTGACGGTCTTGGCCTTGCGGGGTTTTCGCATTTTCTGCGGGGCCGCCGGCGCCATTGCTGCGTCCGGCACGGCTGCGTCGGGGATCGCATTGGGCGATGTTTCGAACGCGGCTTGTTCCGCAGCCGGCGCATCCTTGGGCGCCATCCAGTCATCATTTGCCAGAAACGGCCCCGGCAGGGCGTTCGGGTCGATTGCGCTGGCCTTCATGATGGCTTCGTTCTGCGCGGCCCAGGCCTTTTGCATTTCCTCCAGCTCGGATTCGCGCATCATCGTGTCGAAACCCGAACGCACATGGCGCGACATCGCTTTGGCCTTGCCGATCCAGCCGCCCAGCCAGCGCATGGCGCGCGGCAGGTCCTTGGGGCCGATGACCAGCAGGGCCACCAGGGCGATGACCATCAGTTCCGAGGAATCGATACCGAACATGCTGGCTGTGCCCCGGGGCTCAGCCCTGGGTGCGCTGGTCCTCGGTGACCGGAGTGGCCACCGGCGCGGCGGCATTGGTCACTTGCGGCGGTGCGGGCGCCGGCGGTGTTTCGCCATCGGCGAGGCCCTTTTTGAAGCTGTTGATGCCCTTGGCGAAGTCACCCATCAGATCCGAAATCCGGCCACGGCCGAACAGTAACATGACGACAAGGATGAGAACGACCCAATGGATGAGGCTGAACGAGCCCATGGCGATTGATCCTGAACTGTTGACCCGGCTCTCTTACCCCCATCATGCAGCCGGCGCCAGTGGTGGCCGGCCCTTGCTTATCACCGATGCCCCGGTTAAAAACTGAGTCCTGCGCAAATTGATTGCGCGTTTTCCGGGGGACCCATGGAACAATATCCGATGACATCGCTGGCCATTCTGGCCGCATTGGTGCTGTTTTTTGTCCTTGGCGCCCTGGTCGGCGCAGCGCGCGGCAAATATGGCGTGGCAGCGCCGGCGTGCACCGGCAACGAACATTTCGAGCGGCGCTACCGCGTGCACATGAACACGCTGGAACAGCTGGTCCTGTTCCTGCCGGCGATCGTGCTGGCCGCGCCGGTGCTGGGTGACGAAATCACTGCCGCACTGGGGCTGTTCTGGTCGGTGGGCCGCATTGTCTTTGCCCGCGCCTATTATGCCGATCCGGCCAAGCGCAGCCTTGGTTTCGTGCTGACCATCACGCCATGGGCGGTGCTGCTGATCGCGGCGGCCTGGGGCGCGATCGCCACTCTCACCTGATGTGGCCGGCGCCCGATCCTGCCGGGCCGGGCCAGGAAAGCGTCTGGGACTATCCGCGCCCGCCCCGGCTCGAAGCTGAACCGCGCCGCTTGCAAATCCGGCATGGCGGCGTGGTGCTGGCCGATACACTGGCCGGGTGGCGCACGCTGGAGACCAGCCATCCGCCGACCTATTATATCCCGCTGGCCGATGTCGCGCAGGCGCATCTGCGTGCTGCTGGTGGCGGATCATGGTGCGAATGGAAGGGGCGTGCGCGTTACTGGGATGTGGTAATCGCCGAGACCGTGCTGGCCTCGGTGGGCTGGTCCTACCCACAGCCGACGGCGGGTTTTGCACCGCTGGCCGATTGTATCGCGTTTTATTGCCAGCCGTTCGACACGGTGATGGTCGGCGACGAACGCGCCCGGCCGCAGCCCGGCGGTTTCTATGGCGGCTGGATCACGTCTTGGGTGGTCGGCCCCTTCAAGGGCGGGCCGGGCAGCCAATATTGGTAGCTGGCCGGGGCGGCCCACGAGGCAGAGACTGATGGCCTGCATTGTGAAGGAGCAAGCTGTGGGTAGCATTGGCCAGGAAACATTGGTGGGCCGCGTCGCCTTTGTCACCGGCGCCGCCAGCGGCATCGGCCGCGCTTGTGCCATCGCGCTGGCCCATCAGGGCGCACGCGTGTTCCTGACCGATATCGAAGCGCCGGGCGGCCGAGAGACACTGGCGATGATCACCGATGCCGGCGGCGAGGCGACGTTTCGCGGTCAGGATGTCACCGAAGAACCGCGCTGGGCCGAACTGGCGGCGCGGGTCATGGCGCTCTATGGCCGGCTCGACATATTGGTGAACA
>NZ_JANPCD010000124.1:0-5961 GCF_031430775.1 Sandarakinorhabdus sp. | reverse complement strand
GCCGAAAGCCGCATGGCCGGCGCGCCGGCAGCGCTGGTGCTGGACCGGGTGGAAGCGCCGCTGGTGCGCACCACTGGCAACGACATGGTGAGGTCGCCGGGCGACCGTGCAGGCCCCGACCCGGTCACCGCCGGGCTGGTGTTCGTCGGCTATGGCCTCAAGGATGCGGCGCTGGGCATCGATGATTTTGCCGGGCTGGACTTGCAGGGCAAGATCGCCATCGCGCTGACCGGTGCGCCGGCCAGCCTCGACACCGAAACTGCCGCCCATCTGGCGCGCACATCAAAAGCCATCGGCGCACAGGCCGGCGGCGCCATCGGGCTGGTGCAGGTCCGCACCCTCAAGGAAGCGGCGCGCCTGCCGTGGGACAAGATGCTGCCGCGCGCCTTCCAGCCGCGCCGCGCGCTGGTCGGCGCCGATGGCAAGCCGCTGGGAGATGGCTCGGCATTGAAGGTCCGCGCCACCATCAGCGACGAGGCGGCGGCGGCATTGTTTGCTGGCGGTGCAATGGATTTTGCCGCCGTGCGCGCGGCGGCGGCGACAGGCAACACTAAGGGCTTTGCCCTGCCCGGCAGTGTCACCATCACCCGCAGCCAGACCGTGGCAACGGTGACCAGCCCCAATGTACTGGCGCTGCTGCCGGGTTCTGATCCAAAGCTGGCAAACGAGATCGTGCTGATTTCGGCACATCTTGACCATGTCGGCATGAAGGCGAACCCGAAACCGGGCGAGGATTTCATCTACAATGGCGCCATGGACAATGCCGCCGGCACCACCACACTGCTTGAGGCAGCGACGGCGCTGGTGAAAAAGCCGCCGCGCCGGTCCGTGCTGTTCATGGCAACCACCGCCGAGGAATCAGGGCTTTTGGGTGCCGATTATTTCGCGCGGCAACCCAGCCTGCCGATGGCGCGCATCGTGGCGGCGGTGAATATCGACATGCCGCTGCTGACCTGTGATTTCGGCGATATCGTGGCGTTCGGCGCCGATCGATCGACGATTTCGGGCGCGGTGAATGCCGCCGCCAAGGCACAACGCGTGTCGGTGTCCCCCGATCCCCAGCCGGAAGAGGCCATTTTCACCCGGTCAGACCATTATCCGCTGGTGCGGGCCGGGGTGCCGGCCGTGTTCCTCAAGACCGGCTGGAAGGATGCCAAGGGCGGCATGACTTGCAAGGACGCCGAAAGCCGGTTCCGCCTCAACAATTATCACGAGGTGTCGGACCAGCTCGACCTGCCGTTCGATTGGGCGGTGGCGGCAAAATGGACCCGGCTGAACATCGGCATCATCCGCAATCTTGCCGATGCCCGGCAAAAACCACTGTGGTACGCCGGCGATTATTTCGGCAACGCCGTGGCACCCGGTGCCCCCAAGGCGGCCCGCCCGGCGCGCTGATCTGTTCGCAATCGGACGCCACAGCCGCCTAGAACCACCAGACATCAGCCCGGCGGCTGGCGCCATATGGCCTGCTGTGGCCACCTGACGGCTGCAAGAGCTGAATAGCAATCTGCGGCGTTGGCCCGCGCCCTAGATCAGATCGCCGCCCGCCGCCGAGGCCGTGGTGCCATGCGCCTGATAGGCCTTGATGACGTTGCGCCCCACCGTCCAGCGGTGCACTTCGTCGGGGCCATCCACCAGCCGCTGCGAGCGGATATGGGTGTACCAGCTCGCCAGCGGCGTATCCTGGCTATAACCGAGTGCGCCGTGCAACTGGATGGCGGTATCCACCACCTTGTGGACCATATGGGCCAGGAACACCTTGGCGATCGAATTTTCCTGCCGCAGGTCCATGCCCTTTTCGGCCTTGTAGGCGATGTGGAGCAGCATCAGCCGCGCCATGTAAAGTTCGCTGGCGCAATCGGCGAGCATGAACTGCACGCCCTGGCGTTCGTGCAGCGGCTTGCCGAAGGTGGAACGCTGGGTGACATGCGCGGTAGCCAGATCGAGCGCGCGCTGCGCCATCGCCACATTGTGCATGCCGTGCCTTAGCCGCCCATAGGCCCGCCGGTGCTGCCCCATGCTGAAACCATTGCCTTCGCCGCCGAGCAGATTTTCGGCCGGCACAACCAGATCCTTGATCTCGATCTCGCTATGGCCGCCGCCCATCACCTGGCTCAGCGGGCCTTCGATGGCCATCGTCTTGATGTCACGCTTGATGACATAGCCGGGGTTGGGCAGTTCGACGATGAAGGTGGAAAACTGGCGGTGGCGCGGCGCATCGGGATCGGTGCGCGCCATGACAACAGCCAGATCGGCAGCGCTGGCGGCCGACGAGAACCATTTTTCGCCGTTCATGATATAATTTTCGTTGCCGTCCTTCACCGCGGTCGTGCGCATCCCCGTGGCATCGGCGCCGGCGGCCTTTTCGGTCATCGAATAGCAGACGCGCTTGTCCCCATTCAGCAGGGGCTTCAGGAACTTCTCCTTCTGATGCTCCGTCCCATGCGCCAACAAGGTCAGCATCGTCGCGTCGTCCGGCCCCTGGCTGTTCATCGACAGCGCGCCGAGATGGCTCTGCCCCAGCTCCATCTGCACCAGTGCATTGGCCAGCGGGCCCAGCCCCATGCCGCCATGTTCGACTGGAATGAACGGCAACCACAGGCCTTGCGCCCGCGCCTTGGCCCGCAGCCGCGCCAGCACGGTCTTGTAGTCACCGCCCTCGTGCAGCTCCTTCTCCGCAGGCCGGCATTCGTCGTTTACCCATTGCCGCACTCGCTCGCGAACGGCCTTGGCTTCGGCTGGAATTTCGAAATCGATCGACATGGCTGTTGCTCCCCGTCCGATATATGCTGAGCATACAGGGCTGGTGGGGCGGCGGCGACTATCATGTTTCGGCTTGGCGGGCTTGGAGTGGCGCGTCAGCCCCGCTTCGGCGGCACAACAGATCAAGGGCTCCGGATCAGCGCAGTGGGAAGCCCAGCTGCTTTTCGAGCACTGCGAACCGCGGGTCCTTTCGCAGCGGGTCAAATGCTTCCTCGACACGCAATTGGTGAAGACCAGAGTTCCGCTGCGAAATCGCCGGCGCAAGTTGGGCAAATGCCATCTCGATTTCACCCTGCGCGGCGCGGATCATGGCGACCCTGTAAGGCGAAGGGCGCGCATCAGGATGCGACAGCAGCGCTGCCAGCGCTGCGTCTGAGGCAGGGCGGTTGCCCAGGGCTGCCTGCGTCATGGCAACCCAAAAATAGGGCTGTTCCAATGATTGCGCTGCCACAAGCGCTTCCCGGGGGCGCCGCAGTTGCATCAAGACGCGGATGCGATGCCACGTAGGGATCGGGGTGGCGCGATTGGCCGTATCCCAGACATCGAGGGCGGCTAGCGCGGCCTCGGGTTTGCGGGCGTCCGTCAGTATCTGGATGCGATTGCGCATCGGCGTCGGGCTCAAGGGGTCGAGCGCGACGGCCTTGTCGATCAAAGCCAATGCCGGTTTGCTGCGCCCCATTTCCGATTGGAACAGGCCTTCAAAGATAAGGCCGCGCCCGGTCTGAAGAGGCAGAGTTGCCGCCTTGGCAAACGCCGCCTCGGCACCCGTAAAATCATACGACAACTGCTTGGCGCGCCCAATAACGGAATAAGCCAGCCGTAATGTCGGTGCCAGTTCGATGGCGCGATTTGCGGCCTCCTGGGCTTCGGGCAGCTTCGCCAAGCGCGCCTCGCCGTAATACGAGTTATAGGCAATATTGACCAGTTGGAGGGCGCGAAACGCGTGTGCGAGGGCAAAATCCGGATCGGCGGTAATGGCTGCGTCGATATCGGCAAGCGCTTCGAGATATCCTGCCTCATCGACTAACTTGTTCGAGCGCGCCCGCAGATAGGCATCATAGGCAATTGGGTTCTTCGTGCCGCCCACCAGCGCAGCCGCCTTGCCGAATTGCAGGCTGAGCGCATTGGCGACGCTTTGGGCAATGCCGGTCTGCACATCCAGTACATCGCCGGCCGGTCGGTCATAGGCTTGGGACCAGCTTTCCAGCCCGGTCTGGCCATCCAGCAACTGCGCCGTCACCCTGATCTTGCCGCCGCCGCGCCGCACACTGCCGGTGAGCACGTGCGCCACGCCGAGCTTTGTCGCGGCTTCCAGGATATCGGTATTTCGCATCAGTTCGGACGATGTGCGCGCCGCGACCTTCAACCCGGCAATGGTGGCGAGTGCCGAGCGCAATTCTTCGGCGATGCCATCGGAAAAATAGGCCTGCGCCGGATCGCCGGACAGATTGGCGAAAGGCAAGACGGCGATGCTGGTTGGGGCACTATCGCGCGTTTCGCTGCCCCATTGCCGCCAGCCGACGAACCCAGCCGCCGCCAAGCCCGCCGTCGCTGCCGCACCGCCAATCAACTGGCGGCGGCCGATACCGGCGGGAGCGGCCGGTGCCGCCTGCGGCGGCGCGCCCAACTGCCGCGTCACATCCGCTACAAACGCAAACAGGCGCGGGTCTTTGGCATTGCCCTTCCACCCGATCAGATCGGCGGATTGGCGCAGTTCGAACATCACCGGGCGCTGGCAAGCCTCGATCATCACCGGCACCAGCGCGCCGCGCTGCAGGGCGACCGTGGCTTCGGACCGCACCCAATCCGACTCCACCGACACTTTCGACCACAGCACCACCACCAGCCGCGCCTCGCGCAGGGCCGTCTCGGTCACCTTGTCATAGACTTCGCCCGCCTTGAGCGCCTGATCCCACCACACATCATGCCCGGCCGCCACCAGCGCCGCAGCCATCTTGCCGGCAACCGCCAGATCCTGCCGGCTGTAGGACAGAAAAATGTCAGGCGTCTGCCCGGTCATGATCGCAG
The DNA here is from genome assembly GCF_031430775.1 of Sandarakinorhabdus sp. Classification (GTDB taxonomy): domain Bacteria; phylum Pseudomonadota; class Alphaproteobacteria; order Sphingomonadales; family Sphingomonadaceae; genus Sandarakinorhabdus. The sequence goes on along the minus strand of NZ_JANPCD010000124.1, from coordinate 1,170 downwards.
GCACCCGGACGGATGCAGGGTGCAGTTATCTGGCAGAAGTCACCTGTTTCCAGAGCAGAAACGATGCGCAGGGCTGCGCAACGCTGGACTGCCTTTGTCAGTCATTAACAAGCAACTTGCGAATGGGAAAGGTGCAGCGCAGGGCCACCTGCTGACTGCTGCATTCGGGCTTCGCTGCCACCGGGGCTTGCTGGCAGGGCTGGATTGCAGGGAGATGACCCAGAGCGGGTTTCGGAAAACCAGCGACGGGCACTCCATGTCCGCAAATGGGACGCGAAGCGCGAATTGCGCCGCTCAGTCCAGCCAGGTGACATGGCCCATCTTGCGGCCGGGCTTGACCTGCGATTTGCCATAAAGGTGCAGATGCGCGGCGGGGTCGGCGAGCAGTGCCGCCCAATCAAGCGCGTCCTGGCCGAGCAGGTTTTTCATGCGCACCGACGGTGCTGTCAGTTCGGTCGATCCCAGAGGAAGGCCGCAAACGGCGCGGATATGGTTTTCGAACTGCGAGGCGCGGGCGCCTTCGATGGTCCAGTGGCCGCTGTTGTGGACGCGCGGCGCCATTTCGTTGAACACCGGGCCGTCCGGGCCTGCGAAAAATTCCACTGTCAGCACGCCGACATGCCCCAGCGCATCGGCGATGCGTTCCGACAGGGCAATGGCCTCGTGCGCTTGCGCAGCGATTTCCGGCGGTGCCGGCACGCTGCTGGTGGCGAGGATGCCGCCGTCATGGACATTATGGGCGACCGGCCAATGCACCTTGGCGCCGTCCGCCCCCCGGCACAGGATCACGGAAAATTCATGGGTGAAGTGCACAAAGCCTTCGAGGACCGCGCTCTGCCCGGCGATGGCTGCATAGGCGGCGTCGGCGCCTTCAGGCGCCATGATGCGGGCCTGGCCCTTGCCGTCATAGCCCATGCGGCGCGTTTTCAGAATCGCCGGCGTGCCGATCCGTGCCAGCGCGGCATCCAGATCGGCGCGGCTGTCCACCGCAGCGAACGGGGCCGGGCGCCCGCCAAGCCCTGCCACGAACTGTTTTTCGGCCATGCGGTCCTGCGCCACCTCAAGGCTGGCGGCGCCGGGCAGCATCGGCACCTTGCCGGCAAGATAGCGGATGGCAGCCACATCGATGTTTTCGAACTCGAACGTCGCGACATCAATGCCGGCGGCAAA
>NZ_JANPCD010000123.1:0-10321 GCF_031430775.1 Sandarakinorhabdus sp. | reverse complement strand
TGGCGTGGAGCGCGTCGGAACCGGGCAGCATGTACACGCTGGAGGAGGCCGGACGCGCCGATTTTGCCGATGCGGTGGTGATTTGGGAGGGCAAGGCGCTTTCCCATGACCTGCTCATCAGCCGCGAGGGCGCCTATTATTACCGGGTGACTGCCAGCCTGGACAGCAACATCAGCCTGCCGGACGTCACCGGCGTACAGGCGCTGGCCAGCCTGTGGGAGCAGGCCGAAAGCTATGACAACCGCACACTGTTGTCAGTGCAGCAGGCGCTGATACGCACGGCAGCGGCCATCGGCGACCAGCTCGCGCTGCTGGCGCTGCCCGTCCAATACGGTGCCGGCGATGTGGCGGCCCATGTCGATGCGCTGGCGGCGCCGTTCCTAGCCGAGCCGCGCCCATTGTCGTTTGCTGCCCTGTTCCACCCCTGGCCGGTGGCGATGGGCGATGATGGCGCCGTCGCGGTGCCGCCCGAAGGCGCGGTTGCCGGCAGCCATGCGGTGCGCGCCCGGCGGCGCGGGGCGTGGATTGCGGCAGCGGGCCAGCCGCTGGCCGATATCGTGGCGCTCAGCCCGGCGCTGGCTTCGAGCGATGCCGAAGCATTGGCGATGAACCGCCTCAACCGGCTGCACCAGACGCCCGACGGCTTTGTCGTCAGCGATGTGTTCACGCTGTCGCCGGAACATGACTGGCGCTGGATAAACGTGCGGCGGCTGGTCAGCTTGCTTCGCCGCGTGACCGTGCGGCAGGGCGCGGCATTCGTGTTCGAGCCGAACGGCGACACGCTGCGCCGCGCCATCGAGCGCATATTCGGCCACATGCTGGCCGATCTGGGCCGGCGCGGGGCCTTTGCCGGCAGCGGCGGCGATGACAGCTGGCGGCTGGCGGTCGATGCCGATGCCAGGTCGCAGGATGACGGCCGGCTGGTCATCGAAATCGGCATTGCGCCGGCCCAGCCGCTCAGGTTCCTGACGCTGGTGCTGACGCAGCAGGGCGCGCGTTTCGGCGTGGCGGAGGAGCGTTGACATGCCCGAGAGCAGCGCCCGGCCCTATCCGTTCCTGGCGTTCAAATTCGCCGTGGAAATCATGCGTGCCGGCCAGTCCAAGCCGCTGGCCGAGGCCGCCTTTGCCGATTGCGACGGGTTGGAAATAACCATGGAGGTGAAAACCATCAAAGAGGGCGGCGCGCCGGACCGGGCGATCCGGGTGGCTGGCCATGTGTCCTACGCCAACCTCACCCTCAAGCGCGGCATGACCGAAAATTTCGACTTGTGGACCTGGTTCAAGGACAGCGTGGCCGACCCGCGCCTGCGCGCCGATGCCGAGGTCGTGCTGCTAGGCCCCGATGGCAGCGAGCGCGCGCGGTTCCTGCTGTCACGCTGCATGCCGGTCAAGCTCAAGGCGCCTGCCCTGTCGGCGATGAGCACGGCGGTCGCCATCGAGGAAATGCAGATCGCTTATGAAACGCTCACCTTTAAAGCGGGAAAGGCGGCGGCATGACCAAGCTGGAAAAAGCCGCGCTGATAGAGCTGGAGCCGGATTTCCTGAAGGAAAAGCCGGGCGGCGAGAATGTGCCGGTGCAGTTCAACCCCGAAACGCTGAAGGTGACGTTCGCCAACCAGTTGGTACAGCCGCAGGGCGGCGACCAGGCGGCAGGCAACACCGGGCGGCAGTTTGTCGGCGCCGGTACCACCAAGCTGGCTTTGACATTGTGGTTCGACGTGACCGCGATGACCGAAAACGCCGTCGATGACGTGCGGCGACTGACGCAGAAGATCATCTATTTCATGACGCCGACGCCTGACAAGGCCGATGCCAAGAAGATGGTGCCGCCGGCCACGCGTTTTGTCTGGGGGTCGTTCCTGTTCGACGGCATTGTCGAGGGGCTTGAGGAAACGCTGGAGTATTTCTCGCCGGACGGCAAACCGCTGCGGGCGCAGATATCGCTGACTTTGGGCCAGCAGAAAATCCTGGTGGCGACGTTTACCGGGGACGGCAAGGTGCCGCAAACGCCTGGCCGCACGCCGATGAACCAGGCCAAATCCGGCGACAGCGTCCAGAAGATGGCCGCGCGCGACGGCAACAGCGACTGGAAAAGCATCGCATCGGCCAATGGCATCGAGGACCCGCTGCGGTTGAAGCCCGGCCAGCTGGTCGACCTGAAGGCAGGCGTGTCGATTGGCGCGTCGATTGGTGTTTCGGGCGGGGTTTCGGGCGGGTTTTCTGGCAGCGCATCTGCCGGCATCCAGACACCCAGCATATCCCCGCCCACCGTTCGCCTGCTCAACTGAAAGCGTCTGCCATGGCTGTTGTCATCAACCAGTTCGAAGCCGTCGCCGACCCGGCAACAGCCGCGCCAGCCGCCGCCGCGCCCGCAGGCGGCAGCGCGCCGCAGCACATCGAACCGCAGCAGTTGCGCCGGCCATTGGCGCGGCTGGCGCAACGCGCGCAGCGGCTGAGCGCGCACTGATGCCTGCCGTTCCTGCCAGCAATGTAACGCCGCTGCCGATGCGGCCGGCGCGCCCGACCATCGAAATCGATGGCACGCGCGCCGACCGGCTTGAATCGGCGCTGATCACCATGGAGCTGGCCGAGGCGGTGGACGGCATGGCCCGCGCCGAGCTGGTGTTCGGCAATTGGGGCGGCGAGACACCGGGGTTCCAGCATTTCGATCGCAGCACGCTGGAATTCGGCAAGGGAATCAAGGTCAAGCTGGGAGAGGACCTGCTGTTCGATGGCCGCATCAGCGCCATCACCGCCGATTTTCCCGATGGCGGCCCGCCGACTATCGGCGTGCTGGCGGAGGACCGGTTGCAGGACCTGCGCATGACACGGCGCACGCGCGTGTTTGAGCAGGCGAGCCTGGCCGATGTGCTGCGCCGCATTGCCAGCGACCATGGCCTGTCGCCGGTGCTGGACATCAATCCGGCCACCCAGCCCGCCATCGCGCAATTGAACCAGAGCGACCTTGCCCTGCTGCACGATCTGGCACGGCGCGAGGAGGTGGCGATCTGGGTGGAGGGCGCCGATCTCAAGGCCGCAAGCCTGCGTGCCGGCAGCCGGGTGGAGCTGCGCTGGGCCGGCAGTTTGCGCGAATTTCATGTCGAGGCGGATCTCGCCGGGCAGCGCACCGCCATGGTCGCATCGGGCTGGAATGTCGCCGACAAGGCCGCCGCCTCGCACCGTGCCGAAGGTTCGGCCATATCCAGCGAAATCGGCGACAAGGAATCGGGCGCTGCCATATTGTCGGGGCAGTTCGGCGCGCGTGTCGATACCATTGCCCATGCCCTGCCGCGCGATGGCAGCGAAGCCCGCGCCGTGGCCGAGGCGCAATTTCGCGCATCGGCACGCCGCTTTGTCAGCGGCGAGGGTGTGGCCGAAGCCCGCGCCGACCTGCGGGTGGGCGCGACGCTGGCACTGACCGGGTTGGGGCCGCTGTTCGACGGCGATTACCGCGCCACGTCCGTCACCCACCGCTTTGACCAAGCCGCCGGCATGCGCAGCGAATTTGCCTGCGAACGCCCCGGCATTGGTCGGGCATCGGGGGGCAGGCCCTGATGGGCGTGACCGAACAGACCCGCGCCGGCGCCATGCTGGACGAACGCGCCGCACAGGGTTGGGGCGGGCGCTGGTACGGCGTGGCGCCGGCGACGGTGACCGAAAACCAGGACCCCGATGGCCAGGGCCGCGTCAAGGTCAAGCTGGCCTGGTCTCCGGACGGCGGCGGCGGCGATGGCTATACGCTTTGGGCGCGGATGGCCACGATGTTTGCCGGCAGCGAAAGCGGCAGCTGGTTCCTGCCCGATGTGGACGACGAAGTGCTTGTGGCGTTCGAGCATGGCGACCCGCGCCGGCCCTATGTGCTGGGCGGGCTGTGGAACGGCCAGGATAGCCCGCCAACGTCGATGGCGTCCGGCAATGCCATCAAGATGATCCGCACGCGCAGCGGCAACAAGATCACGCTCGATGACAGCAGTGGCCAGGAAACAATCAAGCTGGAAACGCCGGGCGGCCAGAAATTCACCCTGAAAGACGGCCCCGGCGCCATCACCATCGAGGATTCGAACGGCAATTCGATCAAGCTGGAAGCCGCCGGCATCACCATTACGGCCGCCGCCAAGGTGACGGTCAATGCGGCGCAGGTCGCGGTCTCGGCCGGGCTGGTCACCGTCGATGCCGGCATGTCGACCTTTTCGGGCGTTGTGCGTTGCGACACGCTGATCGCGACGACCTGCATTGCCGCGACCTACACTCCGGGCGCGGGGAACATCTGGTGAAGCCGCAGCATCATGCCCTGGCATGGCAAGCGCCGCGCCCGTTGTGGCGCGGGACGACGCCCTACGCGGCGGCGCCGCAGATCCTGCGCTTTGCCAGCGATGACTTCATGGCGCAGCTGCTGGCCGTGCTGGCCGACAATCCGGCGCGGCTGGGCGACCGCATTGCCCGGCCGGAAACATGGCGCGACCCGCCGATGGCGGCCGATCTGGATGACCCCATCGCACGCGTGCCGCTGCCGGCACCCATGAAAGCGGCGCGGCGCGGGCGGCTGATGAGGGACCCGGTGGCGCCGCCGCCGCCCGAGCCGCCGCAGCCGATGAAGCTGTATCAGCCGGCGCACCAGCGGTATTATGTGGTTGCCGGCAGTCTGGCCTGTGCGCTGCCGGGCCTGCCCGAACATGTGCTGTCCGGCGGCGCCGAGCGCGTGCATTTCGTGGTGCGCCGGTTGATGCCCGCCGATGGGCGGCCCGCTCCCGGCGCGGCGCTGGTGGAATATGCCCATGTGCAGGACGGCGACGCGGCGCGCTGGCAGAAGGTGACGGATGGCCTGGCACCGGGCGAGGAATTGCTGCCACTGTTCCCGCTGCTGCATACCGATGAAAGCGGCGCGCGGCGCACCTTGTGGGGCGGGCTGATCCCGGTGGGCCGGCGCGAGCAATATATCTCGCGTCCCGTGGTCACCACAGCGGTTTCGCTTGTCGCCGGGCAGGTCAGTGCGCTGAACCCGCCGCCGCCGGGCCCCGTGCCGAACTCCACGGTGGCGCGCACCACCCGGCTGCGCATGGAGGTGATGGAGCCTTGGAAGGCCTTGCTCGGCAGCGCCATGAAAACGGCCATCGAGCTGGCGAAGAATACCACTGGCGGGCTTGATGCAGAGCCGCCGGCCCAGCGCGCGGGCCGCGTGTTCGAGGCCAATATCCAGTTCCAGATGCAGTCCTGGTTGCTGATCCTCGATTTGCGCAAATGGATCGCGGACCATCTGCCATTGCTTGAGGCCGCCTTGGTCAGCAGCATCGCGCCCGCCACCGGCACGCCGGCGCGCACGGCATGGAATGCGCTTGAAGACGCCAAAATCGACCCGGCTGTGCCGGGCGATGCCGCGTTGATTGCTGCCATGCTCCACCCTGTTTCCGGCGCCGTGCTCAAGCCGATGACGCTGTCGCTGCGCACCGCGCTTCAGAAAATCCTGCCCTTTGAAACCGCGCTGGAGACCAATGCCGGCCAATATACCGCCAGGACCGCAAGGGATAAGGTGCCGGGCTGGCCGGATTTCCACTTCGTGCTGGCGGGCATAAACAGCAGCCGCGTCGTTACCGGGCCATTTGCCAGCATCGTGCCGCCCGCGCCTGCCCTGCCCGTCATCGGCACCGCGCTCGACCCTTCCGGCGCCACGCCCGAACAGAGCACGATCATTACCTCACCCGCCGATACCGCCACCGGCGCACCGTTCGACGTGCAGCAACTCGACCGGTTGACCGCCGTGCTCGCCCGCGCCTTGCCGGCCGACACCGAAGCGACCGCCCAGCCGATCCCACACGCGATGAAACTGCGCGACATCGTCATCAAGACTGCGGGCGATTCCGGGCTGTTCGTCATCCGCATGGTGCATCTCAATGCCGATTGCGGGCCGCTGCATCCGCCGACCCTGTCGTCGCCCAGCGTGCAGTTCCGCCTCGCCAGCTTTTTCGACCCCGATGCGCCGGTGCGGCCACTGACCATCACCCTGCCATCCGACACCAGCCCGGCGGGACTGCGCAAGCATGGCCGGGGCACCGCCTTTGTCATGTCGGACATGCTTTGCGGGCAGGTACAGCGCGCCAAGGGGCTGGGGTTCATCGATCTCGTCCTGCAAGTGCTGCCATGGCCGTTCCACAAGGATATCGACATCGGCGATGGCGGCGGCTGCAAGGGCGGCACGGGCCTGGAAATCGGCATGATCTGTTCGCTGTCGATCCCGATCATCACGCTGTGCGCGTTGATTTTGCTGATGATCATGGTGACGCTGTTCGATTTCATCTTCCGTTGGCTGCCGTGGTTCATCGCGTGCTTTCCGGTGCCCAAGCTGAAGGCAAAGCCATGAGCAGCATCTTTGGCAAATCCCTGTCGTTTCCGCCGCGTGTCGGCGCCGATGGCCGCATGGCCTGGTCGGAAGGGGAAACCAATATCCGCGAATCCATCGCCATCATTCTCAAGACCGAGGCCGGCGAGCGCTTGATGCTGCCAGATTTCGGTGCCGGATTGGGGCGGTTCCTGTTCGAACCGAACAACGCTGCAACCCATGTCCGGCTGGCCGATGTCATCCAGAATGCGCTGCGCCGGTGGGAACCGCGCATCAGCCTGCTCAGTGTCGAAGTGGGGCCGGACCCGGACGATGACAGCGCTGCCATTGCCGCCATTGCCTACCGCCTTGTTGCCACCGGCGCCGCCGAACAGACGCGCGTCGCCATACCCCTGGGGAGCGCCTGATGCCCTTGCCCGCCCCGCGTCTTGATGACCGCGATTTTCGCAGCCTTGTGGAGGAGACCCTGGCGCGGGTGCCCGTCCACACGCCCGAATGGACAAACTTCAACACGGCGGACCCCGGCGTCACACTGGTGCAGCTGTTTGCCTTTCTGACCGAGAACCTGATTTTCCGCGCCAACCAGATTCCGGAACGCAACCGCGCCAAGTTCCTGCAATTGCTCGGTATCGCCCTGCAGACCGCCCAACCGGCGCGCGGCATCATCAGTTTTACAAACGAGAATGGCGCCGGCGTGACCCAGACCATTGCCGCCGACCATCTTGCGCTGGCCGGCGCCATGCCGTTTCATACGACGCGCGGCCTGGACGTGTTGCCGGTCGAGGCGCGGCTGTTCACCAAGCGGGCACTGAGCGACGAATCTCCGGAAACACTGCAATATTATCAACTGCTTTATGCTTCATATGGCATCCCGCCGACCGCCATGGCGCTGTATCAGTCGGTGCCCTGGGACGCGGCGCAAGGCCCGCTCGATCTGGATGACACAATCGATCGGACCTTGTGGATTGCGCTGCTGGCGCGGCCCGCCGATGTGCCCGGCGACGCAGCCGACCCTTGGAAAACCGTGCGCGAGGCGATTGCCGGGCGCACATTGTCGCTTGGCCTGGCGCCGGCCGAAGATGTCGAGCAGCGGATCGTGGCCGTTGCTGGCACGCAGATGCAACCCGACCCGCTGCTGTTCGATATCGCGCGGCCGGATATCAATGGCGAGCTGCTGTTCGCCGAGGATGGGCGCCCAGCACCGGACTGGCGGCAATTGTCGGCGCGGTTGGCATTCGATCCGAGCCGGGAGGCCGGGGTCGGCGAGATCGGCCTGCCGGCTGCCGATACGTTGAAACTGTGGAACAACATCGACCCGCTTGAGGCCGGCGTTGGCGATTTGCCGCCGGCCATTGATGACAATGGCATCGCGGGCCGGCTGGTGACGTGGCTGCGAGTGAGCCTGCCGGCGGGCCGGCAGTTGAAGCTGCGCTGGGCCGGTATCAATGCCGCGATGGTGCGGCAGTTCGAAACGGTGCGGGCCGAACGGCTGGCCGACGGCGATGGCGGCCCGGACCAGAGCCGGCAATTATCGCGCGCGCCGGTACTGGAAGGCAGTGTTGCACTGGTCAGCACCAATGGCACCGCCGAAACAAGCTGGACACAGTTGGATGACCTTTTGGCCGCTGCGCCAGAAGTGCCGGTGCCGGGCAGCGCGCTGCCGCTGGACATGGCGCCGGCAACATCGTTCCGGCTGGATGCCGAGGCGGGCATCATCCGTTTCGGCGATGGGCTGGCCGGGCAGCGCCCCCGCAGCGGCGAGCGGCTATATGCGCGATACGAATATTCCGAAGGGCTGGAGGGCAATGTCGGCGCCGGCGCCATCAAGGCCGGGCCATTGCTGCCCGGCGGTTTCAAGGTCACCAACCCGGTGCCGACCTGGGGCGGCAGTGATGCCGAGCCGGTCAGCCGAGGCGAAAAGCAGGTGCAGCGCATGTTGCAGCACCGCGACCGGCTGGTGACCGAAGCGGATTTCCGCGCCATTGCCTGGCGCACGCCCGGTATCGCCATTGGCCGCATCGATGTGTTGCCGGCCTGGCATCCCGACCTGGCACCGGCGGGCATCGGCGCGGTGCCGGGGGTCGTCACCGTACTCGCCGCGCCGCGCTTTGATGCTGTGCATCCGCATGCGCCGCGCGCCGACGGGCCGTTTCTGGATGCGCTGTGCCGCTGGCTCGATCCGCGCCGGCTGGTGACGACCGAGCTTGTGCTGCGCGGCCCCATCTACAAGGGCATGTGGCTGTCGGTCGGCATCGAAGTGGCCGGCGGCCATGCCATTGCCGAAGTGACCGAGGCGGTGAAAGCGCGGCTGATGGCATGGCTATCGCCGCTGCCGGCAGATGGCGGCGATTTCACGGCCACCGATGGGCCGCTCTATGGTCCGCAGGTCGATCCGGCGCTGCGCGGCTGGCCGCTGGGCAAGGCGGTGCACGCCCGCGCCCTGATGGCCGAAGCGGCGCGGGTCGCCGGCGTCATCGAAGTGGCCGATGTGCTGCTGGCGGTGGGCAATGGCGCGGCGGTTGAATTGGTCGCCATCACGGGCATCGAACTACCGGAAATCCTGGGGATTTCGGTCGTGTCGGGCGTGCCGGTCGATCTGGCGCTGCTGCGCGGTGATGTCGGCAGCGCGGTCATCACCGCCGGGCCGCGCCGGCTGCCGCTACCAGTTGCTTCGGAGAGCTGCTGATGAACGCCGACGGCCAGCGTCATGCCTTGCTGCTCGGGGCCGCCGATTGGGGCCGGTGCCTGGGTTTGGCCGGCGCGCCGATTGCCTGGGGAAGTCCGGGGGCCCCCGGCTGGGACGAGGACCGCAGCGAGGTGACGCTGGCGCCGCGTCTCGACCTGCTGCCGCCCAATGCCGGGGACACCATATTGGCACCGGCGCTGCGGCGGGCGGCGGCGGCTGATGCCAATGGCAATATCTATTTCATCGGCGCCGATGCCGCGCGGTTGTTTGTCAGATCGGCCGGCGACAATAGTGTTTCACCCTTTTGGCCCGATCCGCGCGTCCGGCCCGCGCCGCGCGGGATATTTGCAGCCAAGGAGGCGGACTCTGCGCCCGCCGCGCCGTGGACGGCGCTGGCCGCCACCGATGATGGCTGGCTGGTCGCAGCCACTGCGGCGGGCTTGCATGCCTTTGATCTTGTGGCCGGTGGGCCGCCGCTGGCGCTGGCCTGGTCCGATGGGCAGGCGCCGGTGGTGACCGACCTTGAGCCGGCGTGCGGCGACGGGCTGTGGCTGCTAGGCGCGCCGGCAACTCCGGCAGACGCCCCAGCGCTGCGGCTGTACCGGCTGAATGCCATGCTGTCGGCGGCGGTGGGCCGTGCTGCGCCGGAACCGGACCTGTTCCAGCCCGAAACCGGCCCGCCGCGCACCACGGCGCCGCCCGAAGCGCCGGCGTTTGCCGACCTGTCGGGGCTGGCGCCGGGCATCAACCCCATCGCCATTGCCGCCATGCCCGACGGCAGTATCGCGGTGCTGTCGCGCAGCCCCGATCTTGTCTGCCTGTGGCGGGAAGGCGCGGCAGGCACCGTGCTGCCGCTGGACTTCGCACCCCATGACATGGTGGCCGGCAATGTGCTGCTGCGCGGCGGCGAAAGCGCGTTTCGGCTGATGGTCGCCGGCGGCAGCGGCAACCAGGCCCGCGCCTTCAAGCTGGTGGGTGACCAGTTGGTGGCCACGCCCGAGACATTCCCGTTGCGGCGCTATGGCGGCCGGGCGCTGCTGACCATCAAGGGCCAGGCCAGTTATGACAGCGGCCCCGTATTCGTGCGCATGGTCGAACAGCCTCGCCAGCGTTACCAGCCGCGCGCGGCGTTCCTGACGCCGGTGTTCGATGCCGGCCAGCCCGGCGCGGTGTGGGACCGGCTGCGCATCGATGGTTGTGTGCCGCCGGGGGCGCGCATCACCGTGGCGGCGCGCTGCGGGGATGATGCCGCCGCGCTTGGCCCATGGCAGGAGCAGCCGGGGCCGCTGCTGTCGCGGTCG
>NZ_JANPCD010000122.1:0-3817 GCF_031430775.1 Sandarakinorhabdus sp. | reverse complement strand
GAGGAAGCTGCGCATCTTGCGTGACCGGCTGGGGTGCTTGAGTTTCCTCAGCGCCTTGGCTTCGATCTGGCGGATACGTTCGCGCGTTACCGAGAACTGCTGGCCAACTTCTTCCAGCGTGTGATCGGTGTTCATGCCGATGCCGAAACGCATGCGCAGCACGCGTTCCTCGCGCGGCGTCAGCGAGGCCAGCACACGGGTGACGGTTTCCTTGAGGTTGGCATGAATGGCGGCATCGACTGGGATGACGGCGTTCTTGTCCTCAATGAAATCGCCCAGATGGCTGTCTTCCTCGTCGCCGATCGGCGTTTCGAGGCTGATCGGTTCCTTGGCGATCTTCATCACCTTGCGGACCTTTTCCAGCGGCATCGACAGGCGCTCGGCAAGCTCTTCGGGCGTCGGCTCGCGGCCGATTTCGTGCAAAATCTGCCGGCTGGTGCGCACCAGCTTGTTGATAGTCTCGATCATGTGCACCGGGATACGGATGGTGCGCGCCTGGTCGGCACTGCTGCGCGGGATCGCCTGGCGGATCCACCAGGTCGCATAGGTGCTGAACTTGTAACCGCGCCGATACTCGAACTTGTCCACCGCCTTCATCAGGCCGATGTTGCCTTCTTGAATGAGATCAAGGAATTGCAGGCCGCGGTTGGTGTATTTCTTGGCAATGGAAATCACGAGACGCAGGTTGGCCTCGACCATTTCCTCCTTGGCAATCCGGGCTTCGCGTTCGCCCTTTTGCACCATGTTGGTCAGGCGGCGGAATTCACCCAGATCGACGCCGGTGGAATCGGCGATGCTGGCCATTTCGCGACGGGTTGCCTCGATGCCTTCGGCTTCGGCAGCGGCAAAGGCCGCCCATTTCTTGTCGATGCCGGCAACATGCGCCAGCCAGCCATCGGCCAGTTCGTTGCCCAGATATTCGTCCAGGAACGCCTTGCGGTTGATCTTGTGCTTGTCCGACAGCTTGAGCATACCGCTGCCCAGCGCCATCAGGCGGCGGTTCTGCGAATAAAGCTGGTCGACCAGGATTTCGATCTTGTTGTTGTGGAAATGGATCGACTGGACGCCGCGAGTCAGCTCCTCACGCAGCTTCTGATATTTTTTCTCGTCCGACGCCGGAAAGCTTTGCCCGGCATTGAACGCCGTCAGCCGGCCTTCCTGCAACTTGTGGAATTTCTTGTAGGTGCCGGTGATTTCGGCGAATTTTTCCAGCGCCTGAGGCTTCAGGACTTCTTCCATCGCGGCCAGCGACAGGGTGTTGTCCTCTTCTTCCTCGGCTTCGGGCACGCGCTGCGGGGCGCGGCGTTCGGTGAATTCGTCCTCCTCGTCGCGAACAGGCGTCTCGGCTTCGGGTTCTTCCTCTTCCTTGAACTGCACGGTGGGCAGGTCGCTGGCTTCGGCACCTTCGGCTTCGGCTTCCGTCGGGTCCTTGGCCAGCATCGCTTCGAGATCGAGGATCTCGCGCAGCTGCATGCGGCCTTCGTTGAGGGCGTTCGACCAGTCGATGATGGCGGTGAACGTCATCGGGCTTTCGCAAAGCCCGGCGATCATGGTGTTGCGGCCGGCCTCGATGCGCTTGGCGATGGCGATTTCGCCTTCGCGGCTGAGCAGCTCGACGGCGCCCATTTCGCGCAGATACATGCGCACCGGATCATCGGTGCGGTCCAGCGGCGCCTTGGGTGCGGCAACGGCGGGGGCCGGCGACAGATCGCCATCGACCGGTTCGGCCTCTTCCTCCTCCTCGGCGGCTTCGGGGCCGTCTTCGGCGGTATCTTCGTTCTCGACGACGTTGATGCCCATCTCGTTTATCGCGGACATGACATCCTCGATCTGCTCGGACGTCATCTGGTCCTGGGGCAGGGCCTCGTTCAGTTCGTCATAGGTGATGTAGCCGCGCTTTTTGGCGCGGGTGATCAGCTTCTTGAGCGAAGCTTCATTGAGATCGATGAGCGGCGCGTCATTGCTGTCAGCCTTGGGATCGACTGCTTCGCCGCCAGTGGATTTTGCCATGGAGCCTTTTGTCCTTCACTCAACAGGCGCTGGCCTGGCACGATGTGCCGGGCAGAATATTGTGTACAAAATGGCCGGCCATCCCACACACGCCGCAAGGGCGCAGGAACAACCGGCCGGATCGAATCGACGCTTCCTAGCCTTCGCGCAGTGATTCGGCCAGTCGCATCATGGTTGCCTCAATCTCGTTCTGTTCGGCCCGCAGCGATTGCTGCGCCTCGAAATCCGCTTCCGACAAGGTCGTCTGGAAACGCTGGGTCGCCGCCGCCAGTTCCGCCGTGATCCGCAACCTCGCCGCGGCCGTGCCGACCATCATGCCGAAATCACGGCTGGCAGCGGCAAAATCGCCGTCCCGGCGGGTAAAGGAGAAGGCAAGCGCATTGCCGCGCCTGATCCCTGTCGCCAAAACCATCAGGTCTCCCGATAGCAAATGGTCATCAAGGCTGGCAGTTTCAAGACCCGGATCATCGGCAAGAATTGCCAGCAGACCATCGCGCAACCGGGCGTTGTCGCCATCGGCCAGCGGCAGTGATGCAATGATATCACCATAGGTGTCGGCCAGCTCCGGCCAGGTCAGCAACCCGGCAAGAATGGCCATGGCCTGCGGATCGGTGCCGGCGCTGGCGCTGGCCTTGAGGGCGGGGGAGGCGCCCATGATCGGTGGCTGCCACCGGGCGCCCATGGCGCTGCCTTGCTTGCGGCCCTGCGTGCGGACTTGCGGCTGCCATTCGCGCTGCGGCCGCGCCAGATAGGCGGCATCGAACCGCGCCGCGAAATCGGCCGCATACAGCGCGCGGATGCTGGGGTCGGCAATGGTTCCGGCATGGTCCTTCAACCGTTGCCGCGCCGCCGCACGGCGTTCGGGGGTGGCGGCGTCCATGCCTGCCGTTTCGGTCAGCCATAGATGGTCAACCAGCGGCACGGCATTGGCCAGCACGGCCTCGAACGCTGCCGGGCCGCCGCGCCGCACCAGGTCATCGGGGTCTTCGCCCCCCGGCAGCGTGGCAATACGCAGCGATTTGCCCGGCGCCAGCAGCGGCAGTGCGCGGGTGGCGGCGCGCAGGGCGGCACGCTGGCCGGCCGCGTCGCCGTCAAAACACAGGATCGGTTCATCGGCCACGCGCCAGGCCAGACCCAGCTGCGCTTCGGTCAACGCGGTGCCGAGCGGCGCCGCCAGTTCGGCAATGCCGGCCTGTGCCACGCCGATGACGTCCATATAGCCTTCGACGATGACCAACCGGTTCGCCTTGCGCCCTGCCGGCCCGGCTTTGTCGAGGTTGTAGAGAATACGGCCCTTGTCGAACAATGGCCCATCGGCGGAATTGAGATATTTGGGCTGGGCATCACCGAGCGCCCGCCCGCCAAAGCCGATGACCCGCCCGCGCCGGTCGCGGATCGGGAACATCAGCCGGCCGCGAAACCGGTCATAAATGTCACCGTCTTCGCTGCGCCCGATCAGTCCGGCCTCGACCAGCTTTTCGGTCTCCACGTCCTTCATGTGCTTGCGCAGCGCGCCGCCATCGGGGGCAAACCCCAGCCCGAATGCCGTGATGACGGCCTGCGACAGCCCGCGCTTGTCGAGATAGGCCCGCGCTGCCCCGCCAAGTGGTCCGGCGAGTTGATCGACATAGAATTGCGCCGCACGTGCCGTCAGCGCCGACAGGCTGTCGTTCACTTCGGCGCGTTGCCGATCCTGCGGGCTGTTTTCCGGCACCTCCATGCCGGCCTGGGCGGCAAGCTGCTTGACGGCATCCATGAACGGCAACCCTTCCGCGTCCGTCAGGAACCGGATGACATCGCCGTGCGC
>NZ_JANPCD010000121.1:0-4864 GCF_031430775.1 Sandarakinorhabdus sp. | reverse complement strand
CCGCGCGATGCCAGGCTCCTCTCGTATTTATTCGGTCTGGTACCTCGACGGACCCGTTCTCTCCATGGTCTATAAAATGATCGATGATGCCATCAGCAGCGAGAAAGACGGGCTCTTTCCGCTGCACACCAGCGTCGAAGGCTTGATCGCGGCAGACATCACCTCGTTCATGGTCATCGGCAATCAGGCCGGTGACGCCAAAGATGCCGAGCGCCTGCTCGGGCGTGATGCCGGGGCGCAATTTCGTCACCGGGCCGGTTTCGGTGGTGCCGGCGGACAATGCGTGTTCCTGCCAACCGAACGTGCCTTGCACCATGTCGCCCACTGCAAAACCGGGGTGACGGCTTTCCACGACCTCGCCGATGCCGCCGGCGCGCACCGGATCACCGATTTTCACCGCCGGCAGATAGGTGTCGCCGCCAAGCCAGCCGCGCTGGGTCGGATCGAACGACAGGTGCGTCAGCTTCACGACAAATTCGCCTTCGCCTGCCACGGGCACGGGGCCCGACACCAGTTCGAAATCACAGTCCTTGAGCGCGCCATGCGGACGGGACTTGAGCAACCAGCGGCGATTGAGCGTCATGGGATTCTCCTTTTGTCGCTTCCATCCTATCGCGCCGCAGGGGGCTTGTGTCCTGTGATATTTGAGACGCGCCGTTTTGGGGTTAGGATGACGGCAGCAGCGCAAGCAAAGGGGTTGGCTATGAAGTCCCGTTGGATGTTGATGGCCGGCGCTCTGGCGCTGCTGACAGGCGCGGCGCCCCCGAAAAGGGCTGCGCCCCGTGCCGGTCCCGTGGTGCAGAAGGTTACACCGCCCAAGACAGTCTATTGGCTGAGCGCGGCAACGACGAGCGGCTTTGGCGCAGGCATGAGCGCGGGCGCTGCGCCGTCGATGGGCGACATGATGCGGATGATGCAAGGCGGCAGCAACGTTACCAAGTCGTTGCAGCTTGATCTGGGCGGCGGGCCGGCGACCGCGCAGCCAGCGGCGGCGGCCCATACCATCCCGCCGGGCATGGCAATGGGGCCGACCTTGCTGCTCAAATCACCGCAGCGCAGCACGGGAACACCGGGACGCGAGCCCGAGGATTTCGAGCGGCCCAAGGGGCGCATCCTGTTGTTCTGGGGCTGCGGCGAGACGGCGCGAACAGGCCAGCCGCTGACCATCGATTTCAGCGCGATGGCGGCGGGCCAGATACCGCCCGGCCTGTTCGGCGGCACGCGCGTCCGCATCGCGCGGCCACCGTCGGCCGCGAACTGGCCCAGCCATGGCCATTGGCCAAATGACGACGCCGCCAGTTCCAGGGGTGTACCGGGCGGCGCATCGCTGATCGGCGCGCACCGGCTGACCGGCAACTACCTGCCCGCGATCGATTTCGACCTGACCGAGGACTTCATGGGCGCGTTGGCGATGACCCAGTCCAAGCTGCCGTCGGGCGCGCTCGCGCTGGGATGGAATGCCTTGCCGATGGCCACCGGGCATTTCGCGCAAGTGATGGGCAGCAGCGGCAATGACCAGAACGGTGCCACCATCGTGTTCTGGACGTCGTCCGAGACGCAGGGCTTCGTCTCGGGCCTTGGCGATTATGTGTCGCCGGCCGAGGCGGCGCGGCTCGTGACGGCCAAACAACTGATGCCGCCCGGCCAGACCAGTTGCACCATCCCGCGCGAGGTGCTCGCCGCCGCGCCGCAAGGCATGGTCAGCCTGACCGCACATGGCCCGGAGGAAAACATCATCTTTCCGCCGCGCCCGGCCGATCCGCGAAACCCCTGGAACCAGCTCTGGGCAGTCAAGGCACGCTTTGTCGCGCGCACCGGCGCCATCGCCGGGATGGATATGGCCAGCATGGAGCGGGCCGGTAACGACCACGACCGGCAAAATGGCCGGCCACGCAAACCCAAATGCCCTGTCGATAGCGGCGCAGCAGCCGGCAAAGCGGTCGGCGGCGCCCTGGCGGGATCGATGGGCAGCGCGCTGGGCGGCATGTTCGGCCGCAAGAAAAAACCGCAGGATTGCGAGCCGTAACAGGCGCCAAAAAGGCTGAATGGCACCGTAGCGCTTGGCGGCGCGGGCGGGGCGGGCTAAGGGGCCATCATGTCGTTCCTTGCCAGCACGGCGGCCCGACTGGGGCGGGCCGTGCGTGATCCCTATGTGCGCCAATCGGTGCTGGCCTTTGGCGTCAAACTGGGCGGTGCGGCGCTGTCGTTCGTGTTCAACCTGCTGATCGCCCGCCACTATGGCGCCGCCGGCACCGGCAGCTTTGGCCTGGCCTTGACGACATCGCTGATCGCTTCGGTGGTGGCGCTCGTCGGGCTGGATTACATCCTGCTGCGCCGGGTTGCCGGCGACATCAAGGTCGGTGCGCTCGCCGAGGCACGCGGCACCATCCGCAACGTCACCCTGATCGTCATCGCGCTGGGCGCCGCCGTGTCGCTGCTGCTGTGGCTGGTCGGCGTGCCGCTGCTGCGTCTGGTGCTGGATGACCCCGCCAGTTCGGCCGGGCTGGGGCTGGCGGCGCTGGCCGTCATCCCGCTGGCGTTGCAGCGGCTGGCATCGGCCAGCATGCGCGGGCTGGGCAGCATGATCCGCGCGCAGCTTATGGACGGCCCCTTTGCCATGGCGCTAGCGCTGGCCGGACTGATCGCGCTGATGCTGGCCGGACAGGCTGGCGACGCGCCCCGAGCCTTTGCGCTGTATGTCGTCACGCTGGTGACCGGCGTTGCCGTCGCCGGCGCCATGGTCTGGTACAAGATGCGCGGCTGGCCCGCTGCCGCGCCGACGCCTGCGGGTCCGCTGCTGGCTTCGGGCTGGCCGGTATCGATCACCGTGCTGTCGATGCTGCTTGCCGACTGGACGATGATGGTGATCGTCGGCGCGTCGGGCAGCGCGGTCGAGGTCGGGCAGTTTCGCGTCGTGGTACAGATCGGCAGCCTCATCAACCTGATCGTGGTTACCTTCGATACCGTCGCCGGCCCGCGCATCGCGGCGGCGCACAGGGTGGGCGAAACCCGGCAGATCTTCAGCGCATGGCGGCAGGCAATCGCCATCATGACGGTGATGGCCGGGCCGCTGGTGGCGCTGTGCCTGATTGCGCCGGGCTGGATGCTGGGCCTTTTCGGGCCGCAGTTCGTCGCGGCCGCACCGGCATTGCAGATCGTGGCGCTTGGCCAGGCTGTCAACATCCTCACCGGCCCGGCCGGGTCGATACTGGTGATGACGGGCCGCGAACAGGTCTCGCTCAAGGTGTCGCTGCTGGCGCTGGTGCTGCTGGCGGTGCTCGGCGCGCTGCTGGTGCCGAAATTCGGCATCGTCGGCGCGGCTATGACTCTGGCGCTGGTGACGAGTTTCCGAAAAATCTGGAGCAGTTGGGAAATCATACGGGCGCCGATGCCGGCGCACAAAGGCTGACCCGCAAGACACCGAGGGGAGACGATGATGCGTGAAGCAGAAGGCGGCTGCCATTGCGGCACGGTGCGATTTCGGGTGCGCTTTGCCGACCCGCCGGAGCTGCTGGATTGCAACTGCTCGGTGTGCGCCAAGACGGGCTTTTTGCACCTGATTGCGGCGGCGGCGGATTTCACGCTGCTTTCGGGCGCCGATGCATTGACCGATTATCGTTTCGGCAGCGGCACGGCGCGGCACCTGTTCTGCAAGGTGTGCGGCATCAAGAGCTTCTATGTGCCGCGGTCCCACCCCGATGGCTTCAGCGTCAACTGGCGGGCGCTGGACGGTGTCGATGACGTGGCGCCGGTGATCCGAGCCTATGATGGCCGAAACTGGGAACAGGCGCGGGCAGCGCTGGAATAAAGGTCAGCGCCCAGTCTGACCACGCTGCATCAGCATCGCATCGGCCAACACCAGCGCCACCATCGCCTCCATCACCGGCGCGGCGCGGATACCGACGCAAGGGTCGTGGCGGCCCTTGGTAACGATTTGCGTCGCCTCGCCGTCGGTACCGATGGTTTCCACCGGAGTCAGGATCGAACTGGTGGGTTTCAACGCCATGCGCACTACGATGGGCTGGCCGGTGGAAATGCCGCCCGCCGTGCCGCCGCTGTGGTTGGACAGGAACTGCGGCGTATCTACACCGGGCCGCATGCGGTCGGCGTTTTCCTCGCCGCGCAGCCGGGCGGCGCCAAAACCATCGCCGATCTCCACGCCCTTGACGGCGTTGATGCCCATGCAGGCCGCCGCCAGCTGGCTGTCGAGTTTCTGATACAAGGGACTGCCCCAGCCAGCCGGCACGCCGGTGGCGGTGCATTCGACAATGGCGCCCAGCGATGACCCGGCCAGCCGGGCCGCATCCAGCACTTGCGCCCAATGGGCAGCAGCAACCGGATCGGGACAGAAAAACGGATTGCGATCGATCTCGGCATCATCGAAACGGCTGTAATCAATGGGAATGCCGCCCATTTCGACCAGATAGGCGCGAATCCGTACCTGCGGCATGATCAGCCGTGCCACGGCGCCCGCTGCCACCCGCGACGCGGTTTCTCGTGCCGACGACCGCCCGCCGCCGCGCGGGTCGCGGTGGCCATATTTGGCATCATAGGCATAATCGGCATGGCCGGGGCGATAGGCCCTGGACACGTCGCTGTAGTCCTTGGACCGCTGATCGACATTCTCGATCATCAGCGAAATCGGCGTGCCGGTCGTGCGGCCTTCATGCACGCCGGACAGGATGCGCACCTGGTCCGGCTCCTGCTGCTGCGTGGTGAATTTCGACGTGCCGGGCCGGCGCTTGTCGAGCCAGGGCTGGATATCGGTTTCGGACAAGTTGAGGCCTGGCGGGCAGCCGTCCACGACCGCGCCGATGGCCGGCCCATGGGATTCCCCCCAGGTGGTGAAGCGCAGGAGATGGCC
>NZ_JANPCD010000120.1:0-21373 GCF_031430775.1 Sandarakinorhabdus sp. | reverse complement strand
GGGTGCATCCCGACCAAGGCATTGCTGCGCACGTCGGAAATCTATCACTACATCACCCATGCCAGCGCCTATGGCCTAAGCGTCGAAAAACCGTCGTTCGATCTCGCCAAGGTGACCGAACGCAGCCGCAAGGTGGCCGCGCAATTGAACGGCGGCGTCAAGGGCCTGATGAAGAAGAACAAGGTGACCGTGGTTGAAGGGCAGGGGCGGCTGACCGGCCCGACCGAGATCACCGTCACCACCGGCAGCGGGACGCGGGTGCTGACGGGCAAGCACGCGATTATTGCCACGGGCGCACGCGCGCGCGAAATTCCCGGGCTGCCGGCCGATGGCCTGCGCGTCTGGACGTATCGCCATGCCATGGTGCCGCCGGAAATGCCGACGAAATTGCTGGTCATCGGGTCGGGTGCCATCGGTATCGAATTTGCCAGCTTCTACAGCGACATGGGTGCTTCGGTGACCGTGGTGGAGATGCTCGACCGCATCTTGCCCGTTGAGGACGAGGACGTGTCGGCTTTCATGGCCAAGACCCTGGCAAAGCAGGGTATGACCATCATGACCGCCGCCAAGGTGTCGGACGTGACGCCCGGCGCGGACGGCGTCACGGCGACGATCACCGGCGCCGACGGCAAGGCCGATGTTCAGCAGTTCAGCCATGTCATCTGTGCCATCGGCATCGTGCCCAACACCGAAGACATCGGGCTGGAAGCGCTGGGCGTGGTGACTGACCGCGGCCATATCGTCATCGATGGCATGTGCCGCACCAATGTGCCGGGGCTATATGCCATCGGCGATGTGGCGGGCGCGCCCTGGCTGGCGCACAAGGCCAGCCATGAGGGCATCATCGCCGTCGAGCACATGACCGGCGGCCATCCGCATGCCATGGACGTAAAGCGCATTCCGGGCTGCACCTACAGCCGGCCGCAGGTTGCCAGCATCGGCCTGACCGAAACCAAGGCAAAAGCTGCTGGCCATGCGGTGAAGATCGGCAAATTCCCGTTCATCGGCAACGGCAAGGCGATTGCGCTGGGCGAGGCCGAGGGTTTCGTGAAAACCGTGTTCGATGCCGTCACCGGCGAATTGCTGGGCGCGCACATGGTTGGCGCCGAAGTGACGGAGCTGATCCAGGGCTATGCCATCGCGGCCACCCTTGAGACGACAGAAGCCGAGCTGATGCAGACGATTTTCCCGCATCCCACGCTTTCGGAAATGATGCACGAAAGCGTGCTGGACGCCTGGGGGCGGGCGTTGCACTATTAGCCTATGTTGGCCGCGTTGCTGTTGCTTGTGGAAACCGCGTTGCTTCCGATCCCGCCGGGGTGGAGCGCGCTGTGTCCCAGGGCGGCGCCGGGCGAGATTATCGTGTGCGCCGATGCAGAGCAGCGAAAATCACCGTTCCGGTCGCCCATCGAAATGCCGCGCAGTTTTGGGGAGCGCGGCACCGCCAGTGTCAGCGCGGAGCGGAACAGCCTGCTTGGCATGGATGTCGGCTCGATAGGCGGCTGTAGCGCCTATGGGCCGGGCGGCTGGACGGGGTGCAGCTACAAGGGTTTCAAGCAAAATGTCAGCCAGGCTGCCGGGGGCCGTGACACGCGCGGACGTGTATATGAGCGAGCGCCGAAGTAGCCGAAAAAAGTAAAGCTATTGAATTTGCATTGAATAATGCAATTCGCGTTACATTACAATAAATCCATAAAAACGCTTGCAACCCATACCGTATCGGTCCAATATGAACTCAGCGGTTCGGAGAATGGTGCGGCAACTGCCCTTGCCAACCCCGCCAGACCGTTTGGGCGTGCCCGGTACTTCCCCCTGTTGTGCCGGGTGCGCCCATCCCCTTTTCAGGTTGGCGGTCTTGTCAGGATGGCGGTCCGTCCAGCGCCCATTCCATTGTCACGGCCTCGAACAGCCCGGTTTCGCGGTTGAGCACTTTGAGCACACCGTCGGCGATATCGAAACACGCGCCCTGAAGTTGCAGTTCGCCCGCCGCCTCGGCCTGCGCAACGAAGGGAAAGCTGCGCAGATTGGCGAGGCTCATGCGGATGGCGGCCAATTCCAATGCGCTGGCCGCGTCGATGTCGGGCGATATGGCGGCTGCTGCCCGGATGGTGTCGCGCGCCGAGGCGATCATTTCCATCCAGCGGCCGATGAAGCCGCCTTCGCCGGGCCGCGCGTCTTCGAATGTGCCGTCAAGGCTGGCCTGGATACCGCCGCAACGGGCATGGCCAAGCACGACGACATGATGGACCTTGAGCTGGGTGACGGCATATTCGATGGCGGCCGATGTGCTGTGCTGGCTGTGATCGGGGTCGCAGGGCGGCACCAGATTGGCGACGTTGCGGATGACGAACATCTGGCCCGGTTCCGCGTCGAAAATGCGGGTCGGGTCGACGCGGCTGTCGGAACAGGCGATGATCAGCACCTTGGGCGCCTGGCCCTTGTTAGCGAGCGCGTCATAGCGCTGCCGCTGCTCGACATAGCTGCCCTGGCGGAAGCGGCGATAGCCTTCGAGCAACTGGCGAAATTCCGGCATGAAAGCCTCCCTTTGGCGCGGGGCCATGCCCCCTGAAATCAGACTTTGAGCGCACATGACTGCTGCGTCATCCTTGGCCGATTGGCAGAACTGCTGGCAAGGTCTATGTGCCGGGGCATGACCGAAAACCTGCTCGATATCACCTCTCCAAGGGTCCGCAAGCCTGACTGGCTGCGCGTCAAGGCGCCGACATCGGTGGCCTATGCCGAAACCCGCGCGCTGATGCGCCGGCTCAAGCTCAACACCGTCTGTGAAGAAGCCGCTTGCCCCAATATCGGGGAATGCTGGAGCCAGAAACACGCCACGGTGATGATCCTGGGCGATACCTGCACGCGGGCCTGCGCGTTCTGCAACGTCAAGACCGGCATGCCCGGCGCCGTCGATGCTGCCGAGCCGGAGCATGTTGCCGAGGCCGCCGCCGCGCTGGGGCTTGAACATATCGTCATCACGTCGGTGGACCGCGACGATCTGCCTGACGGCGGCGCCGGCCAGTTCGTCAAGGTGATCGAGGCGCTGCGCCGGCATGCGCCTGCCACGACCATCGAGATATTGACCCCGGATTTCCGCAACAAGCAGGCCGCCGCCGTCGAAGCCATCGTCGCGGCCGGGCCGGATGTCTACAATCACAATCTGGAAACCGTGCCGCGCCTGTATCCGACCATCCGTCCCGGTGCGCGCTATTATCATTCTTTGCGGCTGCTTGATCAGGTCAAGCGGCTGTCCCCGCGTATCTTCACCAAATCGGGGTTGATGGTCGGGCTGGGTGAGACGGCGCAGGAAATGCACCAGGTGTTCGACGACATGCGCTCGGCCGGCGTTGATTTCCTCACCTGCGGCCAATATCTCCAGCCGACGCCGCGCCATGCCAAGGTGATGGAATTCGTGACGCCGCAATCGTTCGCGGCCTATGCCGCCGTGGCGCGTTCCAAGGGCTTTTTGCAGGTTGCCGCCACGCCGCTGACTCGCTCAAGCTATCATGCGGGCAAGGATTTTGCCGAAATGCAGGCCAAGCGCAGTGCCGACGTGGGCGGCAAGGCGCGCTGATGCCGCGCCACGCCGAAACCCGCGCCCTGCCATGGTCGGCGGCGCAGATGTGCGATCTTGTGGCCGATATCGGGCGTTATGCCGAATTCCTGCCATGGGTGCAGGCCATGCGGATTCATCCGCGCAAGAATGACCAGCCTGACAGTGTCGTGATCGCTGACATGGTCGTGGGTTTTCGCATGGTGCGCGAACGCTTCACCAGCCGGGTGACGCTGGACAGGCCGGGCCACATCCATGTCGAATATCTCGATGGCCCGCTGAAATATCTGCGCAACGACTGGCATTTCCGAGATGCGCCGGGCGGCTGCGAAATCGATTTTGCCGTGGATTTCGAATTCAAAAACCGCATGTTCGAGCGGCTTGCCGGGCTGTTTTTCGCCCAGGCATTCGAGCGCATGGTCGCCGCCTTTGAAGCGCGCGCCGCCGCTGTTTACGGCACGCTGTCGGCGCAGGCATCCGGCATCAACAGCGCCAGCGCCACCAGCGCCGCCTGACGGCGGATTTCGCTGCGGCCAAGGTCGCCGAACTGTCGGGTATCGGCCACCACCACTTCGGGATCGGCGCCGCGCTGGGCGCGGGCAAACACCACCATGCCGACGGGCTTGGACGCGCTGCCGCCGCCTGGCCCGGCCACGCCCGTCACGGCGACCGCGATATCGGCCTGGCTGTGCTTGAGCGCGCCCTGCGCCATTGCCCAGGCCGTTGCCACGGACACGGCGCCAAAGGTGGCGATCATGTCTTCGGAAACGCCCAGCGCCTCCATCTTGGATTCGTTGGAATATGTGACGAATCCGCGTTCGAAGACATCGGAACTCCCCGCAATCTCCGTCAGTGCTGCTGCCACCAGTCCGCCGGTGCAGCTTTCCGCCGTCACCAGCATTTTCCCGGCGGCGCGGTTGGCCTCAAGCACCGCGCGGGCCGCCGCAAGCATGACGGGCTCAAACATCAACTGTCTCCGGCAGGCAAACACCCTCCGGCAGGCAAACACCCTCCGGCAGGCGCACACTGGCCATGGCCTGAGCCGCAATGCCCTCTTGCCGACCAGTAAAGCCAAGCGCCTCGGTGGGGGTCGCCTTGACGCTGTCGCGAGAGATATCGATGGCCAGAATTGCGGCCATGCGGGCCTGCATGGCGGCGCGGTGCGGGCCGATTTTCGGGCGTTCGCAGATGAGTGTCACATCGACGTGATCGATGATGCCGCCGCGTGCCCTCACGAGCCCGGCCGCATGGGCGAGGAACTGGTCGGACGCGGCGCCCTTCCAGCGATTGTCGCTGGGCGGAAAATGATCGCCGATGTCACCCGCAGCAATCGTGCCGAGCAGCGCATCGGTCAGCGCGTGAAGCCCTGCATCGGCATCGCTGTGCCCGACAAGGCCGTGATCATGCGGCACCTGGACACCGCACAGCCAGACATGATCGCCGGGTCCGAAACGGTGGACATCAAAGCCCGAAGCGGCGCGGGAGGAATAAAGCGTCATCGCCTCTGCCTTGGCAAAATCCTGAGGCTCCGTCACCTTGAAAGCGCGCTCGTTGCCTGGCGTGATGGCGATTTTCATGCCGGACGCCATGGCAATCGCTGCCTCGTCGGTGGCGCCGGGCGCTGCCGCGCGGTGTGCAGCCAGCAGCGCCGGATAGCGAAACGCCTGCGGGGTCTGCACCCGCCAAAGGCCGTCGCGGTCCACGGCGCCGTCGAAATGGCCCGTGCCGCGCCTGAGGCTGTCGGTGACAGGCAGGGCAGGGCAGGCACCGTCGTTGCCGGCGTCGGCCAGCGCCGCGAGCAGCGCATCGATGACGGGGGCAGGCACAAAGGCGCGCGCCGCATCATGGACCAGCACGATATCCGGCGGGTCGCCGGCAAGGCTTTCGAGGCCGGCCAATGCCGATAGCTGCCGGGTGGCGCCGCCCGCCACTGGCGGCGACAGTGCCAGATCGCCGACAGCGTCATCATACATCGCCCGGTCACCCGGATTGATGATGACCGTGGCACCAGTGATGCCGGGGTGCCCGATCAATCCCAGCACGGCATGGCGCAGCAGTGGCGCGCCCGCGACAACGCGATACTGCTTGGGCAGGCCGCCGCCGGCACGAATGCCCTTGCCGGCGGCCACGATCAGGGCGTGAATTTTCATGGGCGTGTGTCTAGCCAGTTTCGCGGCGGGATAGAAGCCATGGCAGGCGCACTTGCCCAGCCCCGCCATCCGCGCTATTGCCGCTGCCTGTTTTTTGGGCAGAACCATGCGTCTCATCCAGCCTCTCGATATCGGTCCGGTGCGGATCGACATGCCGGTCATCCTGGCGCCGATGACCGGTGTCACCGACCGGCCGTTCCGCACGCTGGTCAAGCGCTATGGCGCCGGCCTGACCGTGACCGAAATGATCGCCAGCGAGGCGATGATCCGCGAAACCCGCCAGTCGCTGCAAAAGGCCGCCTGGGACCCGTGCGAGGAACCGGTGAGCATGCAGCTGGCCGGCTGCGATCCGGCGCGCATGGCCGAAGCGGCCAAGCTGAACGAAGGCATGGGCGCGGCGATCATCGACATCAACATGGGCTGCCCGGTGAAAAAGGTAGTCAACGGGCATGCCGGCTCGGCGCTGATGCGCGAAGTGCCGCTGGCCGCACGCATCATCGAGGCAACCGTCAAGGCGGTGAAGGTGCCGGTGACGCTCAAGATGCGGATGGGCTGGGACCATGACAGCCTCAATGCGCCGGAACTGGCACGGATTGCCGAGGATCTGGGCATCCAACTGATCACCGTGCATGGCCGCACGCGCTGCCAGCTTTATTCCGGCACGGCGGACTGGAAATTCATTGCCAATGTAAAGAACGCTGTCAAAGTCCCTGTAATCGTGAATGGCGACATTTGTTCAACAGATGATGCGCGCACGGCGCTGGACCAATCGGGCGCAGACGGCGTGATGATCGGTCGCGGCGCCTATGGCCGACCATGGCTGATCGCGCAGGCCATGGCGTCGCTGACAGGCAGGCCGGTGCCGGCGGACCCGGCTATTGCCGAACAATATGCGTTGGTGCGTGAACATTACCAGCTCATCCTCGACCTTTATGGTCCGGTCATCGGCGTCAATCTGGCGCGCAAGCACCTTGGCTGGTACACCAAGGGCCTGTTCGACAGTGCGGCCTTCCGGGGTGCAGTCAATCAGGTGGCCGAACCCGCAGTCGTCCTCGACATGATCGAACAGTTCTATGCCGGTCAGCATGCGGCGCCGGCCATGGCGGCATAGCGGCCAGTGCCCTGGCAATTGCTTGGCGGACTGTCTGTCCCGGCCATATTGGTTCGGCCTGACGGCAGCATTGCCCTGGCAAATCCGGCGGCGGAAGCATTTTTCAATGCCAGCCAGCAGCAATTGCTTGAACGTGGCTGGTCGGTCGCTCTGGGACCTGATTCCATTGTCGAGCGTCTGGTGCAGCGCAGCTTGTCCGACGGCAGCAGCCAGGCCGCCTATGATATCGACGTGGTCTTTCCCGGCGGCCGCACGGTAAAAGCCGACATTTTGACATCGCCGGCCGCTGAAGCGCCTGACTGGATGACCGTGGCATTCCAGACCCGGTCGGTGGCAAGCCTTGCGGGCCGGCAGATGCACCAGCGCGGTGCCGCGCGCTCGGCAGTCGGGGTGGCCGCGATGCTGGCCCATGAAATCAAGAATCCGCTGTCGGGCATACGCGGCGCCGCCCAGCTGCTGGGACGCAGGCGGTCGCCAGATGCGCAGGAATTGACCGACCTGATCGTCGCCGAAGTGGACCGGATCGCCAAGCTGGTCGACCGCATGGAGAGCTTTACGGATACGCGGCCCGTCCACCGTCAGAGCGAGAATATCCATGAAATCCTGGGCCACGCCCGGCAGGTGGCTGCAACCGGCTTTGGCCGCGGCCTGACCATCTCGGAACGCTATGACCCGTCGCTGCCGCCGGTGCATGCCAACCGCGATGCGATGGTGCAGGTCATCCTCAACCTGCTGAAAAACGCAGCCGAAGCCACGGGTGACGGCGGCGAGATCGTTATCACCACCAGCTATCGCACCGGCTTTCGCATTCGCACCGGCGCGGACCAATCGGTGTCGCTGCCGATCGAAGTGCGGATCATGGACAATGGTCCCGGCATCGAACCGGGCCTTGT
Source organism: Sandarakinorhabdus sp. (assembly GCF_031430775.1). Taxonomy (GTDB): domain Bacteria; phylum Pseudomonadota; class Alphaproteobacteria; order Sphingomonadales; family Sphingomonadaceae; genus Sandarakinorhabdus. Next base: position 13,663 of record NZ_JANPCD010000120.1, on the reverse strand, counting down.
GGACCATGTATTCGAACCGTTCGTGACGACCAAGGCGCAAGGCACCGGTCTTGGGCTGGCACTTGTGGCCAAGGTTGTCGCCGACCATGGCGGTATCATCGAGTATGAGCGCGCCCGCAATCCGGCGATGACCATTTTCAGGATTCTCTTGCCCATGGCTCTTCCAAGGGAACCCCAGTCATGACCGCTACTATTATTGTCGCCGATGATGACGCCGCCATTCGGACAGTGGTGCGGCAGGCGCTGCAAAGCGCTGGCTACCGGGTGCTGCTCACCCAGACCATCGCCGGGTTGAAGGAGCTTGTGGCGTCCGGTGCCGGCGATGTGGTGGTCAGCGATGTCATCCTGCCGGATGGCAACGGCCTTGATACCATACCCGAACTGCTGGCCATGCGTCCCGGCCTGCGGGTCATCGTCATGAGCGCGCAGAACACGCTTTCGACGGCCGTGCGCGCCACCGAGCAGGGGGCGTTCGATTATCTTCCCAAGCCATTCGATATCGATGAACTGACGGTCGCGGTCGCATCCGCCCTTGAGGGCAGCCTGGCTACCGCGGATGCCGATCTGGGTGATGGTTCGCCGCTGCTCGGACGCTCGCCGGCGATGCAGGAGGTCTATCGGCGCATCGCGCGGGTCGTTCCCAATGACCTGACTGTCATGATCCTTGGCGAAAGCGGCACCGGCAAGGAACTGGTGGCCCGGGCCATCCATGACATGGGGCCGCGCCGCGCCCGCCCGTTCGTGGCGGTCAACATGGCGGCCATCCCGCGCGAATTGATCGAAAGCGAACTGTTCGGCCATGAACGCGGCGCCTTTACGGGGGCGGCATCGCGCAACGCCGGCAAGTTCGAACAGGCGCAGGGCGGCACATTGTTTCTCGACGAGATCGGCGACATGCCGCTGGAGGCGCAGACCCGGCTGCTGCGCGTCCTGCAAACCGGTGAGTTCACGACCGTCGGCGGCCAGCGCGCTATTCATGCCGATGTCCGCATTGTCTCGGCGACCAACCAGGACCTTGAAACGCTGGTGGCTGCCGGGCGGTTTCGCGAGGATCTGTTCTACCGGTTGAATGTCGTGCCGCTGCCGCTGCCGCCTTTGCGGGCGCGCGGCGATGATATCGGCGTTCTGGCGCGGCATTTCCTTGATACTGCCGCTGCCGAGGGGCTGCCGCGAAAATCGCTGGAGGCAGGGGCAATTGCGGCGCTGGCCGGACATGGCTGGCCCGGCAATGTCCGAGAGCTGGAAAACCTGATGCGCAGACTGGCCGTTCTCGAACGGGGCGATACCATAAGCGCCGCAGCCATCAACGCCGGGCTATCGGTACGCATGCGACAGGTGGCCAGCGAGGGCACCGGGGGGCTCGGTGAGGCGGCGGCGCATCACATCGCACGGTATTTTGCCGATTTTGGCGACGCCTCGCCGCCCGATGGCGTCTATGATCGGCTGCTGGCCGAAGTCGAGCGGCCATTGCTAGCAGCGTGCCTGGACGCCACTGGTGGCAACCAGTTGAAAGCCGCCAAGCTGCTTGGCATCAACCGCAACACCTTGCGCAAGAAACTCAACGATCTCAGGCTTGATCCGGGGTCGGTTCGTCGGAACTAGTCGGCTCCGCAAATGTGTCGCTTTGTCGCAACGACTGTGTTCCTTGCGCCACGGTTGTGGGATAGGGTCACAGAGAATGAACGAGTCGTCCCCTGAATCCGTGAGGCGCGGCCCCAGCCGCCAGGGCTTTGCCCGCTGGCGCCGGCTCTGGCGCCGCACCGAACGCTGGGCGCGGCGCAAGGACATTTTTCCGCGCCTCGAATTGATTGCCGCTTGCACGACCATCGTCATGGGGTGGTCCAGCTATGCCCTGCTGACCGGCACGGGCGCGCCGGCCAATGGCGCTTCGCCTTCGCTGGTAACGGCGCTGCTTGTTGCCAATCTCATTCCGGTGATGCTGCTGGTGGTGCTGATTGCCCGGCGTATTGCCATATTGCTGGCCAATCGCCGGCGCGGGCTGGCTGGCGCGCAGCTGCATATCCGGCTGGTGGCGTTGTTTGCCGGGATTGCGGCAGTGCCAACGCTGCTCGTGGTGATCTTTGCCTCGCTGCTGTTTCAATTCGGCGTGCAGTTCTGGTTTTCGGACCGGGTCAAGACCGTGCTCGACAGCTCGAACCAGGTTGCCCAAGCCTATTATGAGGAAAACCGCCAGCGCGTTGCCAGCGATATCATCGCCATGGACACCGACATCAATGCCTATGCCCGCGACTTCGGGCTTGGTACCGAACAGTTCGGGCGCGGATTCCGCTACCAGATGGATGCACGCGGATTCGAGGAGGCGGCATGGTTCGCCCGTGCGGCTGATGGCACCCTTGAGGCGGCCGCCATATCGGGCCTGACCGTTGCCGAACTGGCGCGCCGCATACGGCCGGAGGATTTCGCACAGGCCCGCATAGGCAATGCCACGTTGGTCGCCAAGGGCCGCGACCGGGTCGAGGCGTTGCTGGTCGATGATGCGGTGCGCGGGCGGTTCCTGTATGTCAGCCGCAAGGTCGATCCGGCCATTCTGGCGCGTGCCGACAAGGCGGCTGGCGCGCTGGGTGAGTATCAGGCCCTGCGCGAGCGGTCGCGCGTCATGCAATTGCGGTTCAACCTGATTCTGATGGGGGTGTCGCTGTTGACGCTGGCGGTGGCGATCTGGTTCGCGCTGTGGCTGGCCAACCGGCTCGTGGCGCCGATCGCGCGCCTGGCGCTGGCGGCGGAGCGTGTCGGGGCGGGGGACCTTGATGCGCGCGTGCGCGTGGTTGGCTCGCCGGACGAGCTTGGTACGCTGGCGCGGGCGTTCAACCGGATGACGAGCCAGTTGAAGACCCAGCAGAATGAACTGCTGGCGGCAAACCACCAGCTCGATGTCCGCCGCCAATTTACCGAAGCGGTGCTGTCGGGTGTTTCGGCGGGCGTGCTGTCGATCTCGGCGGCCGGAATCATTCGCGTTGCCAACAGTTCTGCAGCAGCGCTGCTCCAGATGCCGGCGCACGCACTTGAGGGACAGCCCTTGAGCCAAGCGGTGCCGGCGCTGGGCAATCTGCTGAATCTGGCGCGCCAGACAGGCGACGCCTCCGGCCAGGTTAGGATCGAGCGCGGCACTGAAACCCAGACGCTAGCGGTGCGCATCGGCGGCGAAGCCGGCCCCGAAAAGGACGAGGAACGCGGCTATGTCCTGACATTCGACGATATTTCGGCGCAGCTGGCCAATCAGCGCCGCGCCGCATGGGCAGATGTCGCGCGGCGTATCGCGCATGAAATCAAGAACCCGCTGACACCGATTCAACTGGCCGCGGAGCGCCTGCAACGCAAGTTCGGGCGCCAGATCACCGAGGATGCCGATACCTTCGGCACCCTGACCAGCACGATTGTCCGGCAGGTTGGTGACTTGCGCCGCATGGTCGATGAATTCAGCGAATTTGCGCGTCTGCCCAAGCCGTTGCTGGCACCCGACAGTATCGAACGCACCGTGGCCCAGGCGCTGGTCCTGCAGGAAGTGGCGTTTCCGGCGATCCATTTCACTGCACATGGCGAGGCCGCGCCGCTTGTCTGCGACCGCAACCAGATCGGCCAGGCGCTGACCAATCTGGTCAAGAACGCGGCCGAAGCCGTGACAGCGCGGCTTGAACGTGAACAGGGTGCTGAATCGGGGCGCATCGCGGTCGAAATCGCAGACGGAGCCGAATTCGTGACCATCACCGTCACCGACAATGGCATCGGCCTGCCGCACGAAGCCCGTGACCGGCTGACCGAGCCTTATGTCACGACGCGGGCGCGCGGCACCGGGCTAGGCCTCGCCATTGTGAAAAAGATCATCGCCGACCATGGTGGCACGCTCGATCTTGGTGATGCCGATCCCGGTCCGGGTGCCTGTGTCCGCGTGCGCCTGAGCCGGAATCTCGCGGCCGGCGACCAGCCCTTTCCCCCTCCACCGTTCGACAAGGTAACTGCCTGATGGCTCTTGATATCCTGATCGTTGATGACGAGGCCGATATTCGTGACCTGGTGGCAGGCGTGCTGGGTGACGAGGGGTTCGACACGCGCGTGGCCGGCGACAGCGAGCAGGCCTTGACGGCATTGGCAGAACGGCGGCCATCGTTGATCGTGCTTGATGTCTGGTTGCAGGGGTCGAGGCTGGACGGCATCGAACTGCTCGACGAGATCAAGCGCCGCGACCCGACCTTGCCCGTGGTGGTCATCTCCGGCCACGGCAACATCGAAACGGCGGTCGCAGCCATCAAGCGCGGCGCCTATGATTTCATTGAAAAACCGTTCCAGGCTGAACAACTGCTGCTAGTCGTGCGGCGCGCCACGGAAACCGAGCGGCTGAAACGCGAATATGAGGCCCTGAAGGAGCGTGTCGGGTTCGATACCGAATTGACCGGCTCAAGCCCGCAGATCAACAATGTGCGTGCCACGTTGAAACGGGTGGCCGCGACTGGCAGCCGCGTGCTCATCACGGGGCCGGCCGGGTCGGGCAAGGAAGTGGCAGCACGGCTGCTGCACCAGTGGAGCGTGCGCGAAAGCTCGCCATTTGTCGTGGTGTCGGCCGCGCGCATGACGCCGGAGCGCGTCGAGGAAGCCTTGTTCGGCGTCGAGGAGGGCGGGCATCTGGTGCGCGCCGGCCTGTTCGAACAAGCGCACGGCGGCACCTTGTTCCTCGATGATGTTGCCGACATGCCGATGCCGACACAGGCCAAGATCCTGCGTGTGCTGACCGAACAGGTGTTCCAGCGCGTCGGCGGCGCCCGCTGGGTGCGCGTCGATGTGCGCGTCATCAGCGCCACCAGCCGTGACCTGATTGCCGAAATCGCCGCCGGGCGGTTCCGCGAGGATTTGTATTACCGCCTCAATGTCGTGCCGGTGCGGCTGCCGGCGCTGGCCGAACGCCGCGAGGATGTGGCCGAACTGGTGACCTATTATCTGGCGCGCTATGCCGCCGAACGGCGCACAGCCACGCCGGCTATCAGCGAAGATGCGATGGCGGCGCTTCAGACCTATGACTGGCCGGGGAACGTCCGCCAACTCAGGAATGTCGTTGAACGCACGCTGATCCTGACGCCGGCGGACCGCATTGCCCAGATCGATATCGACATGCTGCCGCCCGAAGTGACGGCCGAGCCGTCGCGGCTGGTACCGGGCCAGGCCGTGCGGTCGATCATGGGTACGCCGCTTCGCGAAGCGCGGGAGGCGTTCGAGCGTGAGTATCTGCGCGCCCAGATCCGGCGTTTTTCCGGCAATATCAGTCGCACAGCCGCCTTCATTGGCATGGAGCGTTCGGCGCTGCATCGCAAGCTCAAGGCCCTGGGCCTGAATGATGACCCGGCTATCGATGACGCCCAAAGTGAATGAGTGCGCGCACAACCCATTGAGAAAGACGCTGCGACACCCTATCCTTGCAAAGTACGGCTTTTGCCGCACGACAACAGGGGGTGTTTCCTACCATGGCCGACAAGCCCAATAATCTGCAGGACGTGTTTCTCAATACCGTCCGCAAGACCAAGACGCCGGTGACGATGTTTCTGGTCAATGGCGTCAAACTTCAGGGCAATATCACCTGGTTCGACAATTTTTCGGTTCTGCTGCGCCGTGATGGCCATAGCCAGCTGGTTTACAAGCACGCCATTTCCACGGTGATGCCGGCGTCTCCCGTGCAATTGTTCGATCCCGATGGCGCCGAAGGTGACGACGATTGACCGAACAGAGACAGCTGCCAGAGAATCAATACGAACGCCCCGGAACGGGGAACGGCTGGAATGAACAGCGCGGGCTGCGTACCGGCTCCGTGGCGGTTGTCGTGTTGCCTGTGCGTGAAGGGAAAGCCCAAAACGCCAAGGAACATGGGGGCAGGGAACAGCCGATGCGCCAGCCCGAGGCGCGGTTGGCCGAGGCCATCGGCTTGGCAAACGCAATCGCTCTGGATGTCCAGCACAGCGAAATCGTGCGGCTGCGCAGCCCGTCGGCTTCGCATCTGATGGGCAAGGGCCAGATCGAACGAGTCGCAGCCACTGTGGCAGCCGTTTGCGCCGAGGTCGTTGTCATTGACGGTCCCGTCACACCCATCCAGCAGCGCAACCTGGAAAAGGCGTTGAAGGCCAAGGTCATCGACCGCACCGGGCTTATCCTCGAAATCTTCGGCGAACGCGCCTCGACGCGCGAAGGCACGTTGCAGGTCGAATTGGCGCATCTGCAATATCAGGCCAGCCGGCTTGTCCGCAGCTGGACCCATCTCGAACGCCAGCGCGGCGGCTTCGGTTTTCTGGGCGGTCCGGGCGAAAGCCAGATCGAAACCGATCGCCGGTTGATCCGCGAGCGTATCCAGCGCCTGCGTGCCGATCTGGAGGACGTGCGCCGCACGCGCGGGCTGCATCGCCGCCAGCGGCAAAAGGCGCCTTGGCCGGTGGTGGCGCTGGTCGGTTACACCAATGCCGGCAAATCGACGCTGTTCAACCGGTTGACCGGCGCCGAAGTGCGGGCGGAGGATCTGCTGTTCGCCACGCTCGATCCGACCATGCGCGCCGTTGCGTTGCCGGGCCATGACAAGGTCGTGCTGTCGGACACGGTGGGCTTTGTCTCCGACCTGCCGACACAGCTGGTTGCCGCCTTTCGCGCCACGTTGGAGGAGGTTCTGGAGGCCGATCTGATCGTGCATGTACGCGACATCAGCCATCCCGATAGCGATGCACAGGCGGCGGACGTGCTTGGCGTGCTGACAGACCTGGGCCTTGCGCCCGAACAGCGCCAGACACCGATGCTGACGGTGTTCAACAAGATGGATGCTCTTGACGCCGACAGCCGCGCCGCGATTGCCGACCGCGCCAGCGAGGACGCCATTCCTGTTTCGGCCCTGACCGGCGAAGGGCTGGAACGGCTATGCGAGGCAATGGCGACGCTGCTGCGGGCGGGATCGCGCGTGCACGATATCAAATTGTCCAACGGTGATGGCCGCCGGCTGGCGTGGCTGCACGAACATGGCGAAGTCGTGGGGCGCAGCGATACGGACGACGCGGTGAATGTGCAGGTGCGGCTGAGCGACAAGGACTGGTCGCGATTCGAAGCGATGGCCTAAGAGCCGGAAGCGCCGGCAATGATGGGCGCCCGGCCATGCCGAAGCTGCGATGGTGGCCGGCCATAACGGGCGCTGACCACTTCATTGAAGCGCCTCAGGCTGGAAAAACCCGAGGCGAGGGCGATTTCGGATATTGTCGATTGGCTGTCATTGAGCAGGCGCAGGGCACGTTGGACGCGCAATGTCTGGGCCATTTCGATGGGCGTGGCGCCGACATGCGCCTGAAACAGCCGCGACAGGTGGCGGGCGCCGACACCGCAGCGATCCGCCAGCAGGGCCACCGTGCCGTTGCCGTCCAGCGCGCCGGCTTCGATCAGCTTCAGCGCGCGCCCGGTGGTGGTTTTCGTGCCGTTCCAGGCCGGGCAAAAGGGTGCGGATTCGGGCCGGCACCGCAAACAGGGGCGAAACCCCGCGCGCTCCGCCGCTGCGGCAGAAGGGTAGAAGCAGATGTTGCGTGTGAGCGGCTGGCGCACCCGGCACACCGGACGGCAGTAAATGCCCGTGGTTTTCACCGCGATGAAAAAACGCCCGTCAAACGCCGGGTCGCGGCGCATCCGGGCATCATTGCAGGTGTCGAAATCCAGCATGGCGCGATGATAGGGCAGGGGCAGGGCTGGCGCCAAGGCCCGGCGCAACATCATGTCCGATTGCCGCCGACATCAGGGCGCGAACGGCGTCCACAGCACTTCGTCGATGTGCCGCGCCCCGATGGCCAGCATCGCCAACCGGTCAAAGCCCAGGGCAACGCCGCTGGCTTGCGGCATGTGTTCCAGCGCGGCCAGGAAATCCTCGTCGAGCGGATAGGCATGGCCATGGATGCGCAGCTTTTCCGCCATGTCTGCCTCGAACCGGCGGCGCTGTTCGGCGGCATCGGTCAATTCGCCAAAGCCATTGGCCAGTTCGACGCCGCAGGCATACATCTCGAAGCGTTCGGCAAATCGCGGATCGGACGGGCAGGGCCGCGCCAGTGCCGCCTCGGCAATCGGATATTCGCTCAGCATCGTCAGCCGGCCCATGCCCAGTTGCGGTTCGATGCGCGTGACGATCACCCGGCTGAACAAATCGGACCAATTGTCGTCGGCGCGCACCGTCAGGTCGGCCGCTGCCATGGCTGCCGCCAGCGCGTCGCGGTCGTCCAGCATGGCCGGCAAGTCGATACCGGCATGGCGCGCAAAGGCGTCTGATACCGTCAACGTCTCCGGTTCGGCCATCGCATCGCTGCTGTGGCCGCGCCAGGTCAGCGCGTCCCGGCCGGCCGCCGCCTGCGCCGTGCGGCACAGCGCAGCCGCATCGGCCATCACATCGGCATAAGGGGCATTGGCGCGGTACCATTCCACCATGGTGAATTCCGGTGCATGCAGCGCCCCGGATTCGCGATTGCGATACACGCGGGCAAAATCGACGATGCGGGTTTCGCCGGCGCTGAGCAGTTTCTTGGCCGAAAACTCCGGCGACGTATGCAGGTAACGCGCGCTGGGTTCGCCGCCCTCGGGCTGCCAAAGGGTCGCAAAGCCATGGAGGTGCGTTTCATTGCCGGGCGAGACCTGGAGCGCGCCGCATTCCACCTCGGTGAAATCCTGGCCCGCAAACCATTGCCTCAGCGCCGCCTTGATCCGACCCCGCAAAAGCAGCGCCGGGCGCCGGTCGGCGTGGCGATTCCTGTCCCAGAACGGTGATGTCATCGTGCTTTCGTCCTCACCTTGCGCAATTCCCGGCAGCTTGCCCCTTGGCGGCGGGCGTCAAGCCAGCTACCAGCGCGCATCATTCCATCGTTGCTGGACCGGCCATGCCGCCCGCCAGCCCCAGACACAAGGTCCAGCCACTTGGTCAAGGTCATCGCCAGCAACATCCGCAAGGGCCAGGTCATCGAACATGATGACAAGCATCTCTATGTCGTGCTGAAGGCCGAAACCTTTCGCCCCGGCAAGGGTACGCCAACGACGACCATCGACATGCGGCGCATTTCCGATGGCGTCAAAACCGTCATCACCACCAAGACCAGCGATGGCCTGGAACGCGCGTTTGTCGAGGAAGTCAGCCACAACTACCTCTACAAGGACGGTGCGGATTACATCTTCATCAACAATGAAACCTATGAACAGATCAGCCTGACGGAAACGATGATCGGCGACGGCATCATCTTCCTGCAGGAAAATGCCGAATGTCACATCCTGATGTTCGATGGCAAGCCGATCACCATCTCGTTGCCGGCGCGCGTCACCATGGCGATCATGGCGACAGAACCCGTCGTCAAGGGCCAGACGGCCTCCTCCAGCTACAAGCCCGCCACCGTCGAAAGCGGCGCGCGAGTCATGGTGCCGCCGCACATCGATGTCGGCACGCGCATCGTCATCAACACCGAAGATTCCAGCTACGTCGAGCGCGCCAAGGACTGAGCGGCGCGCTCCTGACGCTTGACCTGCTGCCACAGTGCTTCCTGGTCATCCAGCGGCAGATCAGGGAAGCCTGCCCCGGCAAGCGCTTCCATGGCGCGAAATCGCCGTTCGAACTTGGCATTGCCGGCCCTTAATGCGGCTTCGGGGTCGATACCGTGGCGGCGGGCCAGATTGGCGATGACGAACAGGACATCGCCCATCTCCTCGGCGCGGTGGGCATCACAGGTTGCGGTGTCGAATTCGGCCAGTTCCTCGTCCAGCTTGGCACGCACGCCCGACACATCGGCCCATTCAAAACCGACACGTGCCGCACGCGCCTGAAGTTTCTCGGCGCGCATCAGCGCGGGCAGGGCAGCCGCCACGCCGTCCAGCGCCGATACCGGCTGGTCAGTTGTGCCAGCAGCAGCGCGCTCGGCGGCCTTCATCGCCTCCCAGTCCAGCTTCTGTGTCGCTGCATCGGGAGCCGGGGTGCCGCCGGCAAAGATATGCGGGTGCCTGCGCTCCATCTTGTCGCAGACGGCGCTGATGACATCGGACAAGCTGAAATGCGCGGCTTCCTCAGCCAGTCGGCTGTGGAACACGACCTGGAACAGCAGGTCGCCCAGTTCCTTTTTCAGTTCGGCCCAATCGCGCGCTGCAATGGCTTCGGCGACTTCATAGGCTTCCTCGATCGTGTAAGGCGCGATGGAATCGAAGTCCTGCGCCAGATCCCAGGGGCAGCCGCCGGCTGGATCGCGCAGCCGCGCCATGATCCCGCAAAGCCGGGCGAGGGAGATGTTGTCGGACATTCAAAGACCTGTAACAAAAGCTAAAAGGGCGGCATTGGTCTGTTCGGGCGCTTCTTGTTGCACCCAATGGCCGGCGCCGTCGATGAGGGTGGTTCCGCGAAAATCGTCGCAGCCGGCACCGGCAGCGGCGTATAAATCCATCCCGGGCGCAAAATAGCGCACCGGGTCGCGCGTGCCGGCGATAAAGGCCGCAGGCTGGGAGATGTGCAATCCGCGCAAGGGGACGGCCTCGTCGGCATCGATGTCCTGCGCGCGATAACGGTTGAGGGGGCCGCGCCACCCGCCTGCTGCAAATGTGGCCTTGCTGATGGCAAGGTCCGTCTCGGGCAGCCATTCGGGCAGCGGATCGGGCAGGGCAACGCCTTCGAGCAACGTGCCATCCGGGCCCTTGCGGCCAAAGCCGGGATAGGCGGCATCGCCCGACAGCGCATGATAGATTTTGGCCAGCGCGTCCGGATCGGCTGCAAGTTCCGCCTCGGCAACGCCTTCGGCCTGGAAATAGAATTGGTAGAAGAATTTGCCGGCATGCATCACGCGCATCACATCCAGAAAGCGCATGTCGCTCCACGGCGAGAACGGCACGCTGAGACCCGCAACGGCGGCGACTTGGCGCGGGTATCGCAGCGCTGTGTTCCAGACGATGGGGGCGCCCCAGTCATGGCCGAACAATATCGCGCGGCCGCCCAGCGCGTCGATGACGGCGGCAACATCGGACGCCAGCGCGCTCAGGGAATACGCCGAAACGGGATCGGGCTTGTCGCTTTGGCCATAGCCGCGCACATCCATCGCAGCGATGCGGCGACCGGCAGCGGCGAAATATGCCATTTGATGCCGCCAGCTGTGCGATAGTTCTGGCCAGCCATGCACGCACAGGATCGGAAGATCAGCGCTGTCCGCCGGCCCGGCAAGGACGACGCCGATATTGATATCGCCGCTGCGAACCGTCATCGACTCCATGGGGCTGACCTTTTTTGTTTGTGGCTCTTTGGCTAGGTGGCCGACGAGATGGCAGGCTGGCAAGTCCTGAGACAGCATCGGGGCGAGAGGAGCGAGAAACAATCCACCCCACACACCGGCATATTATCTTGATAATATATATTATGTATAATTTTATCGGTCTTGGCATCGGGTCGGCAAACTTCTAACCGTTGCGGCGATGTCATTGCCACAGCCTCAGGCCGCCGATCTGTTCGGCGATATCGAATCCACGCCAAAGGTTCGCTTCCAGGATTATCTGCCCGGCCTGACAATTGCGGTGCTGGCCACTCTTGCCGCTGCCAGTCTGTCCGACCGCTATGGCGCGCCGCTGACGTTGATGGCGCTGCTCATCGGGCTGGCGCTGAATTTCCTGTCGGCAGACCGGCGCCTGACGCCCGGCCTGACACTGGCCTCGCGCGAACTGTTGCGCTGGGCGATTGTGCTGGTCGGCGCCCGCATCACTTTTGCCCAGATCCTGGCGCTTGGTCCAGAATCGCTGCTGGCTGTCGTGGCCATTGTCGCCATCACCATCGGCAGCGGCGTGATCGCGGCCCGGTTGCTGGGCTTCACTTCGGCATTTGGCGTCCTGTCCAGCGGCGCCGTGGCCATCTGCGGTGCCTCGGCGGCCATGGCATTGGCCGCAACGCTTGGCGAACGCCGCATCCGCCAGGCGGAATTGACGCTGGTGCTGGTCGGCACATCGACCATGAGCTCGGTTGCGCTCGTCGTTTATCCGATGATCGCGCATCTGTTTGATTTCAATGACGTTCAGGCCGGTTTCTTTCTTGGCGCATCAATTCATGATGTCGCACAGACGCTTGGCGCCGGCTATGCGTTTTCGCCCGGTGCCGGCGAGACTGCAACAATCGTCAAGTTGGCGCGCGTCGCGTTGCTGGCGCCAGTCCTTGCGCTGGTCGCGGTGACGTTTCCGGCGGCGTTCAAGATCACGGGCGGCAAACGCGCAGCACCGCTGCTGCCATGGTTCGTCGCGGGTTTCTTTGTCGTGGCGGCGATCAATTCCACTGGTATCATTCCCGCCGTCATGTCTGGCGCTGCGGCGCAGGCGTCGGCGGCGATGCTGGCCGTGTCCGTCGCCGCCACGGCCATACGGTCGCCGCTGGCAGAAATCATGAAGGCTGGACCAAAGCCCCTGCTGATTGGTGCCATCGCCAGTATCGCGAGCATGGCTGCCGCCCTCGGCTTTGCAGCCCTGCGGCTATAGGTCGATCACCAGCCCGTCATGGCCGGGCATGACGCCGTCCGGCAACTGCGCCGATACCTCGGCCCAGTCCATCGTCTGGTCCATATGGGTCAGCACCGCCAGCTCCGGCTGCCAGTGCCCGATCCAGTCCAGTGTCTGCGCCAGATGGCTGTGCGTGGGATGCGGATCGCGTCGCAGCGCATCGACAATCCAAAGATCCAGACCCGAAAGTGCAGCATCGGCCCGGTTATCAAAGCCTTTGACATCAGTGGAATAGGCCGCACTCTTGCCATGGCAGTCAAAGCGATAGCCAGTGGATTCGATGTTCCCATGAAGCTGCGGGAACGGTGTCACCAGCACATCGCCGACGCGCATTGGCCCGTGCAAATCGGTGGCCGTGCAGGTCGCCGGATAAAAGCGCGTACCTTCGAACACATAATCGAACCGGCTCCGCAGCACGCGCCATGTCGCCGGGCTGGCATAGCAGGCGACCGTGCTGCCCTGCGCGTGGAATATCTGGCGCAGATCATCGATGCCATGGCTGTGATCGGCATGGTCATGCGTTAGAAACACAGCGTCGAGCCGACTGATGCGTGCGCCAAGCAGTTGCTCCCGCAGATCGGGGCCGGTGTCGACCAGGATATTGGTATCCCCGTGCTGCACCAGGCAGGACACGCGCCGCCGCCGATTGCGCGGATCGGCCGGGTCGCAGTGGCCCCAATCACCGGCGCCGTCCATGCCGCCAAGCCTTGGCACACCCGAGGACGTGCCGCTGCCGAGCATGGTGATCTTCATTGCACAAGGCCGCGTGCTGTCACGCTGCCGCCTGCGCCTTGGCAAACAGCCGAAAGAAATTGGCAGTGGTGCTGGCGGCCAGTTGCGCTTCCCCTTCCCCGCGCAATGCCGCCACGAAGCGCGCAGTATGGGCGACAAAGGCCGGCTCACAGGTCTTGCCGCGCATCGGCACCGGCGCCAGGAACGGTGCATCGGTTTCCACCAGCAAGCGGTCTGCCGGGATGGTCAGCGCACTGGCCTGCAGATCACGCGCGTTCTTGAACGTGACGATTCCCGACAGCGAGATGTAAAAACCCAAGCCAAGTGCTTGCTCTGCAAAGTCCTGGCTGGCGGTGAAGCAATGGATGACGCCGCGCAATTCCCCTTCGCCGGGTTCGCGAAGCAGCGCCAGCGTATCGGCTTCGGCATC
>NZ_JANPCD010000119.1:0-8754 GCF_031430775.1 Sandarakinorhabdus sp. | reverse complement strand
CCTGGGCCGTTTTGCGGCATGATGCTGGCCGACCACGGCGCCGAGGTGATCCGCGTGGACCGGCCCGGCGCGCGCATCGATGCACGCGACCCGTTGTTGCGCGGGCGGCGGGTGATCGGGGTGGATATGAAATCCGCCGATGGCCGCGCGCTGGTGCTCGATCTGGTGAAATCCGCTGATGGTTTGTTCGAAGGGTTTCGCCCCGGCGTCACCGAGCGTCTGGGGCTTGGCCCGGCGGAGTGCCATGCCGTCAATCCGGCGCTGGTTTATGGCCGCATGACCGGTTGGGGGCAGTTCGGGCCTTATGCCCATGCTGCCGGGCACGACATCAATTACATCGCGCTGGCCGGCGCGCTGCACACTTTTGGCCGGGCCGGGGAAAAGCCGACGCCGCCGATCAACATGGTCGGCGATTTCGGCGGCGGCGGCATGATGCTGGCGTTCGGCATGGTGTCGGCGCTGTTGCATGCGCAGAAAACCGGCCAGGGCCAGGTCATCGATGCCGCGATGACGGACGGGGCAGCGGCGTTGATGGCGATGATCTGGGGCTTTCGCGCCAATGGCATCTGGAAGGACGAGCGCGGGGTGAACCTGCTCGATACCGGCGCGCACATGTACGACACCTATGAAACGTCGGATGGCAAATGGATCTCGATCGGCAGTCTTGAGCCGCAATTTTATGCGCTGTTGCGGCAAAAGGCGGGGCTGGCCGAGGATCCGGATTTCGATGCGCAGATGGACTCGTCGCGCTGGCCGATCCTCAAGGCGAAGCTGACGGCGCTGTTCCTTGGCAAGAGCCGCGATGAATGGTGCGCCATCATGGAGATGACCGATATCTGCTTTGCGCCGGTGCTGTCGATGGCCGAGGCGCCGCACCATCCGCACAATGTGGCGCGCGGCACGTTCGTCGAGGCGGGCGGCGTGATGCAGCCGGCGCCGGCGCCGCGATATTCGGAGACGATGACGGATGCCGTGCGGATGACCAATGTGGCGGATACCGATGCCGTGCTGACCGGGCTGGGTTATGATGCTGACAAGGTGGCCGCGCTGAAGGCAGGGGGCGTGGTGCGTTGAAACTGGCGCCCTATGCCACGGACTGGCGGGTGTCGCGCGGGCGGCGGTTCGATGAACCGGCGTCGGAGACGCGCACGCCCTATAGCCGTGACCGCGACCGCATCGTGCATTCCGGCGCGTTTCGGCGGCTGCGGTACAAGACCCAGGTGTTCGTGGCGCCCGACGGCGACCATTTCCGCGTTCGGCTGACGCACAGCCTTGAGGTGGCGCAGATTGCCCGCACGCTGGCGCGGGCATTGGCGCTTGACGAGGATCTGACCGAGGCGTGTGCGCTGGCGCATGATCTGGGGCATCCGCCGTTCGGGCATAGCGGCGAGGATGCGCTGGAAGTGGCGATGGCGCCCTTTGGCGGTTTTGATCACAATGCCCAGACGCTGCGCATCGTGACGCGGCTGGAAAGCCGTTATCCGGGCTGGGACGGGCTGAACCTGTCGTGGGAGACGCTGGAGGGGTTGGCCAAGCATAACGGCCCGATTTATCTGCCGACATGGGCCATGGCGCAGGCAGATGCCGACTGGCCGCTCGATCTGGCCGGCCATTCGGGGCTTGAGGCGCAAGTGGCGGCAATGGCGGACGATATCGCCTATGACAATCACGATCTGGATGACGGTATTCGCGCCGGACTGTTCACGGTGGAGGAGGTGGCGGCCGCCGTGCCGTTCACCGCCGATTGCTGGGCGGCGGTGATGCGGCGCTGGCCGGGCGTTGCGGCCAGGCCCAATGATCGTTTGCAACGCCTGGTGCCGGAATTGGTGCGCGAACAGATCGGGCGGATGACAGCGGATTTGCTGGCGGAGACCAGAATGCGCCTGGCAGCTGCTGCGCCGGCCGATGCTGCCGCTGTGCGCGGCGCGGGGCGGACGCTGGTGGGCATGTCTGCCGACATGGCCGGCGCCGTGAGGGCGCTGAAGGATTTCTTGCGCGCCCGCATGTATCGTCATCCGCAGGTGGCACGGCTGCGCGACCCGTCGGAACAGGTGGTGGCCGGACTGTTTGCCGTGCTTCATGACGATCCGTCGGCGCTGCCCGGCGACTGGGCGGCGCTGTGCCCGGCGTCGGAACCGGCGCGGGCGCGGCACGTCAGCGACTTTGTCGCCGGCATGACCGACCGCTATGCACTTACCCTTTACGAACGGCTGATCGGGCCGTCGCCTCTGCCAAAGGACATGACGACATGACGCAAATCCATGGGCACGCAGATCCGCGCTTTGCCGCCGCCAAGGACGTATTGGCCGCCAGCATCACGCGCGGCGATGATGTGGGGGCGAGTTTTTGCGCCACAATCGACGGCGAGGTGGTGGTCGATATCTGGGGCGGCGTTGCCGATGCCGATACGGGTGCGGCCTGGGAAAAGGACACGATCGTCAACGTCTATTCGACGACCAAGACGATGACGGCGCTGACGGCGCTGCTGCTGGCCGACAGGGGCGAGCTGCGATTCGAGGAGCGCGTGGCGCATTACTGGCCGGAATTTGCCGCCGCCGGCAAGGACGCGGTGACAGTGGCACAGCTGATGAGCCATTCGGCCGGCCTGTCGGGCTTCAAGGAGCCGGTGGCGCCCGAAGACATCTATGACTGGGACAAGGCGACAGCGTTGCTGGCGGCGCAGGCGCCGTATTGGGAGCCGGGCACGGCGCCGGGTTATCATGCCATGACACAGGGCTTTCTGGTCGGCGAAGTGGTGCGGCGCATCACCGGGCAGACCCTGGGGACGGTGTTTCGCACCGAGATCGCCGAGCCGCTGGGCGCGGATTTCCATATCGGCCTGCCGCAAAGCGATGATGGCCGGGTGGCGCGGCTGATTCCGCCGCCGCCGGGCGGCAGCATCGGCAATGTGTCGAACAGCTGGCTGACGCAGAACATGGCGAGCAACCCCGCCATCGACCCGCGCGCAACCACGACCCGGGCCTGGCGCGGCGCCGAACTGCCGGCAGCCAATGGCCATGGCAATGCGCGGTCGGTGGCGATGGTGCAGACGCTGATGGCCAATGGCGGCGTGGCGGGCGGCAAGCGCATCCTGTCCGAAGCCGGGGTGCGCCGGGCGCTGGAGCCCCAGATTTCGGGCGATGACCTGGTGCTGGCGATGCCGCTGAATTACGGCATGGGTTATGGCCTGCCGGGGCCGTCGCGGCCGTTTCCCAACCCGAACACGGTGTTCTGGGGCGGCTATGGCGGGTCATTGGTGGTCTGCGACATGGATACGCGGATGTGCATGGCCTATGCGATGAACAAGATGGCGCCGACGACGACGGGCGACATGCGCGCCGGCATGCTGGCCATGGCGATGTGGCAGGGGATGATGGCATGATGCGGATATGGATTGCTGCCGCCCTGCTGGCGTCGCCTCTCGCTGCCGCGCCCGCGCCGCACAGTTTGGCGCTGGCGGCGGGCTACAAGGCGGCCTTTGTGTGTTCGGGGCGCTGGAATGCCGGGCAGGACATGGCGGCGATCACGGCGGACGACCTGACCGGCATCTATGGCGACTATCAGGCGCTGGTGGCCGATCTGCCGGTGGCAGTGGATGATGCAGCGCGAACCGTATCGGTTGCTTTTGATGCAAAGCTGCCGCCGCGCATTGCGGTGTGGCGGCCGTTGCTGGGCTGTGCCCAATTGCCGGTGGGCGCGGGGCCGGATGTGGCGGCGCTGGTGCCGCGATTGACGCCGGATCTCAAGCAGCCCGATCTTGCCAGGCTGGATGCGGCGCCTTGGCCGCTGGGGGATGCACAGGCAAGCGCGCGGATGCTGCGCCGCCTGCGCGCGCGGCTGGACGCGCTGGTGGCGGCGGGATTCGCGGGGGATTAGGGTAGTGATCGCACGACGGCGCTGATCGACAACAAGGACGGGCGGATCGTGGCGGAACGTTACCGCGCCGGCTGGACGATGCACACCCCGCAGCGCACATGGTCGGTGGCCAAGTCGCTCACCGCAACGCTTGTCGGCCGGGCGGTTCAGATGGGGCTGGTC
The DNA here is from genome assembly GCF_031430775.1 of Sandarakinorhabdus sp. Lineage (GTDB taxonomy): Bacteria > Pseudomonadota > Alphaproteobacteria > Sphingomonadales > Sphingomonadaceae > Sandarakinorhabdus. Next base: position 4,716 of record NZ_JANPCD010000119.1, on the reverse strand, counting down.
GATGTGAATGCACCGGCGACGGTGCCGGAATGGGGCGCTGCCGGCGACCCGCGCGCGCAGATCACCATGGCGCAACTGCTGCGGATGAATTCGGGGCTGTGGACGGACGGGCCGGGCAACCGCACCGATGAAGTTTATCTGGGCGGGGCCAGCGTGACGCAGACAGCGGCGACCATGCCGCTGGAACATGCGCCGGGCAGCCATTTCAACTACAGCAACAACGACATCCTGCTGGCGGCACATGCGCTGAAAAGCCGGCTGGGGCCGCAGGGTCTGGGCTTTGCGTTCACCGAAGTGCTGTGGCCATTGGGCATGACGCGGACAACGCCGGAAACCGATTGGCAGGGCAATTTCGTGCTGTCGAGCCAGGTGTGGATGACGGCGCGCGACATGGCGCGGTTGGCGCTGCTGTATCAGAACGGCGGCAAGGCTGGCGGCCGGCAGCTGCTGCCCACTGACTGGCCGGCGTTTGTCGAGGCGCCGACGATGACCCAGCCCGAGGGGCGGCGCGAAGGTTATGGTGCCGGTTTCTGGCGCCTGTCCGGCGTCGCGGGCTTGCCGGCGGGCACGTACCAGATGAACGGCAATCGCGGCCAATATGCGGTGATCGTGCCGGCCGCTGGTGTCATCGTCATTCGGCGCGGGTTCGATTTGCCTGGCAAGCCGTTCGACCCGGCGCGGTTTGCCGCCGATGTGCTGGCAATCTTGCCCTGAAGCATCGGCATTTTCGTCCGGGATGTGCTAGGATCGCGCCATGAATGATGATTGGACGATTCCGCAGGATTGGGCGCATTTCACGCCGCAGGACCATGGTGTGTGGGACACGCTGTTTGCGCGGCAGGCTGCCATGCTGCCGGGCCGGGCGAGCCAGGCATTTCTGGACGGGCTGGACGTGCTGCATTTGTCGAAGCCGGGCATACCGGATTTTGCCGAGCTGTCGGAGCGGCTGATGGCGCTGACAGGCTGGACGGTGGTGGCGGTGCCGGGGCTGGTTCCTGACGATGTGTTTTTTACCCATTTGGCGAATCGGCGTTTCCCGGCGGGCAATTTCATCCGTAGGCCGGACCAACTGGATTATATCCAGGAACCCGATGTGTTCCACGATGTGTTCGGCCATGTGCCGATGCTCAGCCACCCGGTTTTTGCCGACTATCTGCAAGCCTATGGGCAGGGCGGCCTGCGTTCTTTGGGCTTTGGGTCGTTGCACCATCTGGCGCGATTGTATTGGTACACGGTCGAATTCGGCCTGATCCGCGAAGCGGAAGGGCTGCGCATCTATGGCGCGGGGATCGTGTCGAGCTTTGGCGAGAGCCATTTCGCGCTGGAATCGGATAGCCCCAACCGCATCGCCTATGGTCTCGAACGGCTGATGCAGACACGCTATCGCATTGACGATTATCAGCAATCCTATTTCGTGGTCGATGATTATGCGCAGTTGCTGCGCTCCACGCTCGATACGGATTTTGCACCGCTGTACGCTCGGCTCAAGGACTTGCCCGACCTGGCGCCTGCGGATGTGGTGGCGACCGACCGCGTCCTGACGCTTGGCTCGCAACGCTATGCATTGCAAAAAACGAACCAATAAGGTTATTTATTGTTGACTAGCGTCACGCTTTAGGTTAGATAACTGTCATGCCAGCGGAATCGGTCCAGACAGGACGACCGGGGCAAGATGGAGCAAGCGATGACCAAGCAGCCGCACATTTGTTGGTCTGCAAGGGACAAGCGCGCATTCCTTGATCTTCTTGCCGATAGCGGCGACCCGGTGGCTGCGGCGCGGCAGGTGGTTCGTCCGGTCGTTGAGGCGTTTGCCCTGCGCGACAGCGATCCGGGCTTTGCCGCTGGCTGGGCGCGGGCGGTGAACATCGCCTGGGAGCAGGTCGAATTTCGGGTGTTGGCGGCGCTGCTGATGCAGCCGGACCCTGCCGATACCGACAAGCCTGCCAAGCCAAAGTTGCAAACGGACTGGTCGATAGCCGGCTTGTGATGGCTGTTCTGGCCCGCCGCGAGGCGCAGGTTTCAGTTGAACAAAGCAAGCCGGTGGACAGTCTCAGCGTTGCGCGTCTGCGCAAGGAAATTCGCCAACTGGCAGCGGAAAATGCTGCTGAAGCCTTGGCTGGCCGGCCGCTGGACACCGGGCCGGACCGATACTGATTCATTGCAACATTCATCAAGGGAGCCGGCACATTGGACCAACCGGCAGCATCCGAGCTTGAACTGTTTCACGACTTGCAGCGTGTACAGCGCCTCAGCCTGCAAGCCAGTTTTGGCGAGCCCGCGCTGATGGCCGGCTTGACCGGAGATGGCAGCCTGCGCGAGAGCCAGCGTCCGCCGGACGGAGACTGGACAATCTGGGCGATTTTGGCAGGGCGCGGTTTTGGCAAGACCCATGCCGGGTCGGAATGGGTTCATGCCCGCGCCGCCGAAGCTGGCAAGCGCATTGCGTTGGTCGGCGCGACGCTGGATGCGGCGCGGGCCGTGATGGTGGAGGGCGAATCCGGGCTGCTGGCCCGGGTGCCGCCTGGCCAGCAACTGACATGGACGCCGAGCCTGAGGCGGATCACCTGGTCCAACGGCAGCGAGGCGCGGCTGTTTTCGGGCGGGGAGCCCGACAGTTTGCGCGGCGGCCAGTTCGATTATGCCTGGGGCGATGAATTTGCGCATTGGGAGCGGGCGGAGGCGACGCTGATCAATTTGCGGCTGGCGACGCGGCTGTGGATGTGAGCCAGACCAGCAAAGGCGTGGTGCTGTCGGGGCCAGGTCTGGCGGTGGCGGCGCATGGCAGCCGGACGGCGCTGGCCGACCCGCGGCTGTTGTTTGCGGGAGGAACGACATGAGCGCGAGCCTGAAGTTGCAAAAGCGCATGGTCGCGGCGCTCACCGGCATGGCCGGGGTGACGGGCGTTTACGACGGTCCGCCGGCAGATGCGGCCCCGCCGTATCTGGTGGTCGGCCCCGACCTGGTCGGTGATTGGGGAACCAAGACAGAGACCGGTCACGAGCACCGGGTCCCCTCAGCAGCCCCAGCTTGAAGGCAATGCCGATCAGGGTCATCGCCACCACCGTGCGCACCACCCAGCCCAGCATCATGCGCAGCACCGATTTCTTCGCGTCGCGCCAACCCTGCACCAGCTGCCGCAGCTCGATGATGTCGGCCCCCGCATGGCGCGCATCCGGGAACGCCGCCGCCATCCCGGCAGCCAGCGCGGCGCCCGCGCGTGTTTCCGCCGCTTTTGCCGCCCGGTTCCCGGCTCGGTGCAGGCCGGAAATCACCCTCGCGCCGCTCATATCGGTTGTGCCTCGCAGCGCAGCACCACACGGTCCGGCAGCCGCGGATCGCGCTCGGCCAGCAACACAATCAGCGTCTCGCCGCGCCACCATAGCCGGCTGGTCAGCCCGAGGCGTGCATCCTCGCGCATCGTCACGCGCCAGCGCCGGCCCGACCGCCGCGCCTCGCCCAGCGCCGCCGCCGTGCCCGCATCGGGCGTAATCGCGGCAAACGCTGGCCCGGCGCTGATCCAACTGCCAGCAGCCGTGCCCGCAGCATCGCGCGCCTCGCGCCAGTGTTCCATGACAACCCGCTCACGCAGGCCGCCTGCCATTTCATCTGTCATGGCCATCACCCCAATTTTCATCAACCGAGCCGCATCCGCCGCCATGGCCGCCAGAGCGCCGCGACTGCCGCAGGCGGCGGTCCGGCATCAGCCGCATCGCGGTGGGTGTACAAATGCGTCACCAGCCGGACGATCCCGGCGCGCAACCCTTCGGGCAGGCCTTTCCAGTCCGGCGCAATGCCAGCACGGAACGACACGCTTGCCGACTGGGCAGGCAAACCCACAAGTCGCACCCAACCCTGACCGCCGGCATCGATGTCGGTTTCGAATGCTCCGGCTGCCAGCGCCCCACCATCGGCAGAAACGCCGCTGATCGCCGTCACCGGCGCGGTCGTCAGCCGCTGCCAGACAAGATCGCGGCGCAGTGTTTCGCTGCCCCCGCGTTCGAAAAGCCAGCTGCCGACAAAGGCCTCGCACAGCGCCGATGCCGCGCGGATATGCCCGGCAAGCAGCGCGTCCTCGTCATCACGGTCAAGGCGCAGCGCCGCCTTGACCTCGGCAAGCGTGACCGGCGCCGACACGGCCTCCATGGATGTGACCAGTCGCATCGGGCCGGATCACAAGCCTTGCCTCTATGATGGTGCGATTGCGGCATTGCATCTGGCTGAAAATGGCACGGCGGCGCCGGTCATCGCCGATATCCGAGCCGTGTCGGCGGCGTCGGAACGTGATTATCTGGACTGGTGCGGCGCGGTTCTGGGCCGGGCGACGCTGGCGCTGCGTGACGCGGCGCTGGCTGCGGCACCGGGCTGCGAGACGCTGCTGCTGTTCTACGCGCCGCAGGTGCTCAATGCCGCCGCGCCCGAGTTGATCCGCGCCAATGCGCCGATTGCGTGGGCGCGGCCGGCGTTCGATGTGCTTCAGCTCGAGGACTATACGTTCGTGACGAGCGGTGATGCGGCAGGGCAGGCCAGGGGCCGGGCAGTTGTCGGCGAACGCCTGGGATACCCATTGGCCGAGCAGCATTATTTTTCCGGTTTCGTGCTGAACGGCGGTGACCGCCTGAAGGAGTGGCCGCTTGCGCGAGCTCAGGTTCGAGGCGTTCGTGCTGGCGCTTGATCTGGTGCGGGAGGAAAGCAATCCGCCGCGTCCCGCCGTCGGTG
>NZ_JANPCD010000118.1:0-64476 GCF_031430775.1 Sandarakinorhabdus sp. | reverse complement strand
GCCACCAGGCGCGGTTCGGCATGTTGTTCCAGGGCGGCGCATTGTTCGATTCGCTCCCCATATGGCGCAATGTCAGCTTTGCACTGGATGGTTCCGCCGCAGCGCGCCGGGCCGCCGCCATCGACAATCTGGCGCGTGTCGGCTTGGGCAGCGATGTCGCCGACCTGCGGCCAGCCGCGCTTTCGGGCGGCATGCAGAAACGCGTGGCGCTGGCGCGGGCGATCGCGGCCCGCCCGGAGATCATCTTTTTCGACGAGCCGACGACGGGGCTGGACCCGATCATGGCCGATGTCATCAACGGCCTTATTCGCACTTTGGTGACGGACCTGAAAATTACCGCCTTGACGATCACGCACGACATGGCGAGCGTGCGCAAGATAGCTGACAGGGTGGCGATGCTGCATCAGGGGAAGATCATCTGGACGGGCGCAAAAAGCGCCATCGATGCCAGCGGCAATCCCTTTGTCGAGCAGTTCATCCATGGCTCGGCAATTGGCCCCATCAGTGTTCCGGTGAGTGCCCCGGTCAAGCCGGCATGAGCGTCGGCAGCGCCCGCACACCCGGCGGCGCGGCGCTGGCTGCGCTGCTGGCGCGGTCGGCGGACGGCGATGCTGCGGCGTTTCGCCAATTCTATGATTTGACCAGCGCAAAACTATTTGGCGTCATTGCCCGTATATTGCCTGAACGCGGCGAGGCTGAGGATGTGTTGCAGGAAGTGTATGTAACGGTGTGGCGCAAGGCGGCGGAGTTCGACCCCGCACGCGCCAGCCCCATCACCTGGACGGCAACGATTGCACGCAACCGCGCCATCGACCGGTTGCGCGCGCGCGGTAGCCGGCCGTCTGCGCCGCTGGCCGAGGCGGCGGAGGTGGCCGATACGCGGCCCGGCGCCGATACTCTGGTTTCAAACCAGCAGGATGCGGCGCGGGTGCAGAGCGCGCTGGGTCTGCTCGATCCGCGCCACGCCGATGCCATCCGCGCCTGTTATTTCGATGGGCTGACCTATGAGACTTTGGCGCTGCGCGAAAATGTGCCGGTCGGCACGCTGAAAAGCTGGGTGCGGCGCGGCCTGGTCAAGATGCGCCATGCGCTGGAGGCAGCGGCATGACAACGCCCGACACGATACCCGATGACGATGGCATGACGAGCGACCAGCAAATGGCGCTGGACTATGCGCTGGGCACGCTCGATCGTGCCGAGCGCCGCAGTGCCGAGATGCGGCTGCGGTCGGACCCGGCGTTTCGGGCGCTGGTGGCGGGCTGGCAGGCTGCGCTGGCGCCACTGGATGAACTGACACCGCCGCTGGCGCCGCCGCCGGGTGTGTGGGACGCCATCGCCGCCGAGATTGCGCCGGCGCGGCCAACGGCAGTCAACGGGGGTTGGTGGCAGAATCTATCGCTGTGGCGTGGTTTGGCCATCGGTGGCCCGGTAGCGGCGGCGCTGGCTGTGGCGGTCGTGACGACGCCGCTGTCGGCGCCCGCACCTGTGGCGGCAGGCGAACGGCTGGTGGCGACGCTCAGTGCCAGCGACGGCACGCCGCTGATTGCTGCGTCCTATGACCCGGCGCGCGGTGCCGTCAGTTTTGCGCCGGTTGCGGCGCCGACGGCGACGGGTGACAAGGTGCCCGAGCTATGGGTCATCGAGGGCAAGCAGCCGCCGCGTTCGCTGGGGGTCATCGACCGCGCAGACGGCAGCCATGCCATCCCGGCCGGGCGACTGGCGGGTCTGAAGCCGGGTTCGGTGCTGGCAATTTCGATCGAGCCGCTGGGCGGATCCACCACTGGCGCACCAACCGGGCCGGTCATTGCCACGGGTGTGCTGAGCGCCGCTTGACGCCTGCGACACGAACGCACGCGGCGCCGACATGGGCAACGCAGCCGGGGCCGCTTGCGTAGATGACGTGCCGGCCAACATGCCCGGCGCGTATCATGGAGCGTTCAAATGTCGAAAATTGCAATTCGTGCGGCCCTGTTTGCCATGGCTGCATCCGGGCTGGTTGCGGCCCCGGTGATGGCCGAAACGGTGATGGTCGGCGGCGCCGCGATGTATCCGACCAAGGATATCGTCGATAACGCCGTCAATTCTGCCGATCACACCACTTTGGTGGCCGCAGTAAAGGCCGCCGGGCTTGTCGCCACGCTCAAGAGCGCGGGGCCGTTCACGGTGTTCGCCCCGACCAACGCCGCCTTTGCCAAGCTGCCGGCCGGTACGGTGGACACGCTGCTCAAGCCGGAGAACAAGGGCACGCTGACCGCCGTGCTGACCTATCATGTCGTGGCTGGCCGCTTTACGGCGGCTGACGTCGTGGCCGCCATCAAGGCCGGCGGCGGCAAGGCCGTGCTGACCACGGTGCAGGGCGGCAAGCTGACGGCCAGCATGATGGGCAAGCTGGTGATGCTGACCGACGCCAAGGGCGGCATGAGCCATGTCACCCAGGCCGATGTGCTGCAATCGAACGGCGTCATCCATGTCGTCGATACGGTTGTGCTGCCGTAAATACCGTGGCGCTGCCGCATGCGCCGCGCCCCTGAAAAGAGAAAGGCCCGGTGGATCACTCCACCGGGCCTTTTTCATGGGTCTTGCCGAAGATCAGGCGGCGAGGACGGCCTTACGGCGGCGCATTGCGGCGCCAACCATGCCGAAGCCGGCGATCAACATCGCCCAGCTGGCCGGTTCAGGCACGCCGACAGCGAAGTTAACGAAATCTTCGTGGATCGAAAGCGGCACATAACCGCTGTATTCACCGCAGCTGCTGTTCAGCCCGGCACGGCAATCGCCAAAGCCGGTGCCGAAGCTCAGGCCATAGGAGGTGACCGAGACGATCTTGCCATTGATGAACTGCGGGCCGCCCGAATCGCCGCCGGCAACGCCGACTTCACGAGCGCCGACGCCGGTGTTGCAAGCGAAGCCGGGCGTGGCGCCCACGGCAGCGGCGATGTTGCACGACATGTCATTGGCTGCGAGGCCGCTGTCGAAGTCGGACACGATGCTGCGCGAATAATCCGCAAAACCGAAGAAACCTCTGCCATTGGCGTCGAGGTCGGTGAAGAAACCGGCGAATTCGCTGTTGCCCCAGGCATAGTCGAATGTGTTGTCGCCCTGGCGGATGCGGCCGGTGCCGGCGTTCACGCCGAAGCTGCCGCCGATGGTCGAACGGCCGCCGTAACCGGCCACGTTGAACTGCTGGCCATCGAGGCCGCCTGCGAAATCGATGTCATAGCTCTTGGCCCAATCCGGCGCGGCATTCACCAGGCGGATGATGGCAAGATCGTTTTCATCGATGACTTCACCGGAATAGCCGGGGTTGACGAGGATGCGATTGGCGACGCGGACCGACGAGGCCGGGTCGATGTGGTTGATGGCATCGAGGTCGGGGCTGTTGCTGAAGAAGGCGCGGGTCAGGATCGGACCAGCCGTGCCGGCGCCGTCGCTAACGCAGTGCGCCGCAGTAACGATCGAGACGCGGTCGGGCAGCAGCGTGCCGGAGCAGATGAACGAGCCGCCACTGTAGGTCATGATCAGCGAGACAACGCCGTTGTACTGCGCGCGCGGCGCCAGAAACGCCGGGTTGCCACCGGAAGCGATAGTGCCGGTCGAGGTCATGGCGATCAGGTTGTTCCACGCCGACCAGCTCATGCCCTTGTTCGAGCCGCTGGCGACGTTGCGCGCAGGACCGGCCATGTTGGACGATTCATAAGACAGTGAAGGCGCGGCCTGAACGGCAGCGGACGACAATATGACAGCACCAACCAGTGCCGAATATGCAAACTTCATTTAACAGGCCCCCGATAAATCAATTCGATGCAAAATGCGTATCGGAACAATGACGGCCACTCAAGTGCAAAATTCATTGTGCATTCAGCCGTTAACCACCAATTCGGGTTGTTCTTCCTCGGCCTGTTGCAACATCCACATGGCGGCATAGTCGCCGCCAGCCGCAAGCAAAGCCTCGTGGCGGCCCCGCTCGATGATGCGGCCGGCTGAAAGTACAAGGATTTCATCGGCATCGGTGATGGTGGACAGCCGGTGTGCGATGATCAACGTGGTGCGACTTTGCGCCACATCCGCCAAAGCGGACTGAATATCGGCTTCGGTTGCGGAATCCAGCGCGCTGGTCGCCTCGTCCAGAATCAGGATCGCCGGGTTTTTCAGGATGGTGCGCGCAATGGCAACACGCTGTTTTTCGCCGCCCGACAGTTTCAGGCCGCGCTCGCCGACCTGCGTTGCATAGCCATCGGGCAGGCTGAGGATGAAGTCATGAATGGCTGCGCCGCGCGCCGCCGACTCGATTTCGGCCTCGCTCGCGCCGGGGCGTCCATAAGCGATATTGTAGCGGATGGTGTCGTTGAACAGCACGGTGTCCTGCGGCACGATGCCGATGGCGCGGCGCAGGCTGTCCTGCGTGATGTCGCGGATATCCTGGCCGTCGATGCTGACGCTGCCGCCCATGATATCGTAGAACCGGTACAGGATGCGGCTGATGGTCGATTTGCCGGCGCCGCTATGGCCGACGATGGCCAATTTGCGCCCCGGCGGCACGTCGAAGCTGACACCGTGCAGGATCTGGCGGCGCGGTTCATAGGCAAAATCGACGGCGCCAAAACGCACATGGCCACCCTTGAGCGCCAATGGCTGCGCGCCCGGTGCATCCTGGATTTCCGCCTCGGTATCGATCAGCGTGAACATCGCCTCCATGTCGATCAGGCCCTGCTTGATCTCCCGGTAGACCATGCCAAGCATGTCCAATGGCCGGAACAACTGGGCCAGCAGCGTGTTGACCAGCACGACATCGCCGACCGAGAACATGCCTTTGGACCAGCCCCAGACCGTATAGGCCATGGCGCCGGCCATCATGATGTTGGTGATCAGCGACTGGCCGATGTTCAGCCACGACAGCGACCGTTCGTTGATGGTAGCGGCATCGGTGTAGCGTTTGATCGCCTTGCCGTAATTGGCGTTTTCATGGGCTTCGGCGTTGAAATATTTGACGGTTTCATAATTAAGCAACGAATCGACCGCCCGCGCCGTTGCACGTTGATCGCTTTCGACCATCTCGCGGCGCAGCTTTGCCCGCCAGTCGGTGATGCGCCATGTGTAGGTGATATAGGCCGCCACCATCACCAGCGTCGCCGCCACCATCCAGGGGCCCAGCTTGATCCAGAAGATGACGCACACCGCCGTCAGCTCGAACAGGGTCGGGAAGATGTTGAACAGCAGGAAATACAGCATCGTATCGACGCTCTTGGTGCCGCGCTCGATCATGCGCGTCAGCCCGCCAGTGCGCTTTTCGAGGTGGAAGCGCAGCGACAGGCGGTGGATGTGGCTGAAGACATCCAGGCTCAGCCGCCGCGCCGCATCCTGTCCGACGCTTTCGAAAATCGCGTTGCGGACATTGTCGAACAACACGCCGCCAAACCGCGCCAGCGCATAGGCACCGACCAGCCCCATCGCCAGCGCCGCGCCCTCGCCGATCCGGTTCTGCATGGCATCGATGGCGCCCTTGTAGGCAAAGGGCATCACGAGATTGGTGCTTTTGGCGATCAGCACAAGCACCAGCGCGACGACGACGCGCAGCCGCAGCCCCGGTGCATGGGCGGGCCAGAGATAGGGCAGGAAGCGCCGCAGCGTGGCGAAGCTCGCCTCTCCGGCTGGCGGCAATGATGTCGTGGGTCGCATGGGGCCTTATTGGGGGCAGCGGCAGCGCGGTGCAATGCCGGCGTTGCACGAAGAGCCGGCTGCGACCATGGTGGCGCGATGCCCAGACCGCCCCGCTCCGCCTCTCGCCCTGCCCCCGGCCTGCCCAGCCGCCAGGCCATTCTCGATTTCATCGCCTCGCAGCAGCAATCGGTGGGCAAGCGCGAGATCGCCAAGGCGTTCGGCCTGTCGGCGCAGGACAAGATTGCGCTGAAATCACTGTTGAAAGAGATGATGGACGCCGGCGAGCTGGAATCCGGGCCGGGCCGCAACCTGCATAAAGGTGGCGGCCTGCCCAAGGTGACCGCGCTGCGCATCGTCGATATCGACGGCAGCGGCGTGATTGCCGTGCCCGACCGCTGGGACCAGGCCGGCCCGCCGCCGCGCGTGCGGGTGATCGAGACGCGGCGGCGCAGCGCGCATGGCCTTGGCGACCGGCTGTTGGCGCGTATCGAGGAACAGGGCGGCGGCCTGCTGGCGTTTCCGATGAAGGCGCTGGCCAAGACCGAGGAGTTCGTGCTGGGCATCTTGCGGCGCGATGCCGGCGGCTTGCGGCTCGTGCCGGTGGACAAGAAGGCCCGCGCCGATTTTTCCGTCAGCGACGCCGGCGAGGCCAAGGTAGGCGACCTGGTGCTGGCCGAGCCATCGGGGCGGGCGCCGCGCCTGTTTGCCCGCGTGGTCGAAGTGCTTGGCGACCCGTTTGCGCCGCGATCGTTTTCGCTGATCGCCATCCACGCCAAGGGTATCCCGCACCGCTTTGATGACGCGACCCTTGAGGAAGCGGAGCGCATCGCCCGCCAGCCGCTGGGCGCCCGCGAGGATTTGCGCGCCCTGCCGTTCCTGACCATCGACCCGGCCGACGCGCGCGACCATGACGATGCCGTCTGGGCCGGGCCGGACCCGGACAAGGAAGGCCATTTTCGCGCCATTGTCGCCATTGCCGATGTCAGCTTTTATGTCCGCCCCGGATCCGCGCTCGACCGGTCGGCGCGCGGGCGCGGCAACAGCGTGTATTTCCCCGACCGCGTCGTGCCGATGCTGCCCGAAATCCTGTCGGCGCATGTCTGCTCATTGGTGGAGGGCGAGGACCGCGCCGTGCTGGCCTGCCATCTCGAAATCGACCCGCACGGCAAGGTGACGCGCCAGCATTTCACCCGCGCCGTCATCCGCTGCGTCACCAATATCGCCTATGAGGAGGCACAGCGCACGTTCAATGAACAGTCCGGTGAATGGCTGGGCGTGCTGGCGCCGCTATGGGAGACATGGGGCGCGTTGGCACGCGCACGCGACCACCGCGAGCCGCTGGCGCTCAATTTGCCGGAACGCCGCGTCGTGCTGGACGAGGCCGGGCGCATCGCCGGCATTTCGCTGCGCGAGCAACTGGCCGCGCACCGGCTGATCGAGGATTTCATGATCGCCGCCAATGTTGCAGCAGCCAAGGCGCTGGAGGCCAAAAAGGCGCCGTGCATCTACCGCGACCATGAGGTGCCGAGCCGTGAGAAGATCGTCGCGCTACGCGATTATCTGGAATCGCTGGGCCAGAATTTCGCCATGGGGCAAGTGATGAAACCCGCCAATTTCAATCGCATCCTTGAGCGGGTGAAGGGCGAAAGCTATGCGGAACAGGTGATGGAGCAGGTGCTGCGCACGCAGACCCAAGCCTATTACAGTGCGGCCAATATGGGGCATTTCGGGCTGTCACTGGGCAGCTACGCGCATTTCACATCGCCCATCCGCCGCTATGCCGATCTGGTCGTGCACCGGTCGCTGGTGGAGGCATGGCGGCTGGGCGAAGGTGGCCTGCACCCCGAGGAAGCCAAGGGCCTGCCGCGCACAGCCGACCATATCAGCATGACCGAACGCCGCGCCATGGAGGCGGAACGCGATACGACTGACCGTTATGTCGCAGCCTATCTTTCGGAGAAGGTTGGCGAAATCATGCCGACGCGCATCACCGGCGTTGCCAAGTTCGGGTTCTTTGCGCAGGTGGTGGGCCTGGGCGGCGACGGGTTGGTGCCGGTCAGCACACTGGGCGCCGAGCGGTTCCTGTTCGACGAGGATTCGCGTGTGCTGGAAGGCATCGAGACGGGCACCCGTTATACGGTCGGGCAACGGCTGGACCTGAGGCTTGCCGAAGCCAATCCGATTACTGGTGCGCTGCGGTTCGAGATCCCATGGGAGGAAGGCGAGGCGCCGCCGCCCGGAGATCATCGCCGCAAGGACAGGGTGCGCACTGGCAAGCGAGCGGGGCAATCGCGCATTCCGCCGGGCATCAGGCGGGGCCGGCGCTGAGGCAGTTGCCAGCAGGCAGGGGGCCGTGCCATCACGGCAGCAGGGACATATTCGGGGGACACATGCGCACCATTCTGGCTGGCCTCATGCTGCTTGCGCTGCCTGCGCAAGCGCAAGACAAGAAACCCGGCCTCAAGGACGCCATGGTGGCCGAAGCCGAAGCCGCCGCAGCAAAGGCGCCGGTGGAGGAACAGGCCGCCGTTTCCAAGGGCAGCGTCACCGTTGCCGGCAAGGCCATGGCCTACACCGCCACGGCGGGCACGCTGACCATCCGCGACGACGCCGGCAAGCCCACAGCTTCGATGTTCTACACGGCCTATGTGGCGCCCGGCGCGAACCGCCCGGTGACTTTCTTCTACAATGGCGGGCCGGGATCGGCGACGATCTGGCTGCACATGGGCAGCTTTGCCCCGGTGCGCGTCGTCACCGACAACCCCGAGGCGCCGCCGCCGGCGCCCTATGCCGCCGGGCCGAACCCCTGGACGCTGATCGACAAGACCGATCTGGTGTTCATCGATGCTGTCGGGGCCGGCTGGTCACGGCCTTTGGGTGACAAGACCGGCAAGGATTTCAACGGCGTCGATCAGGACGCCGATGCCTTTGCGCGCGGCATCATGCGCTATGTCGCAAGGAACAACCGCTGGCAGAGCCCGAAAGTCCTGCTCGGCGAAAGCTATGGCACGCTGCGGTCCGGCGCGGTGGCGGCGCTGCTGGAAAATCGTGGGCTGAGCCTGAATGGGGTCGTGCTGCTGTCCACCATCATGAATTACGGCGTGCGCCAGAGCGGCTATGACCAGAATTCGCAGGTGCTGCTGCCCGGTTTTGCCGCGACGGCCTGGTATCACAATCGGCTGGCCAATCGCCCGGCCAGCCTAGAGGCGTTCCTGAAGGACGTGCGGGCCTTTGTTGCCGGGCCATATGCCTCGGCGCTGGCCAAGGGGTCGGCGATCAGCGAAGCGGAGGCCGACAGCACCGCGCAGCAGCTGGCGGCTTACACGGGCCTTTCGGTGCCATTCATCCGCCGTGCCAATCTGCGCATATCGCTGGCGCATTTCCAGACCGAGCTGCTGCGCGACCAGGGTGTCACCATCGGCCGGCTCGACACGCGCTACAAGATCCGTGCCGCCGATGCCAATGCCGATTCGCCCGAGGAAGATCCCGCCGGCGCGGTCATCACCGGTGCTTATTTCGCGGCGTTCCAGGACCATGCGGCGCGCACCTTGGGGTATCGCACTGACCTGCCCTATGCCTTGTCGGCGCGCGGGCCGGGCTTTGACTGGGATTGGCGGCACCGGCCGCAGGGCATAGGGGTGCAGACAACGCCCAACACCGCCATCGACCTGGCCCAGACCATGCGGCTCAACCCGCATATGAAGGTGTTGTTCCTGAACGGTTATTACGACATGGCGACGCCGTTTTATGGCGCCGAATTCGATGTCGATCACATGCTGCTGCCGCCCGAACTGCGCGCCAATATCGCGTTCAAATATTATGAAAGCGGCCATATGATCTATCTGTCGCAGGCGGCGCTGGCGCGGCTGCGTGCCGACATGGCGGCGTGGTACGACGCGATGGCGCGCTAGCGGGCGAAGGGTGCGTCAGCCGGCGATGGCCACCGCGTCGCCGGGCGCCAGCCGACCGAGCCAGCGCAGCAGCACGTCGCAGTCCACCGCGACACAGCCTTCGGTTGGCCGGGCGTCGGGTTGGCGGCAATGCCAGAATATGGCGCTGCCCAACGGGCTGACCGGCGGGCTGTCGTTGTGGCCTAGCACCAGGATAACATCATAGGCGCCGTCGCCGCGCCACAGGCTTTCGGCGCTGTGCGCGTGCGGCAGTCGCACCGGGCGGTTGTAGGCCGGGTCGGCCACGCCGTCGCTCCAGCCATCTGTGGCCCGCAGCCAGCGCCACGGCAGCGCTGTCGCCGGCGCTGCCACTCGGTCCGGCCGCAGCAGCGCGGCACGGATCGGCCACAGGCCGAGCGGCGACTTGCCATCGCCTTCGCGCTTGTCTGCCGCTGCACACCAACCGCCCTTGCCAAAGCTGGCCGGGACAGTTTCACCAAAGGCGGAGACGGTGCCGGCTGCGGGATTGGCGACGACGATCACGGCATATGGCCCTGGCGGTCGCGCTTGGTGCCAAGATAGGCGGCATTATGGGGGTTGGGCGGCATGTGATGCGCCACGCGCGTCACGGTCAGGCCATGTGCCGCCAGCCCGTCCACCTTCAATGGATTGTTGGTCATCAGCGTGACATCGCCGACTCCGAGCGCCTTCAGCATGGCCGCCGCCAGCGTGAAATCGCGCTCGTCCGGCTCAAAGCCCAGCCGCGTATTGGCATCGACGGTATCAAAGCCCTGATCCTGCAACGCATAGGCCCGCAGCTTGTTGAGCAGGCCGATGCCGCGCCCTTCCTGTTGCAAATACAACAGGATACCGCCGCCGGGATTGGCCGCGATGGCGGCAATGGCGGCGTGAAGCTGCGGCCCGCAATCGCATTTCAGGCTGGCCAGCACATCGCCGGTCAAGCACGCGGAATGCAGCCGCGCCAGCACCGGCTGGTCACGGCGCGGATCGCCGATGACCAACGCCAGATGTTCGGGCCCGCCGTCATCGGGGCGAAAGGCGACAACCTCGGTGTTTTCCGCCGCCGCCAGCGGCAGCCGCGCCCGGCTGGAAATCTTCACGCGCGCCATGGCCGGCGGCAGTAGCATCACTGTTTCGGCCGGCACGGTCAGCACCGGGTCGGGGCCGGCAATCGCCGCCGCATACAGCGCCGGCAACAACGCGCCATGCTTGGCCAGCGCGATGGCGGCGCGGGCGGACGCGGCATCCTCGCCCAGCGCGCGGCTGCGAAACGGCCCCTTGAAGGGCGTCGCCAGATCGAGCACCGGGTCGGCAATGCCCCGGCTGCCGGCCATGTCCAGCCAGTCGGGGCGTTCCACCCACACCGGCTCCGCATCGCCCACCGCGGCGGCGCGCTGGTTGGCCAGGCTCAGCACGGCGGCCCGGCGGGCGGTGATGATCATGCCGGCGCGCGTGCCGCCCGATTCAAGCGCCGCCAGCGATTCTGCGTCGGCGAGTTCGGCAGACAATATGGCCAGCGTGCCGATACCGACCACGCGCCCTCGCCGCAGCGCGTCACTGGCTGCCTCAGCCAGAAAGGCCGGCGCGATGCTCACAAGTCGAACGTCGCGATCTGCGGTACATGATCCGATGGCTTTCCCCAGTCGCGGGCGTCCTCCAGCACTTCGAACGCGGTTGCGGCGCGGGCGGCGGCCGGGCTGGCCCAGATATGATCGAGCCGGCGCCCCCGGTCCGACAGCCGCCAGTCGGCCGCGCGATAGCTCCACCAGGTGAACAGGCGCTCGGGCGGCGGCACGAAATGCCGGCCCAGGTCCACCCAGTCATGGCTTTGCTGCAACGCCGCCAGCGCCGCGACCTCGACCGGCGTGTGGCTGACGACATCCAGCAGCGCCTTGTGGTTCCAGACATCGCATTCCAGCGGCGCGATGTTGAAATCACCGACGATCACCGTGTCGTCGGATAAGGATTCCGACCAGCGGGTCATGCGTTCGACAAAGGCCAGTTTCTGGCCGAATTTGGGGTTCACGGTCGCGTCGGGCGTGTCGCCGCCGGCTGGCACATAGACATTCTCGATGCGCAGACCGTTGGGCAGGCGGGCGCCGACATGCCGGGCCTCGCCATTGTCCTGCCAGTCGTGACGATTGTCCTCGATCAGCGGGATTTTCGACAAGGTGGCGACACCGTGATGCATCCGCTGACCGTTGATAACGCTGTAATGATAACCGTGATCCGCAAAGATCGCGTGCGGAAAGGCATCATCCATCACCTTGGTTTCCTGCAGGCACAGTACATCGGGCGCGTGATGCATGAGCAGCCGCTCGACAATGTCGATGCGGAACCGCACCGAGTTGATGTTCCAGGTGGCGATGGTCAGAGACATGGGAAATCGATGTAGGCGAAGGTCGCCGGGGCGTCACCCCGCAATCGCGCCAGCACTGGTCGAAGTGGGTGCGCTGCACACAATCAGACCCCGCTCCGGGGGCGACATAATTAGGCCCCCGCTCCGGGGGCATGGAGCGGGGGCCCTTTATGCGCTCGTCACGCAGCGGCAGGTCAATTTCGCAGCCATCGGACAACAGGGGGCAAATCCGAAGGCGGCAACCAACCGCGGGTTCGTTATGGGCCGGGTGACATTGACCCTTCATGAACGAAATTCATGAACCACGTTCGGCGACAAAAAAGAATTGTCAATTGGGCCAATGCTGATTGACCCCGCGTCGAATTGGCAGGTTTCGCGCAACAATATTGCGTGTTCGCCGCAATCAATGGCTGATGTTGATGCGTGGATCGCGAAAACCAAAACTGATCCGCGACAGGTCGGCATTGTATCGCTGGCCCGACAACCGCACCTCGCTTTGCCCGCCCTGGGCATCGCGGGTGGTCCAGCCGACCAGCGCCAATCCGGCTGGCGCACCGGCTTCGCGGGCAAAACTGATCGACAATGTGCCGAACTCGGGCCGCTTCGGGTCGCGCGCCTCGACCAGCACGCCGGCGGGCGTTTCTGCTACGATCCGTGCCACCGGCGCCAGATTCGGCTCGGCCGACAGCAGGATTTGCAGCGGCGTCTTGCGCACCGGCCATTGCGATACCTGGTTGACCTCGTAATCGACAAAGCTGAGCAGTCGGCCATTGGCAACGATCAACAGCTTGGCCTTGTCATACTGGAACCGCACCTTGCCGGGCCGGGCGAGGTAGAATTTGCCTGTCAACACCCGTCCATCGGCGCCGACCTGCGTGAAATCGGCCGACAGGCTGGTCATCGCCCTGAGCGACGCCGCGACATCATCAAGCGTTGCGGCATCACGGGCAGCAGCAGCCGGCGCGGCCGTCAGCAGCAAGGCAAGGAACAGGACTTTCATGACCGTTGGCCTGACACGTTGCGCTTGAGCGGCGGATGAACAGGCCTCAGGCAGCGGCGCCCAGATAACCCAATTGTGCCGCCTTGAAGATAGTCTGGCTACGGTTGACGGCGTCGAGTTTTTCGCCGGCATTCTGGATGTGGAAACGCACCGTGGCGTGGCTGCGCGCCAGGATCATGCTGATTTCCTTGTCGGTCTTGCCGATCGAGGCCCAGCGAAGGCATTCCACCTCGCGCTTGGTCAACTGGCAATCGACGGGCAGCCAGCGCCGCGTGCGGTGCGCCTTGGCATAGCCGGCAATGAAGCGGTGCGAGAGCAGCGCCAGCAAATCGGCGTGCGCTTCATATTCTGCCGACAGCTCGGTGCGCTCAGGGTCGCGCGACAGGAAGCAGACAGCGCCGATCTGGCCGAATGGCAAATGCACCGGCACGACGATGGCGACGCGGGTCAGTGCGCGCTTTTCGAAATTGTCGAGGTTGAGCTCGTCGAGATAGGGGTTGGGCTGGCGGGTGTTGAAGCCCTGAGCGTTGACCCAGAATACCTCGGATTCGTACCGGCAGGCGCGCGGCAGTGGCGAGGACAAAGCGAGGCGCGAGTCCTTCCACCAATGCTCGCTATCGCCGGTCCAGCCGAACACATCGGCGGCGAGCACCGTGCCATCGGCATCGACCATCGGATGTTTGGAAGCGATATTGTCGACGGCAACGACGTGCAGGTCGCACCAGCTGAGTGCAATATCACGCAGCGCCTCTGCGGCGCGGTGAACATCGGCCATGCTGCGCACTGATACAGCAGCCAGACAAGCGGCGAGATCCATGGCAAACCCTTTTCCCAAAGCAACGCTGTCTCTGATGGACGGCGAGAGTGCACGGTCTTGTCGCCGCATCACATGACCCTCACATTAGTCACAGCGATGCCAGCCGGCAAGGCCAGCACGGGTACGGCACAGGTACGGGGCGGCCGCAGGACGGCGGCGGCGGTGGCGGCGCTCGCGTGCAGAGCCAACTATCTGAATTTCCTTAAATATCCTTGAGATTTCAAGACGGCCGCGTGTCAACGCTTCTTGCATAAGGTGACGGGGCTGCTAGTTTGACACAGTGGGCAGGCGTAGTCGGGAGCCGGGATGCCAGGGCGAGGTGCGAATCAGACAGGGGGGCGCACGGCAGGCGGCCTTATGCAGGCTGCGGCACGGTTGCTGCGTCTTGCCTTGCTCGCGCCCTGTGCCGTGCTGCTCATCGGCTCCGCACCAGCTGATACCCGTCAGCACGAAGGCGTTGCCAGTTGTGCCAGTTCGACCTGCCATGGCCGGCAGGAAGCCACCGGCCCGCGCGTCCGCCAGAATGAAGTGCTGACCTGGCAGGACCCGGCCAGCCTGACCGGCGCCCACAGCCGCGCCTGGTCGGTGCTGGCGCAGCCGCGCGGACAGGCGATCGGGCGGCGGCTGGGCATCGCAAATGTGCAGGCCAGCGCCGAATGCATCCTGTGCCACGGCGATCCGGCGATTGCGCGTGAACCGGCCAAGGGTCCGGGCTGGCAGCAATCCGATGGTGTCGGCTGCGAGGCCTGCCACGGCGGGGCGACGCGCTGGCTGGCCAGCCATGCCGCCGTTGGCGCCACACACGCACAAAATGTCGCGCGCGGCATGACGGCGATCGACCGACCATCGGTACGGGCGGGGGTATGCCTTGACTGCCATTGGGGGTCCAGCCGCCCCGGCCAGTTCGTGCCGCACCGGGTCATGGCCGCCGGCCATCCGCG
This sequence comes from Sandarakinorhabdus sp., assembly GCF_031430775.1. Lineage (GTDB taxonomy): Bacteria > Pseudomonadota > Alphaproteobacteria > Sphingomonadales > Sphingomonadaceae > Sandarakinorhabdus. Next base: position 49,790 of record NZ_JANPCD010000118.1, on the reverse strand, counting down.
CCTGACCTTCGAGCTGGACTTGTTCACAGCCCTGCAATCGCACCATGACGAGGATGCCGATTATGCGGCGCGCAAGGGCGTTGCCGGCGGCATCAAGGTCTGGGCGGTCGGGCAGGCGATGGCGGTGGAGCGGGCGCTGGCGGTCTGGCCGGTGCGCGCTGGCGGCAGCTTTCCGGAGTTCGGTTTTTTCGATTGCCGGTCGTGCCACCGCAGCTTCAGCGACGATCCCGCAGTCGCCCTGACGGCGCGCATCAATGCGGCGCGGCCGATCCCGCCCGGCCAGCCGGTGTGGAATGATGAAAACATGCTGATGCTGTCGGCGGCAGCAAAGGTGGCCGCACCGGCGCAGGGCAAGCGTTTCGACGCTGCGGCGCGGGCATTCCATACCGCCAATGGCGGCGACCGGGCCGGCGCCATCAAGGCTGCTGCCGTGATGCGCGCCGCCGCCGCCGATCTGGCGGTCACATTGGAACAAGCAGCATTCAGCCGCACGCAGGGCTTTGCCATGATCGATGCCGTGCTGGTCGGGAGTGCCGGCGTCTATACCGACTATCAGGGCGGCGCCCAGGCGGTGATGGCGGCGGATACCCTGTTGTCGGCCATGGTCGCCAGCCGGGCGGTGGACCGCGATGCAGCGCTGGCACTGCGCCCCGAGTTCGACCGCGCCTATGCTCAGGCGCGCGACGCCAATAGCTGGCGGCCGGAACCGCTGCGCGCCGCGCTGGCCCGCATCGCGGCGCGCATAAGAGCGCTGCAATGAAGCGACTGGGGAGGCCGCTGGTTCTCGTCACCGCGCTTTTGCTGGCCGGCTGCGGCGGCGACAACATCGCGCCGCCAGCCGATGATGGCGTCAATCCACCCACTGGCCCGCCCATCAGCGTATTTGCACGGCCCGCTGCTGAATCGCTGAGCACCGTCGATGTCGAGACCATCATTGCACGCGCCGCCGCCGAAGCCGGTGCGCGCGGCCTGCCCGCCGTCATCGCCGTGGTGGACCGGGTCGGCAATGTGCTGGCGGTGTATCGCATGGCCGGCGCGCGGGCGACGGCCATGACTCGCGCCGGTGCAGCGGGCAACCTCGATGCGCAGGGCGTGACTTTCCCGGCCGAACTGGGCGCCATCGCCAAGGCCATCACTGGCGCCTATCTGTCGTCGGGCGGCAACGCCTTTTCCACGCGCACCGCCTCGATGATCGTGCAGCAGCATTTTCCGCCATCGGCAAATGCCGTCGGGCTGGAATCCGGGCCATTGTCAGGTGTGCAATTTTCGCAACTGCCCTGTTCCGATCTGGTCAGCCGGCTGGGCATAGGCGCTGCGATGATCGGTCCGAAACGCTCGCCGCTGGGGCTGGCTGCCGATCCGGGCGGCTTTCCGCTTTATAAGAACGGCGTGGTTGTCGGCGGGGTCGGCGTGATGGCCGATGGCGATTACGGCTTTGACCCCGAAGTGGTCGATGTCGATGCCGATGCCGAGGAATTCATCGCTCTGGCGGGCGCTGCCGGCAATGACGCGCCCGCCGCCATTCGGGCGGAGCGCGTCAGCGTCGATGGCACATTGCTGCGCTTTTCCGATGCGGCAGCAGCAGCGCTGCGCAGCAACCCGGCCAACCCGCCGGCGCTGGCGTCCGTCGCCGGCACCATGGTGGCGGTTCCCGGCTTTTTCGGTGGCACGGTGCTGCCCGGCGCCGTTTATGGCAGCGAGGCGAGCGGCGTGCGGCCAGCGACTGCCGCCGAATTCAGCCACCCCGACGCCTATGTGCTGTCCGACGGTGCCGGCACGCCGCGTTATCCGGTGCGCGGCGCCAGCGATGCCGGTGATGTCGCAGGCCCGCTCAGCGCCGCCGAAGTGCGCGCCATACTGGATGAAGCCTTTGCCGTCATGGCCCGCGCCCGCGCCCAGATTCGCCAGCCGCTGGACAGTCGCGCGCAGGTGTCGATTGCCGTTGTCGATACACGCGGCGCGGCGCTGGGCATCGTGCGTTCCCCCGATGCGCCGATTTTCGGCATCGATGTGTCACTGCAAAAGGCGCGATCTGCGGCGTTTTTCTCGGGCGGGCGCGCTGGCGCCGATCTGGGCGGGACGGTCACTGCCGCGGGCGGGGCCGACTCGAATGTTCGCGATTTCGCGGCCCGCACCAATGCGTTTTTCGGCAGCGCCGATGTGCTGTCGGGGCGCGTGGCCATGACGGGCCGTGCCATCGGCAATATCGCCCGGCCATATTTTCCCGATGGCGAGGTGGCGCAGCCGCCGGGGGGCTTGTCGCGCCCCATCAGCGGATGGTCGCCGTTTTCCACGGGCCTGCAATCGGCGCTGATTGTCCAGAATCTGGTGCAGGTGCTGGGCGGCGGCGACCCCCAAGTCTGCACGTTCCTGCCGGCGGTTCCCGGCGGCAGCAACCGGCTGGCCAACGGCTTGCAGATATTCCCCGGCGCGGTGCCGATCTATCGCGGCAATGTCATGGTCGGCGCCATCGGCGTGTCGGGCGACGGCATCGACCAGGACGACATGATCAGCTTTTTGGGCCTTTACAATGCCGGGTTGCGAGTGGGCGGCATCGGGCTGCCGCCAGCTGCCATCCGGTCCGATCAGGTGCTGGTGCGGCTGGCAAATGGCCGCGATGCCCGGCTGCGGTTTGTCGGCTGCCCATTCGCGCCCTTCCTCGACACGGCCCAGAATAATGTCTGCCAGGGGCTTTAGTCTGGCCGGCCTGTTGCTGCTTGGCGCCGCACCGGCGCAGGCCGGGCCGTTTTCGCGGTGGTTCGATTGCTACGCAAAACTGGAATCGCCAAAAGGCGCGCTGCCCGCCGCCGATACGCCGCCACCGCAAGACCCGGCGCTGGCGCCCATCGCAGGGCGGCGCACGCCCGGCTTCGGAAAGACGACATGGGACCCGGTGGTGCAGGCCAATGCCGGTGCCGTGTCGCCGCCCGTGTCAGGTGATTTTCCCACCGACCATCTGCCGGTGCCCGACCGCTGGCGGCTGGTCGAAACGCTGGGCCTGGTCAAATCCAACTGGAAAGACCCCTATAACCAGAACACGTTGAAGGGTGATCGCCCCTTGTGCGGCACCGACGATCTGTTCCTGCAATTGACGGCAATTTCCGACACGGTGGCGGAACCGCGCAGCTTTCCGACCCCCGTGGGTGTGCAGACCACCGAGCGGCCCGGCAGCAACGATGTCTTTGGCCGGCCGCATTCCACGGTGTTCGCGCAGACGTTTATCCTGGGCGCGGCGTTGACCAAGGGTTCAACCGCCTTCAAGCCGCCGGAGTATGAGCTGCGCGCGGCAATTGCGTTCAATTTCAACCATGTCGATGTGTCGGAAAGGCGCGTGCTGAGCGTCGAAAGTTCGCGTCGGTCATTCCGTTCCGATGCCTTTGTCGGCGTGCAGGAACTGTTCCTCGACTATCATCTGCGCAACACATCGGACCGCTATGATTTCGATTCCGTCCGTGTCGGCATCCAGCCATTTTCGAGCGATTTTCGCGGTTTCCTGTTTCAGGACAACCAGCTTGGCATCCGGCTGTTCGGCAACCGCGACAACAACCGCTTCCAGTATAATCTGGCGGCGTTCTGGCGGCTGGAGAAGGACAGCAATTCCGGCCTGAATGCCGTGCTGCGCAGCCCGCGCAAGGATCTGGTGCTGGTCGCCAACCTGTATCGGCAGGATTTCCCGGTGCCCGGCCTGACGTCACAAGTCTCGGTGCTGTATAATCGCAACCGCGAGAAGAACGACGTGCAGATCGACACCAACGGCTTTCCGGTGCGCCCGGCGCTGCTCGGCAGCTTGCGCGGCCGCAATTATGATGTCGCCTACCTGTCCTACAATGCCGATGGCCGCATCGGCCGGCTCAACCTGACGGTCTCCGGCAGCTATGCGCTGGGCACCAACAGCGGCAATATCTTCACCGACCGGCGCGCGAAAATCCGCAGTTTCTTCCTCGCTGCCGAGCCGAGCTATGACCGGGGCTGGGTACGGTTTCGCGGATCAGTGCTCTATGCGTCGGGCGATTCCAACCCTTTTGACGACACTGACCGGGGCTATGCCGCCGTGTTCGAAAACCCGCAATTTGCCGGCGCCGACACCAGCTACTGGATCCGCCAGGCCATTCCCTTTGCCGGCGGCGGGCGGGCCATCACCGTCAACAGCCGCAACGGCATTTTGAACGATTTGCGGTCCTCGAAGGACCAGGGCCAGAGCAATTTCAGCAATCCCGGCACGGTCTTGCTCGGGGTCGGCGCCGATCTCGATCTGCTACCCGAACTGCGATTGTCAGCCAGCGCCAATCATCTGTGGTTTGCGCACACCGCCGTGCTGGAGGCGCTGCGCAGCGAAGGCAGCGTCCCGTCCGATATCGGCTTCGATCTGTCGGCGGCGGCGACATATCGCCCGCATTTCAACCAGAATCTGGTGTTCCGCCTGTCGGGCGCCGTGTTGCTACCGGGCGCGGGCTTCCGCGACCTTTTCGCCAACGCGCCGCGCGCCAGCCGCTATTATTCGGTGCTGTTCAACGCCGTGCTGGCCTATTGATGATGCGCCGCGCAGTCCTTCTCATCCTTGCCGCCGTCGCCGGCGTGTCCGCCATCGCGTCGGAAGGCGAAAAGCCGGTGGCGCGTGATTATACCCGCGTCCATGCCGCGCCCGCGCCGAAATCGCAGACGCAAAGCGAGGCCGACGCCAAAAGCGCCGGCTGCCTCACCTGCCACAGCGCCACCGACGAGTGGACGATGCACAAGCCCAGATCGGTGGTGCTGGGCTGCACTGATTGCCATGGCGGCGACGCGGGCGTGCTGGCCCCCGCCGCTCTGGCGCGCAGTGACGGCGCCTATGGCCGGCTGATGGAACAGGCGCATGTGCTGCCGCGCTACCCCATCGCCTGGCATTATCCGTCGTCCGCCAATCCCAAGCGCAGCTATACGCTACTCAACCGCGAGGCGCCGGAGTTTGTCCGGTTCGTCAATCCGTCCGATTACCGCGTGACGCGCGATGCCTGCGGGGCTTGCCATCTTGAGACGATCGAGGCGGCCGAACGGTCTTTGATGGCAACGGGCGCCATGCTGTTTGGCGGCGCCAGTTATAACAACGGCATATTACCCTACAAAAACTATGTGCTGGGGGAGGCCTATGCCCGCCCCGCCGCCGCGCCCGGTCATGGCGCACTGCTGCACGATGACCATGGCGCGGCGTCCAAGCCCGCGATGATCTTTGCGCCCGGCACACAGGGGCGCGGTTTCGGCGTGCTGTCGGACGCCGAAAAGGCACGCGGCGCGCTGCCGTTCCTGGCGCCGCTGCCGGCGTGGCAGGTCATCCCGCCCGGCGATATCTTCCGGGTGTTCGAACGCGGCGGCCGCAACATCAATCCGATATTTCCCGAAATCGGCCTGCCCGGCAGCCTTGGCGCCATCCAGCGGCTGGAGGAACCGGGCCGCCCCGACATTCGCCAGTCCAATCGCGGCCCCGGCACCGGGCTGCGCATTGCCGTGCCGGTCATCAACATCCACAAGACGCGGCTGAATGACCCGTTCACCTGGTTCTTGGGCACCAATGACCAGCCCGGCGACTATCGCACCTCGGGCTGCGGGTCGTGCCACATCGTCTATGCCAATGACCGGGAACCGCGGCATTCGTCGATCTATGCCAGCGCGGGGCGCGACGGACAGAGCCAGACCGTGGACCCCACCATTTCCAAGGCCGAAAGCGGCCACCCGATCCGCCATGAATTCACCCGCGCCATGCCATCGTCGCTGTGCATGAACTGCCACATGCATCAGCCCAACATGTTCCTGAACACCTATTACGGCACCACGATGTGGGATTATGAATCCGATGCGCCGCGCATGTGGCCCGGCCCGGAAAACACCCTGCCCCGCCCCGAGGGCATGTCGGAGGCCGACTATCAGCGCACCTACAAGCAGCAATTCTATCCCACAGCCGCGCAGGTGCGCGAGACGAACGAGCGCAATCCCGAAGCAGCCGCTGCGCGCGGCCTGTGGCGCAACACGGATTTCCTGAGCACGGTGAATGACCGCAACCCGTTGATGAAGGACACGCAATTCGCCGATTACCACGGCCATGGCTGGAATTTTCGTGCTGTGTTCAAGCGCGACCGGATGGGCAATCTGCTCGATGCCGGCGGCAACATGGCGACCTGGGGCACCGACACCGCGCATATCATCGGTAATGACGACCCGGAAAAATGGCGCAAGACCGGCAACGCCCAGTTCGTCGAACCCGCCGCCACCCCCGGCCCCGGCCAGCCCGGCAAGGCAGTGCACATGATGAGCATCCATGCCGAGGTCGGCATGCAATGCGGAGATTGCCATTTCGCGCAGGACGGCCATGGCAATGGCATGATCCACGGCGAGGTCGCCAATGCCGTCGAGATCGGCTGCAAGGATTGCCATGGCACCGCCGACGCGCTGCCGACGCTGCGCACATCCAATCTGGCGGCGTCGCCTGCCGGCAAGGACCTGTCGCTGATCCGCAACCCTGATGGCCGGCGGCGGTTTGAATGGGTGGAGGAAAACGGCCAGCGCGTGCTGCTCCAGCGTTCCGCGAGCAATCCGAAACTCGAATGGCACATGAGCCTGGTGAAAAACAGCGTCACGCTGGGTCATCCTGATTTCAATGCCAAGGCGGCGCGGGCCAAGTTGATGGGGCGCGGGCCGTCGATGGCGTTCGGGGCGGGGGTGGCGCCGGAAAATCGCGCGCACGGCGACGACAACATGGCGTGCTTCGCCTGCCACACCAGCTGGACCACAAGTTGTGGCGGCTGCCATCTGCCGATCGAAGCGAACTGGAAAACCAGCACAAACAAATACGAAGACCAGGAAACCCGCAATTTTGCGACATACAACCCGCAGGTGGCGCGCGACGACATGTTCCAGCTTGGCCGCCACCAGACCAGCAAGGGCAATATCATCGCCCCGGTGCGGTCATCATCGGCGCTGATCCTGACCAGCACCAACATCAACCGCGAGCGCATCTATGTGCAGCAGCCGCCCATTGCCGCCTCGGGGTTTTCGTCACAGGCGTTTGCACCGCATTACGCACACACCGAACGCAAGGAGGAAACCAAGACCTGCACCGATTGCCATGCCGCCAAGACGCAGGACAACAATGCCATTCTGGCGCAGCTAACCTTGCAGGGCACCAATTTCGTCAATTTCCTGGGCATGCATGCTTTCGTCGGGCTGGACGGCGGCGTCGAGGCAGTGCGCGTCACCGAATTCGGCGAACCGCAGGCGGTGCTCGGCAGCTATCTGCACCGCTATGCCTGGCCCGACTATTGGCGCCAGCATGTCGAGCGGAACGGGCGCGAATTGCTGAACTGGGTGCGCGGCAGGATTTTCGACAAAAAGGCGTCGGGCGAAACCGACCCCACCGAGGAATTCCGCAATGTCCACCAGTCGGTCGGCGGCGCGGCACGCTGTTTGCAGAATCGCGGCGAATATCTGTTTGTCGCGCAGGGGCGCGCCGGCTTTGCGGTGCACGACATCGCCAATCTGTCGAACAGAGGCGTGTCGGAAAAGATCGTTGCTGCGCCGTTTTCGCCGCTGGGCCATGACACGCGTATCCGCAGCCGCAACGCTACTTGCATGGCGATTGCCACCACCCAGCCGATTGCAATGGGCCGTAACGACAAGATGATCGCCGAGCAGACGGCGCGGGCGAAAGGCGAACCGCTTGCCGACCCGCTGGCGGGGTACAACCAGGAACAGAAAATGCACGAGATCTACCGTTATGCGGTGATCACGGACGCCGACGAGGGCCTGATCCTGACCAACATCGACACGTTGAGCGACGGCGAGCCGCGCAACAACTTTCTGCGGCGCGCGGTGCTGAATGGCGGCAAGACAGCGTGGAACCCGGACGGCGTCCTGACCGGCGCCCGCCATATCGTGCTGGGCGGCCATATCGCCTTTGTGACCACGCCGCGCGCCGTGGTGGTGGTCGATCTGAACAATCCGCTGGACCCCCGCCTGTCGGCAGTGGTGCCAATGGACGATCCGCGCGCCACCGCGCTGCAATTGCGCTATCTGTGGGTGACGACGGCACGAGGGCTTGAAGTGCTCGATGCCAGTCGGCTGGAGGTGCCGGTGCCGGTTCCCGGCGCGCTGGTGCCGATGCAGGACGCGCGGCGGCTGTATGTCGCGCGCACCTATGCCTATGTCGCCGCCGGCGCCGAGGGACTGGTCATCGTCGATGTGAAGAACCCCGCCCGCCCAGGCGCCGTGCAGCGCTTCACCGCTGGCGGCGCATTGAACGACGCGCAAGACGTTGTGGTGGCCACCACCAACGCCAGCCTGTTCGCCTATGTCGCCGATGGGCGGAACGGCCTGAAGGTGCTGCAACTCACCAGCCCCGCCAGTCAGCCCAATTTCTATGGCTTCTCGCCGCGCCCGGTGCCCGAATTGATTGCCTTTGCCCGCACGAAGCAGCCGGCGCTGGCGATTGCCAAGGGCCTCGACCGCGACCGCGCAGTGGATGAAACCGGCCATCAGATTGCCGTCATGGGCCGGCTGGGTTCAAGGCCGTTCACGCGCGCCGAAACGCAGCGATTGTTCATCGGCGAGAACGGCCAGCCTTATGAGGTGAGCGACACTGCCAGCATGGCGGACTGGTCGCCGCGTCGCTGACGCCTGCCCGCGTCACTGGCCCGCATTGCGCCCCGCACCCGCGCCGACGACACGAGCCGCGATGACCATCCTCATTCCTTTGCTCGGCGACCAGTTGTACCATGGACTGGCCTCGCTGGCGGGCGTGGACCGTGCCAATGCGGCCGTGCTGATGGCCGAAGTGATGGCCGAGGCGACCTATGTGCCGCATCATCCCAAAAAAATTGCCTTCATCTTGTCGGCCATGCGGCATTTTGCAGACGAATTGCGCGCGGCGGGCTGGCGGGTGGACTATGTGGCGCTGGACGATCCTGCGAACACGCAGAGTTTTGATGGCGAGGTGGCGCGGGCCGCGCTTCGCCATGGCGCAAGCGAAATCCGCACAGTCGAGGCGGGCGAATGGCGGGTGATCGCCATGCAGAACGGCTGGGCGGCGCTGACCGGCCTGCCTTGCACCATCCTGCCCGACACGCGTTTCATCGACACGCGCGCCGATTTTGCCGATTGGGCATCGCAGCGCAAACGACTGGTGATGGAGGATTACTACCGCCTGCTGCGCAAGCGCACGGGTGTTTTGATGGACGGTGACAAGCCTGCCGGGGGCGCCTGGAACTTCGATGCCGACAATCGCAAACCGCCGAAAAAGGGCCTCGCGTATCCGCCGCATCCGCATTTTGTCGCCGACGACATCACGCAGCAGGTGCTGACATTGGTGGCAGCGCGTTTTTCGGGCAACTTCGGCGATCTGTTGCCCTTTGGCTATGCCGTCACGCGCGCCGACGCGCTGCTGGCGCTGGCAGATTTCATGGCGCGGCGCCTGCCGCAGTTCGGCGACTATCAAGACGCGATGGTCACCGGCGAGGACCATATGTTCCACAGCGAATTGTCATCGCTGATCAACATCGGGCTGTTGACCCCGATGGAAGTATGTGTCGCTGCCGAAGCCGCATACCGCGCCGGCACCGTACCGATCAACGCCGCCGAAGGGTTCATCCGCCAGATTTTGGGCTGGCGCGAATATGTGCGCGGTATCCACTGGATTGCCGGGCCGCAGTACAACGACAGCAATCATCTGGGTGCGACGCGCGACTTGCCTGCGTTTTACTGGAGCGGTGAGACCGATCTCAACTGCCTGAAACAAGCGATCGGCAGCACCCGCCGCAACGCCCATGCCCATCACATCCAGCGGCTGATGGTGCTGGGCAACTTCGCCATGCTGATCGGCACGGCACCGGCACAGATCCATGAATGGTTCCTCGCCGTCTATGACGACGCCTATGAATGGGTGGAGGCGCCCAATGTCATCGGCATGAGCCAGTTTGCCGATGGCGGGCTGATGGGATCGAAACCCTATGCCGGCGGCGGCGCGTACATCAACCGGATGAGCGATTACTGCAAGGGCTGCCGGTATGACGTCAAGCAGCGCACCGGCCCGGACGCCTGCCCGTTCAACAGCCTGTATTGGGATTTTCTGGCGCGGCACGAAGAGGCTCTCAAGGGCAACCAGCGCTTGTGGCGCATGTACGACGGCTGGCGGCGTTTTTCCGGCGAAGAACAGTTACGAATCAGAGCGCAAGCGGCTGATTTCATGGCCAGTATCGCCTGAACGCGCCGCCATGCCCAAACGCACCTCCCCCCAAGACGCTGCGGACATCACCGAGGCCGACGATCTGCAACATGTGGTGCAAGACAAGCGCGAGGGCTGGCGCGCAAACCCCGCCAAAGCCCGCCGCCGCCAACGCCGCTACACCGGCCTGCTGACGCGTGAATTGCTGAAGCAAGGCGGAGTGCTAGAAGAAGAGTAGAGTGGGCCTTTGGCGGGCCGGGTTGCAACAACTGTCCCGCTTGCCGTGTTGCGGAGCGCCGCGCGGCAGGACCAGCCCGCCGCGCGGTGCCCGATCAGAAGCCGGCGCGGACCCCGAAGCGGAAAATACGCCCGAACGGGTTGCCGATGAACGGATCATAGCTGACTTCGAGCCGCGATGCGGGCGGATCGGCGTTGGTGAAATTCTCGATCCCGAATTGCAACTGGGCCTTTACGGAATCGATCGGCAGATCATAGCTGAAGGTGATGTCGTGCTGGGTGAACGAACCCACGGTGGCGCCGAAATTGGTCGGGCCGAACGAGGTGCTGGCGCAATTGGCCAGACCCACACAGCGGTCGTCCTTGACCCCGTCGACATAGCGGACCTGGTAACGCGCATTCAGGCCGGAGATGGCATAGTTGACATAGGCGGTGGCGCGCAGTTTCGAGATCGTGCCCGGATCGCGGAAATAGTTGGTGAAGCCGCGCGCCTTGTAACCGGCCTGCACCAATTGGCCACGGAAGATGAAATTGCCGAACGTGTAGTCAAGCACATAGCTGGCCTGCACGCCGGTCGAGAACCGGCCCGGCCCCAGATCGGTCCTGTAGTCCAGCGCGACGTCGATGCCCCGCGTCTTGACCCTTGGACCGTTCACCCAGTCGGTCCGCACCCGCGAGATATCGAACCCGGTGGTGACGCCCTGGACGCAGCCGCCCTGGAAGGTCACGAGGTCGGCAAACACGTTGCTGCAATTGGCAAAACGCGTGCCGTTGGGCGACACGGCGCCGCTTGCTACTGCCGAGGCGATTGCCTGCACCGGCGTGGTGGTGATGCGATCCTTGAAGTCGAAGCTCCAATAATCGATCGAGGCGGTCAGGCCCGACACGCTGACAACCGCGCCGATATTGTAGGTCAGGGCCCGTTCAGGACCCAAATCGGTGGGGTTGCCGAAAATGTCCTGCGACTTGAAGTTGTTTGCTGCCGCCTGGATGCCGGCAAGCGCCGTCACGAAGTTCGTCGACACCTGTGTGGCCAGCGGTGCCTTGAACGTGGTCCCGACCGAGCCGCGCAGCACCAGCCAGTCGAACGGATTCCACCGCACCGACCCCTTGGGATTGAACGTCGAGCCGATGGGGTTGCCGTAATTTTCGAACCGCGCCGCGCCGGTCACTTCGAGGTTCTCGGTGATCGGCACCTTTACTTCGGCGAACAGTGCATAGACGTTCTGGCTTTGCCGGTCGCGCCGCGAGCCGCCCAGAAAGATGAACGGCCCGACCCCCTCGGTCGGCGTGCCGACGCAGGACAGGTCGCCCTCGCGGAAGCACGGATTGAGGGCAAGGTCGCCGATCGTGTTCAATGGCCGGCTGGTATAAAGATTGCTGCGATATTGCGCGCCAAAGGCATAGCCGATCGCGCCGCCGCCCAGATCGATGTTGGTTTCACCCGAAAACACCAGGTCGGCGACAAACTGCTCTTCGACCTGGCGCGTGCCGACCGGCACCTGGATGAACCTGACAAGGCCGGGCTTGTTTTCGGCTCCTGGCACATACAGCGGGTTGGCAATGCCCAGCGCCGGGTTGCTTGGACCGGCGTTGACGAAGGGGTTGAACCATTGGCAGCCGCCGGCACCGGGCGTGCCGGTCGCGGGGTTGCAGTCCGGACCGCCCAGTCCGTTCAGCGCATTTTGCAGGCGTGAACTGACCATGTCAGGGGCGAACGCCTCCCGCTCCGACCGCCAATAGGTGCCATAGAACTGGACCTGCAATTTATCATTCAGTTCATATTCCAGCCCGCCCGAAAACCGCCATGCCTTGTTGTTGGCGGCGCCGCGCCCCGATCCCTTGACGGGGTCGAGCGGGTTGCCGAGCCAGCCCAGCGGCCGCCAGAACACCGCGGTGATGGCCGCCAGCGGCCGTTCGGGTGTGCTGGGCAACAGGCCGTTCTGGGCCAGGAACGCCGGGACGCCGGGGTTGTTCGGCGATACGGTAAAGGCATTGGCCGAGCCTGATCCGCGTGGGCCCTGCGTGGGCGGGAAGGACGGGGAATAGCCGAGCGAATCGAGGTCGGTCTGGGAATACATGCCCTCGGCATGGAAGTGCAGCCGATCCGACAGGTCGATATCGGCCTGCAGATAGGCCTGATAGCGGTCTTCCTCCTCGATCAGATTGTCGAACGGCACAAAGCTGAACCGGCACAGCGAACCATCCTGGACGCCGCCAACACCAGCGCAGCCTGCCTCTGGCCGCACCGTTGTCGCTGGCACGCCATTTTGCAGATAGGTCGCGGCAAACAGCCCCGGCGTGCCCAGCGCCGACCAGCCCGATGGGTTCTGCTGATAGGTCGTGCGCGTGAATTTGCGCGCGGTGGTGCCCAGTTCCGACCGGTGCTGCCAGCCAAAGCCCGCCAGGATATTGAGCTTGCCGAAGTTGTGACCGGCGAGGACCGATGCCGTCCAATTGCCGTTCGATCCATCGATCAGTTCATAATCGCCTTGGACGACGACACCTTCATAGTCGCGCTGCGTGATGAAGTTGGCCACGCCGGCGATGGCGTCGGACCCATAGGTTGCCGCTGCGCCGTCCTTGAGGATTTCGATCTGCGACAGCGCGAAAAAGGGGATGAGATTGGTATCGGTAAAGCCGTCACCCGGTGCCTGGATCGTGCGCCGGCCGTTGAACAGCACCAGCGTGCGGGTTGGCCCAAGGCCGCGCAAGTTGATCGAGCCATTGCCCTGGAAGCCCTGGCTGGCAGTCGAGAACTGGTTGGAATCACCCAGCACGGCGCCCACCGAGGGCAATTGCTTGATGAATTCCAGCGGCGATGAAATGCCCTGTTTGATGAGCTCGTCGGACTTGAAGACATCCACCGGCACCGCCGCGTCTTCACGGCTGCCCCGGATGAAGCTGCCGGTGACGATGATTTCGGCTGCATCTGCTTCGGTGTCTGCGGTTTGCACCGATTGCGCGCTGGCGGCCGTGGCGCCAAGATATGCTGTGGCCACCAATGCGCCGGCTGCGCAGCTGTGGAAAAGACGCGATTTGCCCATCGTCAGAATCTCCCCGTTTTGCTGCGTGCCTGATCTTTTTTAGCCGGCATATTCAGCTGGGGAGATTGTGATGGGAGAAATATCCACAGGTCAAGCGTGGCCGTGCAGCGAACGCTGGATTCGGCACCTGCCCCTTACGCCCCGGTGACGGGCGCCAGGCGTTTAACCATTGGAATCTTGCAAGAATCAATCCTGGCGGCAGATGCAACAAAGTTGTCACACTGCGCCAGGATTCGACCGAAGCGATGGTCCCGCAAGCCGGGACAGGGAATCAGACCCCCGCGAGTGCCGCCAGCAGCAACAGCGCCACGATGTTGGTGATCTTGATCATCGGATTGACGGCAGGGCCGGCGGTGTCCTTGTACGGGTCGCCGACGGTGTCGCCGGTCACTGCCGCCTGATGCGCCGGTGACCCCTTGCCGCCATAGGCGCCCTGTTCGATGACCTTTTTGGCATTGTCCCACGCGCCGCCGCCCGATGTCATCGAGATGGCGACGAACAGCCCCGAGATGATGACGCCCATCAGCAATGCGCCCAGCGCGGCAAAGCCATTGCCCTGGCCAGCCAGGGCGGTGATGGCGAAATACACCACGATCGGCGCCAGCACCGGCAGCAGCGACGGCACGATCATTTCCTTGATGGCGCCAGCCGTGACCAGACCGACGGTGCGGGCATAGTCGGGCTTTACTTCGCGGGTGGCGATGCCGGGGTTTTCACGGAACTGGGCACGAATGTCCTGCGCCACGGCCTGCGCCGTGCGGCCAACCGCCGTCATCGCCATGCCGCCGAACAGGTTGGGCAGCAAGGCACCGATCAGCAGCCCGACGACGACATAGGGGTTGGACAGCGAGAAATCGACGGTCACAGTGCTGAAGAACTGCGACAGATCCTCGGTGTAGGTCGCGAACAGCACCAGCGCGGCAAGGCCGGCCGAGCCGATGGCATAGCCCTTGGTGACGGCCTTGGTGGTGTTGCCCACGGCATCGAGCGCATCGGTGCGCTGGCGCACTTCGCCATCGAGACCGGCCATTTCGGCAATGCCGCCGGCATTGTCGGTGACAGGCCCATAGGCATCAAGCGCCACGATCATGCCGGCCAGTGCCAGCATGGCAGTGGCGGCAAAGGCGATGCCGATCAGCCCGCCCAGCTTGTAGGTGGCGATGATGCCGCCAACGATCACCAGCGTCGGCAGCGCGGTCGATTCCATCGACACGGCAAGACCCTGGATGACGTTGGTGCCATGGCCCGAATCCGACGCCTTGGCGATCGACTGCACCGGGCGGTACTCGGTGCCAGTGTAATATTCGGTGATCCAGACGATCAGCGCGGTGACCAACAGGCCGACGAGCATGCAGTAGAACAGCTCACGCCCCGTGAAGCCTCCGATGACGCCGGCAACCGTGACGGCACTCCGGCCCTGCGCTGCGACAGTGGCAGCATCAGCGCCGATGACGGCGTTCATGTCGGGGAAGATCGCGGCCGTGGCGAACCAGAGCGCCGGCACCGACAACAGCCCGGTGACGAGCAAGCCCTTGTAGAGCGCGCCCATGATCGAACCGCCGCCGAGGCGGACGAAATAGGTGCCGATGATCGAGGTGATGATGCACACGCCGCATGCGAGCAGCGGCAAGGTCATCAACTTGGCAGCATCGGCGCCGGCAATCAGCAGGGCGACCAGCACCATGGTCGCACCGATGGTCACCACATAGGTTTCGAACAGATCGGCCGCCATGCCAGCGCAATCGCCGACATTGTCACCGACGTTGTCGGCAATGACACCAGGGTTGCGGTCATCATCTTCGTCAAAGCCCAGTTCGTTCTTGCCGACCATGTCGGCGCCGACGTCGGCAGCCTTGGTGAAGATGCCGCCGCCAAGGCGGGCAAAGATCGAGATCAGCGAGGCACCGAACGACAAGGCGACAAGTGCGTTGATGACCTGCCGGTCCGTCGGCGCGAGGCCGGAGGACAGCAGCGCATAGAACAGACCGGCGATGGCGAGCAGCGCAAGGCCGGCAACAAGCATGCCGGTGACGGCGCCCGAGCGGAACGCCATGGTCAAGCCGGCCTGCAAAGACTGGCGCGCAGCCTCGGCGGTGCGGACGTTGGCGCGCACGGAAATGTTCATGCCTATGAAGCCAGTGGCGCCCGAAAGCACGGCACCAAGCACGAAAGCCACGGCGGGGATGACCCCAAGGAACACCGCAACCAGAACCGCAACGATGACGCCGACGATGCCGATGGCCGTGTACTGCTTGTTGAGATAGGCATTGGCGCCGATCTGGATGGCATGCGCGATTTCCTGCATGCGGGCATTGCCCGGCGACGCAGCCAACACCTGACGCGAGGTGACGATGCCGTACGCAACGGCAGCCAGACCGCACAGGATGGCGATCAAAACGATATCCATCTTTTTCCTTCCCTGTTGTGCCGGCTCTCTGTTGACCCCATGATTTGCCCGGAGCCGGTCAATGCGCCGCACCATGGCGAGGCATCCGGCACAAGGCAAGGCGATTGGTGGCATCGCCACGCACATACAGGAGGCGATGGTGACGGAACTCGACAGGCGAATGGTGTTTTTGGGCACGGCGGTGATGGCCGGCGCGGCAAAAGCGGCCGGAATGCCCACCATGCCGCCAGCGCCCGATGACGAAGTCGGCTGGGCGCACATTGCTGCGCTGTATCCGGTCACCCGGGCCATCACCCAGCTTGAAAATGGCTATTGGGGCAACATGGCCAGCCCGGTGCGTGATGCGCACAGGGCCATTCTCGAACGGCTGAACCGCGATTCCAGCTGGTACGCCCGCCGCGCCATGGTCAAGGACCAGGCCATCGTCCGCGACCGCGCCGCCGCCGCCATGGGCGTGCTGCCGGAGGAAATCGGCATGTGCCGCAATGCCGCCGAAGGCCTGTCGGCGCTGATCAGCCAGTTCCGCGACGTGGGTGCCGGTGACCGCATTTTGTATTCCGACACCGATTATGAAGCGATGCAGGGCTGCATGGTGAATCTCGCGCGCAGCCGGGGCGCGCTGGCCATCAAGATCAGCCTGCCGCGCGCGCCCACGCACGAAACCGCCATCGCGGCCTATGAACAGGCCTTTGCTGCCAACCCCGGCCTCAAACTCGTGCTGCTGACGCATATCAGCCACCGCAGCGGCCTGGTGCTGCCAGTGGCCGAGATAGCTGCATTGGCCAAGGCGCGCGGCATCGCGGTCATCGTCGATGCGGCACAAAGCTTTTACCAGCTGCCGTTCGCGATTCCCGAGTTCGGTGCCGATTTCGTCGGCATGAACTTTCACAAATGGGTCGGCGCGCCGCTGGGCGCCGCTGCCATCTGGATCCGCAAGGGCCGCACCGACGCGATTGCGCCATCGCCGGCCGAGCCGGACGCCAGGCCCGACGACACCCAGGCCCGCGTCCATCAGGGCACGGTGGATTATTCGGCGCAGCTGACGATTCCGGCGGCGCTGGATTTTCAGGCTGGCCTGCCGCGCGCCGCCAAGCTGGCGCGGTTGCAGTATCTGCGGAACCGCTGGGTAGAGCCGTTGCGGGGGCTGCCGGGGCTGGAGATTCTGCTGCCCGATGACGCGCGCCTGCACGGTGCCATCACCTCGTTTCGTATCGGTGGGCGCACCAGCACGGCGGACAATATCGCAATCACCGACGCGCTGCTGGACCGGTTCGGCATCATGACCGTGCACCGGGCCGGGCTGGCGGACGGCACCTGTGTGCGGGTGACACCGTCGCTGTTCACGACTCCTGCCGAAGTGGACGGGTTGGTGCCCGCGCTGCGCACGCTGGTGGCGGAACTGGTGCGCTAATGCTCCCAGCCCAGCCGGGCGGGCAAGGCGATCGGCCCGGCCTGGCCGGTCAGATGCAAGCCCATGCCTGCTGACACCGTGCCGATGCGCGTCACCGCAACCTTGCCGGACAGCGCGGCGGCATCGGCATCGAACCCCGGCGGGGCGGTGAACAGGAGCTCATAATCATCACCGCTGGTCGCCAGCCGCAACCGCCCAGCGTCGTCATCGCCGGCAATGCGCCGCGCCGCATCCGATACCGGCATGGCGGCAAGGTCGATTTCGATGGCCACGCCGCTCGCCGCCGCCAGTCGCTGCGCGTCTATGAGCAGTCCGTCGGACACATCCATGCAGGCCGTGGCGCAGCCGGCCAGCACCCGCCCCAAAGCAACGCGCGGCATCGGCAGGCGGTAGCGTTTGAGCAGCGCCGTCTCGGCCTTCAGTGTGCCTTGCGCCATTGCCAGTCCCAGCCCGGCGTCGCCGATGGTGCCCGACACATACAGGCCGTCGCCCGGCCGCGCCCCGTCCCGGCCCGTCGCCGCGCCCGGCAGCAGCGTCCCGATCGCCGTCAGGCCGATGACTGCGCGGTCCAGCCCCGTCACCGTGTCGCCGCCCCATAGCGCCACGCCGAAATGCACCAGCGCCCGGCCCAGCCCAGCGGCAAAATCCGCACGCCACGCCTCGTCCTGCGCCGCCGAAAGCCCCAGACCCATCAGCACGCCGACCGGCTGCGCGGCCATCGCGGCCAGATCGGACAGGTTCACCGCCAGCAGTTTCCAGGCGATGTCGCCGGGGGGATCCTGCCCAAGAAAATGCACGCCGGCGGCCAGCACGTCATGCGTGAACACCAGATCGCGGCCCAATGGCGGTGTCCAGACGGCTGCATCGTCGGTCAAGCCGCGCGCGACCGGGTCGGAGGCAAGGGGGGCCAGAACATCGGCGATGAAGCCGCGTTCAAAGCCCCGAGCACCCGCCATTCAGCCGCGCACCTTGCGCGCCACGGCGTCGAGCAGGCCATTGGCGAAGCGCGCTTCCTTTTCCGCGTGAAAGGCATGGGCGACATCGACATATTCATTGATGACGGTCGCGGCCGGCACATCGGCGCGGGCGACAAGTTCGTAACAGGCCGCGCGCAGGATCGCCCGCATCGGCCGATCGAGCCGGTCCAGCGCCCAGCCAGCGGCCAGCGCGCCCGAAATGAGCGCATCGAGTTCATCCTGGCGCGCGGCAACGCCGGTCACCAGATCATCGAAGAACGGCTGGTCGGCATCGGCATAATCGGCGCCCTCGATTTCCTGACCCAGCCGGTGACGGTGGAATTCGGTCAGCAGCTTGGGCACGGCATCGCCGCCCATTTCGCGCTGGTACAGCGCCTGCACGGCAGCGAGGCGCGCGGCCGAACGGGCCTGGTTCGATTGGGGGCGGTCGGGGCTGTTCACGGGCGCGGCTTAGCGGTGGCAGCGGCAATTGTCACGGCCTGACTGGCCGCAACCGCTGCGTCCGCAATTCATCCCGGACATATGCACAGACTTGCCCCGATGCTTTTTCGCTGGTCCGGCTTGCCCCGGCGGCGCGCCCGCGCGATGACAGCGCGATGGCTTCCAATCCCTCCTTGCGCGTCATCGAAACGCCCGCCGTGCCCTTTGTCCTGCCGCAGAACATCGAAGCCGAAGCCGCGTTGCTCGGCGCGCTGATGATCGACAACCGGCTGGTCGAGGATGTGATGATGCGGCTCGGCCCGCAGCATTTCTCGCAGGACCTGCATGGCCGCATCTATGAAGCGATATTGAAACTGTCGGACCGGCGCATGGCGGCGACGCCAGTGACACTGAAACCGATGTTCGACGCCGATCCCGCCATGCTCGAATTGGGCGGCCCGGCCTATCTGGCGACGCTGACGCAAAACAGCGCGGCGTTGCTGGCGGCGCGCGATTTTGCCCAGCAGATCTATGACCTGGCGCTGCTGCGCGAGTTGATCAAGGTCGGCCGCGACATGGCCAGCAACGCGGCCGACACCAGCGAAGATGTCTCGCCGCTGACCCAGATCGAGACGGCCGAAATGGCGCTGTATAAAGTGGCCGAGGCCGGCGAAGTGTCAGGCAGTGTCAAAACCTTTGGCCAAGCGACGCGCGAGGCCATCGACATGGCCGACCGCGCCATGAAATCGGGCGGGCATTTGTCGGGATACACCACCGGCCTGACCGCGCTGAACGAAAAGATCGGCGGCTTGCACAAATCCGATCTCATCATCCTTGCCGGGCGCCCGGCGATGGGCAAGACCGCGCTGGCGACCAACATCGCCTTTGCCTGCGCCATGCGCCATGTCCAGGACGTGGCACGCGGCGTCGATCCCGAAAAAACCAGCGGCGCGCCGGTGGCGTTTTTCAGCCTGGAAATGTCGTCGGACCAGCTCGCCACCCGTGTGCTGGCGGAACAGTCCAATGTCAGTTCCGAGGCGCTGCGCATGGGCAAGATCAGCCATGACGAATTCCAGCGCCTGGCCCGCGCCGCCGGCGATCTGTCGGGGCTGCCGCTGTTCATCGACGACACGCCGGGCATTTCCATCGCCGCGCTGCGTACCCGCGCGCGCCGGCTGAAGCGTCAGCACAAGATTGGCCTCATCGTGGTCGATTACCTGCAATTGCTGACGGGCAGCCGCGCCGGCGGATCTGAAAACCGCGTGCAGGAAATTTCGGAAATCACTCGGGGTCTCAAGACCTTGGCCAAGGAATTGCAGGTGCCGGTGCTGGCGCTTTCGCAGCTCAGCCGTGCTGTCGAAGCACGCGAGGACAAGCGGCCGCAATTGTCGACTTGCGCGAATCCGGCACCATCGAGCAGGATTCCGATATCGTCATGTTCGTGTATCGCGAGGAATATTATCACTCGCTGAAACAGCCCGACCCGGAGGAAGCCGACAAGCATCTGAAATGGCGCGAAAAGGCCGAAAAGGTCTTTGGCCTGGCAGAACTGATCATCGCCAAGCAGCGCCATGGCTCGACCGGAACGGTGGCGCTGACCTTCCACAAGACCATCACCAAGTTCGTCGACCGCGCCGAAGGCGAGTATATGCCGGAACGCGACCGGGAGTGATCACGCACTGCGGCGCTTGACTCGGGCCGCGACGCGCACTGCGGCGCTTGACTCATGACGCGCCGCGCACCAGCGTCAGGCACATGGATTTCCCCCTGGATCCCGAACGCCTGTTTTCGCTGGCCAGCGCCTTTGTGCTGCCGGGCTGGCTACTGCTGGTGCTGGCGCCGCTCAACCGCCGGCTGTGCGTGCTGCTGGCGCGGCTGGTCGCAGCCACGCTGGCCGGACTGTATGTCAGTTTGCTGGTGGCCGGGCTGGCCGGCGAAGGACCGCCCGCAGGTGCCGGGTTCTCCACGCTCGAAGGCGTGCGGCTGCTGCTCTCAAGCCCGCAGGCGCTGCTCGCAGGCTGGGTGCATTACCTGGTGTTCGACCTGTTCGTCGGCACCTGGGAGACGGAGAATGCCGATGCGGCGCGGGTGCCGCATCTGGCGCTGCTGCCATGCCTGGCGCTGACGTTCGTGGCCGGGCCGACGGGGCTGTTGCTCTATCTCGTCATCCGCGCCGGCTGGGGGCGCCAGATTCCATGATTCTGGACGATCAGCCCGTTCGCTCGCCGTGCATCAATGTCTGCAACATCGACGCCCGCAGCGGCTGGTGCGAAGGCTGCCGCCGCACCATCGACGAAATCATGCACTGGCCGCTGGCCACCGAGGCCGAGCGCCGCGCCATTATCGGCGTGCTGCCGTCGCGGCAAATCCGCAAGCGGCTGCGCCTGCCATGGTGATGCTGACGCTGTCGGTGCTCGACCAGACGCCGATCGCTGTGGGCATGACGCCGGCGCAGGCGCTCGCCAATTCGCTCGATCTTGCCCGCCACTGCGAAGCGCTTGGCTATCACCGCTACTGGCTTGCCGAACATCATGCCTCGCCGGCGCTGGCTGGCAGCGCGCCTGAAATCCTCATCGCAGCGGTGGCGGCCGCCACACGGACCATGCGGATCGGGTCGGGCGGGGTCATGCTGCCGCATTATTCGCCCCTGAAAGTCGCCGAACAGTTCAGCCAGCTAGCCGGGCTGTATCCCGGCCGCATCGATCTGGGGCTGGGCCGGGCGCCGGGCAGTGACCAGCGCACCGCCATCGCGTTGCAGCAGGACCGGCGCCAGCACGCCCCCAATGTGTTTCCCCAGCAGCTGGCCGAATTGCTGGGCTATCTCGAAAACACACTGCCCGCCGGGCATCCGTTTGCGGCCCTTTCCGCCACTTTGCCCGGCCTGCCGCACGCGCCCGAACCATGGGTGCTGGGGTCGTCGCCCGATTCCGCCACCGTCGCTTGCGACCTTGGCCTGCCATATTGCTTTGCCGATTTCATCAGTGCGCGCGGCGGCGACATTGCTGCGGCCTATCGCAGCCAGTTTCAGCCGCGCCGTGCCGGCGATGCACCGCAGGTCATGGCGGCAATCTGGACGGTATGTGCCGAAACCGATGCGGCAGCCGAGCGGCTGGCGGCGCCGGCACGCATGATGTTCGCGCATCTGATGACGGGCCAGTCCATCGCAGTGCCCGATCCGGACACGGCCATTGCCTGGCTCGCCGACAGGCCGGAACTGGAACGGCTGCGGGCGGGCCGCCGCGTTGTCGCCGGCAGCCCGGAGACGGTGCGCGCCGGGCTGACGCAGGCGGCGGCCGAATACGGGGCAGGCGAAATCATGCTGGTCAACATCTTGCACGGCCATGACGACCGGCGCCGCAGCTATGCGCTGGCCATGGAGGCAATGTCCGGTTTGGCTGCTGCGGCTTGACGGGCAGCACGGAGCGCGGCCAAGAGACGCGCGGGCCATGGAGTATCGGATTTGCCAAAACGCGTTCTTGCCATCGCGTCGGGGGGTGGCCATTTCGTCCAGTTGCTACGCCTGCGCGCCGCTTGGGCCGGCCATGACGTCAGCTATGCCACCGTCGATCCCAGCGTGGCGGTCGATGTCGAAGGCGCGGCATTCCACACCTTCCGCGATGTGTCGCGCGCCGATTGGTGGCGCATCCCGCTGACGGCGTTCGATCTGGCGCGCATCCTGCTCAAGGTCCGCCCGCATGTCATCATCACCACTGGCGCACTGCCGCCGCTGATCGCCTGCCTGCTGGCCCGGCCCTTTGGTGTCAAATCGTTGTGGGTGGACAGCATCGCCAATTCCGAAGTGCTGTCAGGATCGGGCGCGCAGGCCGGGCGCATCGTCACCCAGGTGGTGACACAATGGCCGCATCTGGCATCTGGCCCCGTCGAACATTGGGGCAGCGTGCTGTGAACGGCGTTTTCGTCTCGGTCGGATCGATGATGCCGTTCGACCGGCTGTGCCGCGCCATGGATGATTGGGCGGCGGCCAACCCCGACATGCCGGTGGAAATCCAGATCGGGCGCGGCAGTTATGAACCGCGCCATGCGACATTCGTGCGCAAGCTGCCGCTGTCCGAATATCGCGCCCACGTGGCCGGCGCCAGGCTGTTCGTCGCGCATTGCGGCATGGGGTCGATCATTTCGGCCATCGAGGCCGGCAAGCCCATCCTGATGCTGCCGCGCCTCAAAAGCCATGGCGAGCACAACACCGACCACCAATTGGCCACGGCCCGCCACATCGGCACGCGGCCGGGCCTGTTCGTGGCGGACAGTGCCGATGATCTGATGGCCCGCGTGTCGGCCCTGCTCGCCGATGTCGCAGCGCCGCCGGCACCAATTTCCGCGTCTGCCGATCCGGCCTTCACGGATCGCATCCGGGCCTTTATCGACGCCGCATGATCCCGATCGTTGCCGGCGGTGCGCCGGGCCATTTCCGCCTTTCCCTGACCAAGGACCTGTGTGTCGGGCGAATCGGCGACCTGTTCATGTTCGGCGGCGTCGGCCTTGCCAGCGCCCTGGCTGCCGTCGAGGCTGCCACCGGACGCACAACCATCTGGGCGGCGGCGCAGTATCTGTCCTATGCCCGGCCGGGGTCGGTGCTCGACCTGCATGTCACCGTGCCGGTAACCGGCAAATACAACAGCCAGGCGCGCGTCATCACCCGGCTTGGCGACCAGGAAATCATCACGGTCAATGCGGCGCTGGGCTCGCGGCCGGATTCGCCGGCGGCGCAATGGTCGGTGATGCCCGATGTGCCGCCGCCAGCCGATTGCCCGGAAATGCTGCTGCGCTGGGCGCGCGATCCGGACGACCTCAACAGCCTTTTCGAACGGCGCGTGGCGCATGGCAGTTTCGGCAATGACCGCGGCACCGCCGGGCCCAGCCCGGACGGCATCGGGCAGCTATGGGTCCGCCACCGCGACCCCGGCGTGCCCATCGACCGGCAATTGCTGGCGGTGATGGCGGATTTCCTGCCGTCGGGCGTCGGCAATGCGCTGGGGGCCAACGCCGGCGGCAACAGCCTCGACAACACCATCCGCTTTGTCCGTATCGTGCCCACCGATTGGGTGCTGGCCGATATCCGCATCCATGCCACATTCGATGGTTTCGCCCATGGCCGGCTGCATCTGTTCGCGCAGGACGGCACGCTGATGGCCACCGCCAGCCAGAGCCTGATCGTGCGCATGCACTGACGGATTTGCGCAGGTGACAGGCGCGCCGCGATGGGCGTAGCCTTAAGGCATGATGACACGCACCCTGCCGCTTTTCCTGCTGCTTGCAGCGCCGGCGCTTGCGGCTCCGCCGCCAACCAAAAACGCGGCGGCTCCGCCGTTGGCCAGCCCAGCCGTCAAGGCCGACAACGCCGCATTGTCGGCGACGCTGAACTGGGGCGACACTCAGGATTTCGACTTTGCCGCGCGCGGTTTTGTCGGCACGCTTGCCGACCCGCTGATCCGCGACGCCGCCGGCACGGTGGTGCGCGACCTGTCCGAAGACGCACAGTTCAACGGCCCGGCGCCGGACACAGTCAACCCCAGCCTGTGGCGCAATGCGACGCTGCTGGCGCGGCACGGCCTGTTCAAGGTACGCGATGGCATCTGGCAGGTGCGCGGATTCGACCTGTCAAACATGACGGTGATTGCCGGCACCACCGGCTGGATCATCATCGACCCGTTGACCACCGCCGAAGCGGCGCGCGCCGCAATGCAGCTTGTCACCGAAAAACTTGGCCGGCGCCCGGTGATGGCCGTGATCTACACCCATAGCCACGCCGATCATTTCGGCGGCGCGCCGGGCGTTGTGAGTGCAGCAGACGTGGCCAGCGGCAAGGTGCGCGTCATCGCGCCCGAGGGTTTCATGGACCATGCGGTGTCGGAAAATGTCATCGCCGGGCCAGCCATGCTCCGCCGCGCCACCTATATGTTCGGCGCGCTGCTGCCGCGCGGGCCGTTGGGGCATGTGTCGGCAGGGCTTGGCCCGGCACGCACCGCCGGCCAGATCGGCCTGTTGCCGCCGAACGACAGCATCACCGCGACGGGCGACACGCGCACTATCGATGGCGTGCGCATGGTGTTCCAGTTGACGCCAAACACCGAGGCGCCGGCGGAAATGAACCTGTTCCTGCCCGACATGAACGCGCTTTGCATGGCCGAAAACGCCAATGGCGCCATGCATAACCTGCTGACCCCGCGCGGCGCGCTGGTGCGCGATGCCAAGGGCTGGGCCGAGTATTTGTTGCAGGCGCGGCGGCTGTATGGCGGGCAGACGGATGTGGTGTTCACCTCGCATTTCTGGCCGCGCTGGGGCCGGGGCGAAGTGTCAGACTATTTGTTCAAGCACGCGCAGGCCTATACGTTCGTGCACAACGAAAGCGTGCGGATGATGAACCAGGGCATGAATGCCGTGGAGATCGGCGAGGCCATTCGCTTGCCGCAGCCCTTGGCCCGCGCCTGGTTCAACCGGCCCAATTACGGCAGCCTGAAATTCAACGCGCGCGCAGTCTATCAGCGTTATCTGGGCGCATTCGACGGTGATCCGGTCATGCTCGATCCGCTGCCGCGCGGCGATGCGGCGGTGCGATATGTGGCTGCGATGGGCGGCGGCAAGAAAGTGCTGCGGCTGGCGCGCGCTGCTGCCGCCAAGGGTGATGACCGTTGGGCCGTGACCTTGCTGGGGCATCTGGTGCGGTCGCAGCCGGACAATGCGGCCGCCAAGGCGCAATTGGCACAGGGGCTGGAGCAACTGGCGTTTCGTGCCGAAGCCGCACCGTGGCGGGATTTTTACCTGAGCGGCGCGCTTGAATTGCGCTCAGGCGTCAAGCCGGGCGTTGGCGGCAGCAGCGCGGGCGGCATCGCCGCCAACCTCACCGTATCCAACCTGCTCGATTCGATGAGCGTGCGTGTCCTGCCCGAAAAGGCACTGGCGCCGATGACCATCGCTTTCGTCATTCCCGACGTGAACGAGCGCCATCTCGTGACCATAGGCAATGGCGTGATGTTGCACGAACTCGGTGTCAGCGATGCAGCGAATGCGACGATGACCCTGCCGCGCCGCGCGCTGCTGGGGATGATCGGCGGCCAGGTCAAGGCCATCGACCTCATCACGGCAGGCACGCTCAAGATCGAAGGCGATATCGCCGTGCTTCAGCGGTTCATGACGCTGTTCCAGCCGCCAAAGGCCGATTTCCCGCTGGTGACGCCGTGAAGGGGGCGGGCCGGACAGCCCGCCCCGCAGCTTACATCGTCAGGGCTTCATAGCGCGCCAGATGATGGTCGGCGCTGCCGAACTGGTTTTCCAACAGGGTCGCCCGCTTGAAGAAATGGCCGACGGCCAGTTCCTGGGTGATGCCGATGCCGCCATGGATCTGGACGGCGTTCTGGCCGACGAAACGCGCGCCCTTGCTGACCTTGGCCTTGGCCATGGACACCGCAGCAGCACGTTCGGCAGTATCGAGTTTCAGCGTCGCCATCAGCGTGATCGACACCGACTGTTCGACTTCCATGAACATGTCCACCAACCGGTGCTGGATGACCTGGAAATCGCCGATGGCCTTGCCGAACTGCTTGCGCTGCTTGGCATAGTCCAGCGTGGTGGCGTGCATGACGCGCAACACGCCGCAGGCCTCGGCACAGGCGGCAGCCGTGGCTTCGTCCACGACCTGGTCGACGATCGCGAGGCCGGCATCGGCAGCGCCGAGCACATGGTCGGCGCCGATGGCGACATTCTCGAAATACACTTCCGACGCGCTGCTGCCATGGACGGTCAGATAGTCGCGGCGGGTGATGCCGGGCAGATCGGCCGGGATGAGCAGCAACGTCACGCCGCCGGCATCGCGCTGGCCGCCGCTGCTGCGTGCCGTGACGAGCAGGTGCGTGGCATGGGCCGCGCCCTCGACCACGGCCTTCTGGCCATTCAGCACGCCGCCCTTGAGCGTTGTCGTCAGGTCATGCAGCGCCCAGCGGCTCTGGGGTTCATAGGCGGCAAGCGCGATGCGCGTCGTGCCGGCGATGATGCCGGGGATATGGGCATCGGCCACTGCGCCGCCGACCGCCTTGAGCGCGCCGCCGCCGATGACGACCGTGGACAGATAGGGTTCGAGCACGATGGCGCGGCCCATTTCTTCCATGACAATCATGTTCTCGACGGCGCCGCCGCCAAGACCGCCATGGTCCTCGCTGAAAGGTGCGCCCAGAATGCCGAGTTCTTCGGCAAAGGCCTGCCACACGGCCGGATTCCAGCCCTTGCCGGTGGCAACGGCCTTCTGGCGCGTGTCGAAATTGTACGTGTCAGCCAGGTAGCGCGAAAGCGTGTCGCGCAGCATGGTCTGCACTTCGGTGTAGTTGAAATCCATCGTCCGTCCCCAATTCAGGCGCATGGCCCCGGCGCCAGCCCGAAAGCCGGCGCCGGTGCCATGATTATCGTGTCAAAGACCCAGCACCATCTTTGCGATGATGTTGCGCTGGATTTCGTTGGACCCGCCATAGATGCTGGTCTTGCGCATGTTGAAATACACCGGTGCCGTGCGGCGCGCGCTTTCCGGGCCGACGGCAAAGGCATTGTCGCCCTCGCCGAAGCTGCGGAAATAGGGCGCGCCATAGACACCGGCGGCCTCAAGCGCGAGTTCCGTCAGCCGCTGCTGGATTTCGGTGCCCTTGATCTTGAGCAAGGACGATTCCGGACCCGGACCCTTGCCGGAGCTTTCGCCGGCCAGCGTGCGCAGTTCGGTATATTCCAGCGCCGCCAGATCAACCTCAAGCTCGGAAATCTTGCGCTTGAAGAACGGGTTGGCCATCAGTGCGGTTTCGCCATCGGCAGTGGCGCGGGCGACATCCTTGATACGCTCGACGCCGCGTTTGGAGGCGGCGACGCCGGCGATGCCGGTGCGTTCATGCGCAAGCAGGAACTTGGCGCAGGTCCAGCCCTTGTTTTCCTCGAAGATACGCTGATCGACGGGGACGATGACGTCTTCCAGCCAGACTTCGTTGACTTCATGCTCGCCGCCCAGCGTGATGATCGGGCGCACGGTGATACCGGGCGACTTCATGTCGATGAGCAGGAACGAGATGCCTTCCTGCGCCTTGACGGTCGTGTCGGTGCGGACGAGGAAAAAGCCCCAATCGGCGTGCTGCGCCATGGTCGTCCACGTCTTCTGGCCGTTGACGCGGTAATATTCCTTGCCGTCATCGCCGGTGAAACGCTCGGCGCGGGTGCGCAGCGAGGCCAGATCCGAACCCGAACCCGGCTCCGAATAGCCCTGGCACCACCAATCCTCGCCGGACAGGATGCGCGGCAGGAAGCGCGATTTCTGCTCGGGCGTGCCAAAGGTGTAGATGACCGGGCCGACCATCGACAGGCCGAACGGCATCAGGCGCACGCAATCGGCACGGGCGGTTTCTTCGGACCAGATGTAACGCTGCACGGGGGTCCAGCCGGTGCCGCCATAGGCAACGGGCCATGCGGGCACGATCCAGCCCTTGGCGTGGAGCACCTTGTGCCAGGACAGGAAATCTTCCTTGGCCATTTCCTCGCCCTCATGAATCTTTTCGTTCAGATAGGCCGGATAATGATCGTTGATGAACGTGCGCACTTCGTCACGAAAGGCAACATCTTCGGGGCTGAAATTCAGATCCATGCGACTCTCCCTGCAATGGTTGACGTTTACGTAAACCGGATTGTGCGCCCTCGCAAGCCGGATTCCCGGCCGCTCCCTCTTGTCGCAGCTTCGGCCATGCCCATATCCATCCCATGTTGAACATCTTCTCGCTGCTCATCGGCCTTGGCGCGCTGTTTCTCGGCGTCTTTGCATTCCTGCCCTTCTTGGGCTGGGCGAACTGGGTGATCATCCCGATGGCCATGGTCGGGCTGGGCCTTGGCGCGATGTCGAGCAGCAATGGCGGGCGCAACCTCAATCTGGCAGTCATTGCCATCGGCGCCTTTCGCCTGATGATGGGCGGCGGCATATTGTAACGCCGCGGGTGACAGCCTAACAGGCGCCATCTTTCCCGTCAGGAACCAGCATGGCCCAGCGTTTTGATATTCTTGCCATCGGCAACGCCATTGTCGATGTCATCACCACCGAAACACCCGAATTCCTGTCGGGTCGCGGCATCGAAAAGGGCTGCATGCGGCTCATCGGCTCCGACGAGGCCGATGCCCTTTATGCGGCCATGGGCCCCGGCCGCGAAATCAGCGGCGGGTCGGCCGCCAACACCGTGGTCGGCATGGCGGCACTGGGCGCGCGCACGGCCTTTGTCGGGCGCGTGGCCGGCGACCAGCTTGGCGGGGTCTTTACCCACGACATCCGCGCCGCCGGGGTGGCGTTCGACACTGCCGCCTCCACGGCCGGCGCGCCGACGGGCCGCTGCCTGATTGTCGTGACGCCCGATGGCGACCGCACGATGAACACCTATCTTGGCGCCTGCCAGGAACTGTCGCAGGCCGATCTCGACCCCGCGATGGTCGCAGACGCCGGCATCCTGTATCTCGAAGGCTATCTTTGGGATCCCGCCGCGCCGCGCGCCGCCATGCGCCGCGCCATCGAAGTGGCCCGCGCGCGCGGCAACAAGGTCGCCATGACATTGTCCGATGTGTTCTGTGTCGAGGGGCACCGCGCCGATTTCCAGGCGTTGCTGGCCGGCCATGTCGATCTGATGTTCGGCAACGAGCATGAGGTGAAGGCGCTGTACCAGACCGACGACCTTGAAATCGCCATGGCCGAACTGGCAAAGCACAGCTGCATCACCGTCGTTACGCGCTCGGAAAAGGGCGCCATCGTCATTGCCAAGGACCTGCGCGCCGAAGTGCCGGGCGAAGTTGTTGCCCGCGTCGTTGACAGCACCGGCGCCGGCGACATGTTCGCCGGCGGCTTCATGGCGGCGATGGTCGAGGGCCGGCCGCTGGACGATTGCGCCCGCATCGGCTGCATAGCGGCCGCCGAAGTCATCAGCCATTACGGCGCCCGGCCAGAAGCCGACCTGAAGGCGCTGGTCAGGGCGCGGCTCGGCTAAGCTCGGCCAGTCATCTGGGCGCATTAAAAAGGCCCGGTCACCGCGTGGTGACCGGGCCTTTTGTTTGCGTTGTTCCGATTATTCGGTGCCGGGCGCCTTCACGACATCGATGAGATCGCTGATGCCGCGCGCTTCGTTGGACCGCGTGCGGCCGTAGAAGAAGTAGAACACCAGGCCCAGCGCCGCCCAGCCGAAGAACACCGCCTGTGCCACCCAGCTCAGGAAGCCGAACAGCAGCAGGCAGCCGGCAGCAGCAAGCGGCGCCACGACCCAGACGGCCGGCGTGCGGAAGCTGCGGGCGCGGGCAGGGTCGGTGCGGCGCAGCACCATGATCGCCAGGCTGACGAAGAAGAAAGCGCACAAGGTCCCGCCGTTGGACACCGAAGCCAGCTGGCCGACCGGGAAGAACGCCGCCGAAATCGCCACGCCGGCACCGGTCATCATGGTGACGATATGCGGCGTCTTGTACTTGGGATGGACCTTGGACAGCACGGCCGGCAGCAGGCCGTCGCGGCTCATGACGAAGAACACCCGCGTTTGGGCGAACATCATCATCAGCACCACCGACGGCAGGGCAAAGCCGGCAGCAAGGCCAAGCACGTTGCCGACGCCGGGATGGCCGATGGCACGCAGCACATGGGCCAGCGCCTCGTTGGAGCAGACGACCGGCAGGGTCGCCTCGGCAAAGGTCTTGCACTGGGCGGCCAGTTCGGATGAGCCCGGCGCCAGAGCTTCACCACCCGGACCGAACACCGGCTGGGCGCCGTAGCTGCCGATGACACCGGCACCGACAAGCATGTAGAACACGGTGCAGATTGCCAGGCTGGCAATCAGCCCGATCGGGATGTTGCGCTGCGGGTCCTTGGTTTCTTCGGCGGCGGTAGACACCGCGTCAAATCCGACAAACGCAAAGAAAATGATCGAGGCCGCGCCAATGGCGCCCGTTGCGCCCAGCGGCAGGAACGGCGTGAAGTTTTCGGCTGTCGCCGCAGGCACCGCCAGCGCGACGAACGCGGCAAGCGCCGACACCTTGACGACGACCAGCACCGAATTGACCGTGGCGCTCTCCTTCGTGCCGACCACGAGCAACCAGGTCACGCCCAGCGCAATCAGCACGGCTGGCAGGTTGATGATGCCGCCGGCATAAGGCCCGGACACCAGCGCAGCCGGCAGTTCGATACCAGCAAAATTGTCAAGAACACCGACGATGTAGCCGGACCAGCCGACCGCAACCGCCGAGGCCGCAACGGCATATTCGAGTACCAGCGCCCAGCCGACGATCCAGGCCAGCACTTCGCCGAAGGTCGCGTAGCTATAGGTGTAGGCAGAGCCGGAGACCGGCACCATCGCGGCCAGTTCGGCATAGCAGAGCGCGGCAAGGCCGCAGACCAGCGCCGACAGCACAAAGCTGATCAGCATGCCCGGCCCGGCGAGCTGCGCAGCTTCGGCGGTCAGCACGAAAATGCCGGTGCCGATGATGCCGCCGATGCCCAGCATCGTGAGCTGGAACGCACCCAGCGACCGGGTCAGCGATTTTTTTCCCGCCGTTGCCATGATGGCATCGAGCGACTTCACACGCCACTTGCTCAAGAAAAATTCCCCTTCAGCTTTCGCGGACAGGTTTACCCGCCCTGCAATACCACTGTCATGTCCACGAACTGGCCCATCGGTCAAGGCGCGAAAGCTGCAAGTGTGACATCTCACATTTTGTCAGCGAATGTGCGGAGGCGCACAAAATAGCCTTGGCGCCGCGTGGCCGCCTCGGTTATGGCTGATGCGTGGTCCCGGTTTCCTCATCCTTGTCGGCTGCCGAAGCCGCCGCTCTCGCGCCCATCACGGGCCGCCGCGCCGCCATGACCGATCAGATCCTGGCCTGGAGCGCCGTGAACAGCGGCAGCCGCAATCTGGACGGCCTTGGCGCCATGGCCGACACGTTGATGCAGGCATTTGCACCGCTTGGCGGCAGCGCGCGACTGGCAGAGCCGGCATCGGCCACCGTCATTGCCGCCGACGGGCAGGAAATTGCGCTGCGCCACGGCCATAACCTGCACATCGTCAAACGCCCCGACGCCGCTGTGCGCGTGCTGCTGACCGGGCATATGGACACGGTGTTCGCCGCCGATCATCCGTTCCAGACTTGCCGCTGGCTGAATGCCGACACGCTGAACGGCCCCGGCACTGCCGACATGAAAGGCGGCATTTCCGTCATGCTGGCGGCGCTGACGGCTTTTGAGGCTTCGCCCTTTGCGGCGCAGCTCGGCTGGGAGGTCGTGCTGAACAGCGACGAGGAAGTGTCCTCTCTGGGATCGGCGCCGCTGCTGGCACAGGCCGCCACACGCTGCCACCTCGGCCTGACCTATGAGCCGGCGCTGCCCGACGGCACGCTGGCGGGCGGGCGGCCCGGATCGGGCAATTTTTCCGCCATCATCACCGGCCGCGCCGCCCATGCCGGGCGCGAACCCGAAAAGGGCCGCAACGCCATCCTCGCCGCCGCCGATCTGGCACTGCGGCTGGCGGCGCTGGTCGCCGACGATCTGACCGTCAATCCGGCGCGGATCGAGGGCGGCGGGCCGAACAACATCGTGCCGGACCATGCCGTGCTGCGCTGGAACATGCGGCCGCGCACGCCCGGGGCCGAAGCGCGTGCCCGCGCCGATGTTGCGACGATCATCGCGGCCATTGCAGCAGCGCATGATGTCGGCATCCATCTTCATGGCGGCTTTGCCCGGCCATCCAAGCCGATGGACGATCACCAACGGCGGCTGTTCGAACTGGTCAAGGATTGCGGCGCCGCGATCGGGCTCGATATTGCCTGGCGAGACACCGGCGGCGTCTGCGACGGCAACAATCTGGCTGCCACCGGCTTGTCGGTTGTCGACACACTCGGCCCGCGCGGCGGCGCCATTCATTCGGAGCACGAATTTCTGTGCGCCGATTCGCTTGAGGAACGCGCCCGGCTGTCGGCGCTTTTGTTGATGCGCATTGCGCAGAACGGCTGGACACGATGAGCTGGCGCATCCGGCCCGCGCGCGGCAGCGACCTCGATGCCGTATCGGCATTGGCCGACATGACCGGCGGCGGTTTCACCAACCTGCCGCAAAACCGCGAGGCGCTGGCGCAGCGCCTGGCCCGGTCGGACGCCAGCTTTGCGCGGGCTGATGGCCTGCCGCCCGAGGACGAGCTTTATATCCTGCTGCTCGAAGAGGTCGGCAGTGGCCGCATCGGCGGCTGCGGCATGGTGTTCAGCCGCATCGGATCAGAATGGCCATTTTTTTCCTACAAGCTCGGCACCCTGTCGCAGACCAGCAAGAAATTGGGCCGCAGCTTTGCCATCCAGTTTCTCAGCCTGACGACCGACCATGACGGCGCCAGCGAAGTCGGCGGGCTGTTCCTGCATCCCGACCTGCGCACGGGCGGGCTGGGGCGGCTGCTGGCCCGCGCACGCTATCTGTTCATTGCCCAGCACCGCGCGCGTTTCGGCGACAAGTTGCTGGCCGAATTGCGCGGCGTGCTGGACGAGGCCGGCGATTCGCCGTTCTGGAATGCGCTGGGCCGGCAGTTCTTCGGCATGGGCTTTCCCGAGGCCGACCGGTTCAACGCCTGCCACGGCAACCAGTTCATTGCCGATCTGATGCCCAAGCACCCGATTTATACCGCGCTGCTGCCCGAAGCGGCGCGCAGTGTCATCGGCCAGCCGCACCCCAGCGGCCGCGCCGCGCTGGCCATGCTGATGACCGAAGGCTTCAGCTATGACAATTATGTCGACATCTTTGACGGCGGGCCGACCGTGACCGCCCGCACCGACCAGGTCCGCAGCATCCGCGATTCGCGGCTCGTGGCCATCGAGCGCCTCGAAGACGCGCCGGCCAGCCCGCAGCGCGCGTTGATCGCCAGCGGCGCGCTGACCGATTTCCAGACATTCATCGGGCATGTTTGCGATGATGGCCGTGTGTTGGCGCGCGGCGAGGCCGAAGTCATGGGCCTCAAACCGGGGGATATGATCCGTCATGTCGCATTTTGAACTCGTCTCCACGGACCCCTGCACAGGCGAAGTGATCTGGACCGGCGCGCCCGGCGATGTCGGCGCCGCTGTGGCCGCCGCACGTGCCGCCCTGCCCGGCTGGGCGCACACGCCGCTGGATGCGCGCATTGCCGTGGTGCGCGCCTTCAAGGACGCTGTGCTGGGCAGGGCGGAGGATTTTGCCGCGCTCATCGCCCGCGAAACCGGCAAGCCGCTGTGGGAAACCCGCACCGAAGTCGCCAGCGTGGCCGCCAAGGTCGATATCTCGATCGTCGCCCAGGCCGAACGCGCCGGATCGCGCAGCGGCGAAGCAGCGGGCGTGCGGCAGGTACTGCGCCACAAGCCGCACGGCGTGCTGGCGGTGCTTGGCCCGTATAATTTTCCGGCGCACCTGCCCAACGGTCATATCGTGCCGGCCCTGCTGGCGGGCAACACCATCGTCTTCAAGCCATCGGAATTGACGCCCGCGGTGGCCGATTTCATGGCGGATTGCTGGCGCGCCGCCGGCCTGCCGGACGGCGTGCTGACGCTGGTGCACGGCGGCGGCGACACGGGCCGCGATCTTGCTGCTGCAGATATCGACGGACTGTTGTTCACGGGATCGGCGCATGTCGGCGCGGCGCTGGCGCGGCAGTTTGCCGACACGCCAGGCAAGATTCTCGCGCTGGAAATGGGCGGCAACAACCCGCTGATCGTCTGGGATGTGGCGGATGATGCGCTGGATGCTGCCGCCGCGCTGATCGTGCAATCGGGCTATCTTTCGGCAGGCCAACGCTGCACCTGCGCGCGCCGGCTGATCGTGCAGGACGGCGCCGAGGGGCCTTTGCTTGAACGCGTCACGGCGCTGATCGACCGGATCATCGTCGGCGCGCCGCTCGATGCGCCGCAGCCGTTCATGGGGCCGGTGATCGCCAACCGCGCAGCAGACGGCCTGGTGGCCGGCGTCGAAACGCTGCGGGCGCGGGGCGCGCGCACCATCCGGCCCCTCACCCGCCGCGTTGCCGACCGGCCGTTCCTGCTGCCGGCGCTGTATGATGTCACCGGCATAGGCGCCCTGCCCGATAGCGAGTTGTTCGGGCCGGTGCTGCAACTGACGCGCGTGGCCGATTGGGACAGCGCCATCGCAGCGGCCAACGCCACCCGCTTCGGGCTTTCGGCGGGCCTGATCGGCGGCGATGCCGCACTGTACGACCGATTCTGGGCGGCCAGCCGCGCCGGCGTTGTCAACTGGAACCGGCCGACCAATGGCGCGGCTTCCAACGCGCCGTTCGGCGGTATCGGCCTGTCCGGCAACCACCGCCCCAGCGCCTATTACGCTGCCGATTACGCCGCATGGCCGGTGGCCAGCCTTGAGGCCGACCGCCCGGAAGGCAGCATCACGACAGGGCTCTCGGCATGATTCGCGAAATCAACTTCGATGGCTTGATCGGCCCGACGCACAATTATGCCGCGCTCAGCTTCGGCAATCTTGCCAGCCAGTCCAATGCCGGCGCCGTCAGCCGCCCGCGCGATGCGGCGCTGCAGGGGCTGGCCAAGATGCGCTTTGCCATGTCGCTTGGCCTGACACAGGGATTTTTGCTGCCGCTGGAGCGCCCGAACACGGCCTGGCTGCGCGAACTCGGCTTTGCCGGCAGCGATGCGCAAGTCTGTGCAGCCGCGCATGGCGCCGACCCGCGCTTGTTTGCCCAGGCGTGTTCGGCATCATCCATGTGGACGGCCAATGCTGCCACGGTGTCGCCCGCGTCCGATTGCGCCGATGGCCGCGCGCACCTGTCGGTCGCTAACCTGTCGCGCATGACGCATCGCAGCACCGAACACCCGGACACTGAGGCGCAGTTGCGCATCGCGTTTGCGCACCCTGCGTTCGCAGTCCACGCCGCCGTGCCGGCCACGTTCGGTGATGAAGGCGCTGCCAACCACATGCGGTTGACGGGCGGGCACGGAGAGGCGGGCGTGGAAATCTTCGTCTATGGTGAAGAGGGCGGCAAATTCCCCGCCCGGCAGAACCGCCGCGCCAGCGAAGCCGTCGCCCGCCGCCACGGCCTTGCACCGATTCGCACGTTGTTCGTCGCGCAAAGCCAGACCGCCATCGATGCCGGCGCCTTTCACAATGACGTGGTCGCGGTCGCCAATGAACATGTGCTGTTCGCGCACGAACACGCCTTTGCCGATCTGGACGGTCTGAAGGCCGATCTGGCGCGGATGATGCCGCAGGCCGTCGTCGTCGAGGTGCCGGCCAGCGCCGTGAGCCTTTCCGACGCCATCCGATCCTATCTGTTCAATTCGCAGTTGGTCACCGTCCCGGACGGCTCCATGGCGCTGATCCTGCCGATGGAAGCGCACGACTGCGCCCCGGTGAAGGCGTATCTGGACACGCTTGTGGCAGGAAACGGCCCGATCCGCGCCGTGCATTATGTCCAGGTGCGCGAATCGATGCGCAACGGCGGCGGCCCGGCCTGCCTGCGGCTGCGCGTCGTTGCCGACCCCGCCACCATCGATCCGCGCTTCCTGCTCGATGCCGCCAAGGCAGATGCGCTGGAGGCACTGATCGCCGCGCAATGGCCAGAAGCCATCGGGCCGGATGACCTCGGCAACCCGGATTTGTGGGCGCAGGCCTGGGCGGCACGCAAGGCGCTGCTGGCGGAGTTGGCGTTCTAGGCAGGCCCGATCTCGCTTCCCTGCCGGGCATTTCTCCTTATGCTGGCCCAAAAGGGGAACCCATGATCCTGACGATTGCAGCGCTGCTTGCTACCTCCCAGCTTTGCCAGACCGAACTCACCGATCCGGGCATGCCGGCCGTGCTGCCGTTGCGGCAGCGCGCGGCGCTGGAGGACCGCTGGCTGAAGGAGCGGCTGGATACCATCGTGCCGGCGCTGATGCGCGAAAACGGCGTCGATATGTGGGTGCTGGTGGCGCGCGAATATCTGGAGGACCCGGTGGTCGCCACGATGCTGGACGGCGAATCCATGCATGCGCGGCGGCGGACCATTTTGGTGTTCCATGACCGGGGCGGCCAAATGGGTGTGGAGCGCCTCACTGTCAGCCGTTACGGTCTGGGCGGCCTGTTCGCGCCGGCCTGGGACCCGGATGCCGAGCCTGACCAGTGGCAGCGGCTCGCCGCCATCATCGCGGCACGCAATCCGAAGAAGATCGCGCTGAATGTGTCGGGCCTGCACAGCTTTGCCGATGGCTTGACCGCCAGCCAGAATGACGACCTGCGGGCTGCGCTGCCGGCGAAATTGCGGGGGCGCATCGTGCCGGCCGATGCGCTGGCAATCGGCTGGCTGGAGACGCGCATTCCCGCCGAAATGGCAGTCTATCCCGACATCGTGCGCAATGCCCATGCCATCATCGCCGAAGGGTTGTCGGACAGGGTCATCACGCCGGGGCTGACCACCACGAAGGACGTCGTCTGGTGGTACCGCGAGCGCATTGCGGGGCTGAAACTCGGCACCTGGTTCCAGCCATCGGTGAACATCACCCGCATGGGGGCCGACAAGACGCTGGACGGTGATACGGTCATCCAGCCGGGCGATTTGCTGTGGACCGATTTCGGCATCAGCTATCTGGGCCTCAACACCGATACCCAGCACATGGCCTATGTCCTCAAACCCGGCGAAACCGATGCGCCGGCGGGCCTGAAGGCCGGGCTGGCGGCGGCAAACGGCGTGCAGGACGCGCTGACGTCATCGTTCAAGGTCGGCGCGCCGGGCAATGACGTGCTGGCGGCGGCGCGGGCCAAGGCGATTGCCGCCGGGCTGGAGCCGACAATCTATTCCCATCCCATCGGATACCATGGCCATGCGGCCGGCACGCCCATCGGCATGTGGGACAATCAGGGCCCGCGCGAGGAAGGCAAATGGCCGATGCGGGCCAATACCGCCTGGTCGATCGAGCTGGCGGCCCGCGCCAAGGTGCCGGAATGGGGCGGGCAAAGCGTGTCGTTCCGGCTGGAAGAAGATGCGTATTTCGATGGCAATACGGTGCGTTACATCGATGGCCGGCAGACGCGGTTCCATCTGCTGCCGCGCAGCGGGGACAGCGTGACGGCTTGCGAGGCGAAGTGAAAGGGCTTGGGCAAAGCCCAAGCTGACGTCAGCCGGGTTCGGCACGCAGGTGCGCGCCGCCTCGCTGGCTGGCTTTGCGCGAGTCCGCGCGCTGGCCGCGCTTCACCGGAACGGCGGCTCGTCGAACGCCCTGAGCTTGCGCGAATGCAGCGCCTGCCCTTCGCCCCTCAGCAACATCATCGCCTCGATGCCGATCTGCAAATGTTCGGAAATCGCGCCTTCGTAAAAACGGTTGGCCTGGCCCGGCAGCTTGATCTCGCCGTGCAGCGGCTTGTCGGACACGCACAGCAACGTGCCATAGGGCACGCGAAACCGATAACCCTGCGCCGCCA
This sequence comes from Sandarakinorhabdus sp., assembly GCF_031430775.1. Classification (GTDB taxonomy): domain Bacteria; phylum Pseudomonadota; class Alphaproteobacteria; order Sphingomonadales; family Sphingomonadaceae; genus Sandarakinorhabdus. The sequence goes on along the minus strand of NZ_JANPCD010000118.1, from coordinate 11,682 downwards.
CCGTCGCCGATTCCATGTCGATGGCCACGGCACGCGACTGGTTGAAGCGCAGTGCCGAACGCGAAAAGCGCAGTTCCCAGTTGCGGTCATCGGTCGTCACCACCGTGCCGGTGCGCAAACGGGGCTTCAGTGCGGCGCCGCTGGCGCCCGTCACCATTTCGGTCGCAGCCTGCAACGCCTTTTGCACTTCGGACAGCGCCGGCACCGGAATTTCGGGCGGCAGCACATCGTCGAGCACATGGTCATCGCGCAGATAGGCATGGGCCAGCACATAATCGCCGATGGCCTGTGATGGCCGCAGGCCGCCGCAATGGCCGATCATCAACCACGCCTCGGGCCGCAGCACGGCAAGGTGATCGCAGATCGTCTTGGCATTGGCCGGGCCGACCCCGATGTTGACCAACGTGATGCCGGTGCGATTGGGGCCGATGAGGTGCCAGGCCGGCATCTGGTTCTTGCGCCAGGCAAAGTCCGCAGCCGCTTTGTCGGCGGCCGGATCGTCGGCAAAGATGTCCAGTCCGCCGGGGCAGGCCAGGCGGTCATAACCGTCCGTGCCCAATTTGGTGCAGGCCCAGCGCACGAATTCGTCGACATAGCGGTGATAGTTGGTGAGCAGGATATAGTGCTGGAAATCCGCCGGCTCGGTGCCGGTGTAATGCTTGAGCCGCGCCAGTGAAAAATCGGTGCGCGGGCCGTCGAACAGCGCCAGCGGGCGTTCGTTGGCCAGCCCGTCATCCCACAGCCCATCGGCGAGTTCATCGCCGATCACCGACAATTCGGTGGTCGGGAACAGCCGCGCCAGATCGGTCGCCGCGACATTGTCGAGCCGAAGCTCGGCCGCCCCGTCCAGCACATAGGGATATGGGATTTCGACCGAGGACCGCCCGACGCTGACGGTTACTTCGTAATCGGCCATCAGCAATTCGAGCTGCTCGATGAGATAGGCGCGGTATAGCGCCGGCCGCGTGATGGTGCTGGCATAGCTGCCTTGCCGTGTCAGCCGGGCAAAGGCGCGAATCGGCCGGTCGGTGCTGGCGATACCGTCATATTGCAGGCGCAATTCCGGATAGGCCCAGTCGCCGCTGACCCGGACATTGGGATCAGGCTCGGTGCCGTCGTCGATATAGGCCTTGAGCGCGGCGCGCAGCGAGGCCGTCGCTTGCGCATGGATGGTGACCAACTGGTCGACAATGTCGTGGAGAGTCTGCGTCATCTTGAGCCTTTGCCCCAAACACGTCCCAATTGCCAGACTTTGGCGTCAGTTATGCTTCACCCCGCTGCATTTGCGTCTTATGGCAGGTGCATGAGCCAGTTTGACCTGAACGACGACCAGCGTGCCATCCAGGAGGCCGCACGGCGATTCACCGCCGAGCAGATCACGCCGTTTGCAGCGGAGTGGGATGAAAAGCATCACTACCCCAAGGCCACGGTACAGGCCGCAGCCGCGCTGGGTTTCGGCGCCATTTATGTCTCCGAGGCGTCGGGCGGCATCGGTCTGGGCCGGCTGGAGGCCGCGCTGATCATGGAGGCGATGGCGCACGGCTGCCCATCGACCAGCGCGTTCATCTCCATCCACAACATGGCGGCATGGATGATCGACTGCTTTGGCGACGATGCGCTGAAGGCGAAATATCTGCCCGGCCTTGTCACCATGGACAAGATTGCCAGCTATTGCCTGACCGAGCCGGGGTCGGGGTCCGATGCTGCTGCGCTCAAGACCCGCGCCGTCCGGGCCAGTGATTCGCGGGGGGACCATTATGTCGTCAGCGGGTCCAAGGCATTCATTTCCGGCGCCGGTGTCAACGACCTTTACGTCACCATGGTGCGCACCGGAGTCGATGGCCCCAAGGGCATTTCCTGCCTGGTGATCGAAAAGGACATGCCCGGCGTGTCGTTCGGCGCGCCCGAACGCAAGATGGGCTGGCGCTCGCAACCCACGGCACAGGTCAATTTCGACGAGGTGCGCGTGCCGGTCGGCAATCTGGTCGGCGCCGAGGGCCAGGGCTTTGCCATCGCCATGTCGGGACTGGACGGCGGCCGGCTCAATATCGGCGCCTGTTCGCTGGGCGGCGGCCAGCGCGCGCTGGACGAGGCCATGGCCTATACCCGCCAGCGCCAGCAGTTCGGCAAGGCGATATCGGATTTTCAGGCCACCCAGTTCACGCTTGCCGACATGGCGACCGAGCTGGCTGCGGCACGGGCGCTGCTCTATCAGGCCGCCATCAAGGTCAGCGAGGGCGCCGCCGACAAGACGCAATTCGCCGCCATGGCCAAGCGCTTTGCCACCGATACCGGCATGGCGATTGCCGACCGGGCGCTGCAACTGCACGGCGGCTATGGCTATCTCATGGATTATCCGGTGGAACGCATCTTCCGCGACTTGCGCGTCCACCAGATCCTCGAAGGCACCAACCAGATCATGCGCGTGATCACGGCGCGTGAAATGCTGCGGAGCACCAACTGATGCCCAGCCCGCGCTATCTGCCGGTGTTTGCCGCGCTCAATGCCGTCACGGCGCTGACGTTCGGCACGTTCGCGGCCCATGGCATTGATGATGCACAAGCGCGCGACTGGATCATGACCGGGGTGATGTTCCAGTTGCCCCATGTCGCCGCCGTGTTCGCGCTGCTGGCGTGGCGCTCGTCGCGCGTTGCGCAGACCGGCGCCTGGATGGTGTCGGCCGGCAGTTTCATCTTTGCCATGGACCTCAACCTGCTGGCGATGGGCGCACCGCGCTGGGTCGCGGCCCTGGCCCCGGCGGGCGGCACGCTGATGCTGTTCGGCTGGCTGTGGATTGCAGTGATTGCCTGGGCGGGCGACTCGCTCGCCCGCTTCGACGACTAGGCCGGGCGACGCTCTCGCCCGGTTTGATGACCGACGCGCCGCGTCAATCCCGGAAGCTTGGGTCGATCCGGTCGAGCTTGCGGAGCAGCGCCGGCCAGGCCAGCATGTTTCCCACCACTTTCAGGCCATTTCGGCCCTGACCGGCGGCTTTTTCCGGTGTGCCCTGCGGCGGATGGTTGATAAGCTCGGCGCCGCCCGACAGCGCCAGGCATTGCGCCTCGCAGGCGCGTTCGAGGAAATACATCTTGATGAAGGCCTCGCCCACCGTCTCGCCGACGGTCAGCGTGCCATGGTTGCGCAGGATCATCGCGGTCTTGGTCGGGCCAAGGTCTTCGACCAGACGTTCGCGCTCATCAAGGTCGGTCGCGACGCCTTCATAGTGATGATAAGTCAGCTCGTCTCGGATCAGCATGGCGGTCTGTGTCAGCGGCATCAGCCCTTCGGCCTGCGCACTCACGGCCTGGCCATGCGGGGTGTGCAGGTGGATGACGGCATGGGCGTCGTCACGCGCCATATGGATGGCGCTGTGAATGGTGAAGCCGGCCGGATTGGTCAGATAGGGCGTTTCGATGACCGGATGGCCCTCGACATCGATCTTGACCAGGCTCGACGCCGTGATTTCCTCGAACATCAGATTATAGGGGTTGATGAGGAAGTGATGCTCCGGCCCCGGCACCCGCACCGACAAATGGGTGAAGATGAGATCATCCCAGCCATGATGCGCGACCAGCCGATAGGCGGCAGCCAGATCGACGCGCAGCGCCCATTCCTCGGGCGTGACCTGATCCTTGACGGACGGGGCGGATTTCATCTGCGTGGCCATGATAGTCTCTCCGGATGGGCGTGCAATCAGTCTGCCCCATTTGCGCGGGCGCGGGAATAGGCGCCGGTTCGGCAGGCATCCGAACAATAGAGCACGTTTTCCCAGTCGCGCGCCCATTTCTTTCGCCAGGCAAACGGGCGCCCACAGGCCTGGCAATCCTTGGTCGGCAGATCGGACTTGCGGCGCATGGGCGGCATGGCAAACTTTCCTTTTCCTGTCACATTGCGCGTCTATCGAACATCGACTCACTAGGGGATTTTGCGTCCATGCGCTCTGCCATCGATCGTCGCGCCTTTCTTGCCGCCACTGGCGCCGGCTTGTTGCTTCCCGCCCGTCCGGCGCTGGCACGGCTCTGGGCCGGCAGCGGCTTCACGCACGGCGTGGCGTCGGGGGATCCCGGCCCCGGCAGCATCAAACTCTGGACACGCTATGCCCGGGCCGATGGCGCAGCAACCGTGCTGAAGGTCGAAATGGCCGAAACACCGGATTTTGCGCAGATCATCGCCCGGGCCGAGGCGCTGGCCGGCGCCGAGACATGGGGCACGGCACAGGCCCGAATGACCGGCCTGCCCGATGGCCGCTGGCTCTGGTACCGGTTTGTTGCGCCCGATGGCACCATGTCGCCGCCGGGGCGCACCCGCACCTTGCCGCAGGGCGCGCTCAGCCGTTTCAACATTGCGGTGTTCAGCTGTTCGAACCGGCCGTTCGGGCATTTCAACGCCTATGCGCATGCCGCTGCCCGCGCCGATGTCGATCTGGTCGTGCATCTGGGCGATTACATCTACGAATATCAGATGGGGTCCTATCCCGAGGCGCCGATGCCGGGCCGCGAGATGCTGCCGGTCGACGAAATCATCGCCATCGATGATTATCGCCAGCGCTATGCCAGCTACCGTGTCGATCCGGGCTTGCAGGAACTGCACCGCCTGTTCCCGATGATCGCCATCTGGGATGACCATGAATTCGCCAACGACACCTATAATGGCGGCGCCCAGAACCATCAGGAAGGTGAAGGCGCCTGGAACATGCGCAAGGCCGCCGCGCTCAAGGCGCACGCCGAATGGCTGCCCGGCCCCGACCGGCCCTGGCAGCGGTACGACATCGGCGATCTGGTTTCGGTGATCACGCTCGATACGCGCATGACCGGCCGCGACAAGCAGCTCGATCTGGGTGCTGCGATGAAGGGCGGCACCACCGGCCTCAAGGATTTCCGTGACGGCGTGTTGAACGCGCCGCAGCGCACCATATTGGGCGCCGAGCAGGAAGCGTTCGTCGCCGATGCACTGGCTGGCTCCGTCAAGTCGGGCCGCAAATGGCAGTTCCTCGCGCAGCAGGTGGTGATGGGCGATGTCTTCACGCCCAAGGACGCGATGTCATGGCTGGCGCCGGATGCCGACCGCCGCGCCAAGGGCTATATCCAGGGCGGGCTTGCCGCGGCCGCGCTGGGCATTCCGGGCAGCATGGACATGTGGTCCGGCTATCCGCAGGCACGGCGCCGACTGCTCCAGTCCGCCGCAAGTGCCGGGTCCGACCTGATCGTCGTGGCCGGGGACAGTCACAATGCCTGGGCGTTCAACCACAGCCTTGATGGCAAGCCGGTGGCGGCCGAATTCGGCGTCCAGTCGGTGACCTCGCCGGGCTATGAGACGGCGCTTGCCGCCGATCCTGCCGTGGTGCGCGCCGGGCTGATCGGCAGCAGCCCCGGCCTGCAATGGTGCGACACCAGCCGGCGCGGTTACATGACGGTCGCCTTCACACCCGGAGAAACGCGCTGCGACTGGGTGTTCATGAACTCGATTCGCGCTGTCGATCTCGGCACCGGCGCCGGGCAATCGGCGGTGGTCAGACGCGGCAAGAAACGCATGACACTGGTCTGATCGCACGCGCCATGGCTAGATGGGGGTATGGTCCGCCCTACCCCCATCTTTCTGGCCCCAATCTTTCTGGCCTCTATCCTGCTGATGGCCGGAACCGCGCTTTTCACGCAGCCGGCACAGGCCGCTGCGCCGTGCGATAGCATCTGGCGCGACCCGCTGCGCGGCCGGGATATTCCGGTGCGAATCCGCTTGCCAGCCGGTAAGGGCAAGGCGGCAGCCGTGCTCTGGTCGCCTGGTCTGGGCGGCAACAGCAATGGCGGCGAGGCCTGGGCTTCGGCCTGGGCCGCGGCGGGCATGGCGGTCATCCAGTTGCAGCATCCCGGCAGCGACAGCGCGGTCTATGCCGGCGCAGCGACGCCGGAAGACCGCGCAAGACACGTGATGGCCGGCGCCAGTGCGGCTCAGCTGGTGCAGCGCACCACCGACGTGACCTTTATTGCCGACGAGCTGGAACGCGGCCCAAGGGCCACCGCCTGCGACACGGCCCGCATCGATACCGACCGATTGGGCCTTGCCGGCCATTCGATGGGCGCCTGGACCGTGCAGGCCATCGCCGGGCAGCGCCTTGGCCCCGGCTTTGTCTTTGCCGACCGGCGATTCCGCGCCTTCATTGCCTTCAGCCCCAATGCCCGGCCCGGCAGCGAGGCGCAGTTTGCCGATATCGGCCGGCCGTTCCTGTCAGTGACAGGGACAATGGACGGCGCGCCGCTGTCCGCCGATCCTGCCCGCCGCGCATCGGCATTGGCGGACCGCATCGGCGTGTTCAAGGCGCTGCCCGCCGATGGCCGCAAGGCGCTGCTGGTGTTTGGCGGCGCCGACCACATGATGTTCGCCGGCAACCCCGGCCGCGCCCGCAGCGATGCAGCCGCAGCGCGCGTGCACGCGGCCAGCGCGGCTGTCACTACGGCATGGTGGCAATATTGGCTGCTGAACGAAAAGGCCGCAGCCGAACCGGTGCTTAAAAAACCGCCGCTGGCGCCGGGCGATGATTGGGAGCGTAAATAGCCCCCGTATTGGGGCAAGACGCCTCAAAGCCAGCCTTGCAGAAACGCCTCCACCCGCGCGAGCGGCACATCATGGGCGACGAATGCGCGTCCGATGCCGCGCATCAGGATGAACGGCAGGCTCCCGGCGCGCATCTTCTTGTCCTGCCGCATGTGGTGGATGAGCTGTGCCGGGCTGGCACCGATCCCGAATGCCGCCGGGTCCAGTGCAAACCCCATGGCCGTCAGATGCGCGCGCAGCCGGGCGGCATCGGCGGCCGGGCACAGTCCGAGCGCCGCTGACAGATCATGCGCCGCCATCATGCCGATGGCCACGGCCTCTCCGTGCAGCAGCCGGTCCGAAAAGCCGGCCTCGGCCTCGAAGGCATGGCCAAAGGTGTGACCGAGATTGAGCAGGGCGCGGACATCGTTTGTCTCGCGCTCGTCGGCCACCACGATTGCGGTCTTGGCCCGGCACGAGGCAGCAATGGCCATGCCCTGTGCTTCGGCGTCGCCCGCCAGGATTGCCGGGCCATTGGCCTCGCACCAATCAAAAAATGCCGGGTCGCCCAACAGGCCATATTTGACCACCTCGGCATAGCCGGCACGCAATTCGCGAACCGGCAGCGTCGCCAGCACCTGCGGATCGATCAGCACGGCCACCGGCTGGTGAAAGGCGCCGACAAGGTTCTTGCCAGCTGCCGCATTGATCGCGGTCTTGCCGCCGACCGAGCTGTCGACCTGCGACAGCAGAGTCGTCGGAATCTGCACGAAACGGCAGCCGCGCCGCAGTATGGACGCGGCAAAACCGGTCAGGTCGCCGATGACACCGCCGCCCAGCGCCACGACCGCATCGCCGCGTTCGACGCCCAGCGTCAGCAGGCGCTCCACGACCAGTTCCAGCGACTGCCAGTTCTTGGTGGCCTCTCCGGGCGGCAGCACTATGCTTTCGAAAGTCATGCCCGCCGCCGTCAACGCGGCTGCGAGCGCCGGCAGATGCAGCGCCGCAACCGTTTCGTCGGTGATCACCGCGATGCGCCCACGCCCCGCCAACGGCGCCAGCAACACGCCGGCATCGGCCATCAGCCCGGCGCGGATATGGATGGGATAGGCGCGGGCACCCAGCGGCACGTCGACAATCACGATTTTTCGGCTCCGTTGGCGGCGATCAACGCCGTGATGATCGACGACACCGTTTCCTGGTGCGGCGCCGCGCGGCTGGGAATGCGGATCGGCGCCAGCGCATAAATGGGCGCTCGCACCCGCGCCAGTTCGGTCAGCACTTCGCCGGGGTCGCGTCCCATGAGCAGCGGTCGGTTTTCGCGGCGGCGCACGCGTTCCACCAGCGTCGGGATATCAGCGTCCAGCCAGACCGCCAGCGTCCGTTCGAGGATCAACGCGCGCGTGTCATCGTTCATGAAGGCACCGCCGCCGGTCGCAATCACCTTGGGCACGCCATCGATCAACCGGGCTATGACCCGGCGTTCCCCGTCACGAAAATGCGCCTCGCCAAAGCGTTCGAATATCTCGGAAACCGTCAAACCGCTCGCCGTCTCGATTTCGGCATCGGCATCGACGAATGGCAGCGACAGCCGGGCCGCCAACCGGCGCCCGACCGTGGTCTTGCCGGCGCCCATCAGCCCGATCAAGGTCACGGGGCGGGCTGCCGCCAGTCGCAGAGCGGCCTCATCGGGGATTTTGCTGTCGCAAGCCATCACCGCCATGGCTATACACGGACGGCGCCACTGGCAAAGTGGCATGATGATATCGGGATGAACGTGCGACCAGCTTTTGGCATCGGAATGGCAATGGCGGCGCTGGCAGCGCTGGCAGTGCCCGTCGGCGGGCAGGATCGGAGCTTGCCCGTCGGCGGGCAGGATCGCACTTTGCCCGCAAGCGGGCAGGATCGCGACACGCCCAAATCACTGCTACCCGAAGGGTTCGACACGCCGGCTGCTGCGCCTGCGCAGCAAGTCGTGCTGCCGGGCGCCATAAGTGCGCCGGTGTCCGATGATGCATTGCCCGCCGACCCCCTGGCAGAAGCGGCGGCGCAGCCTGATCCTTTTGCCGAAGCGGCGAGCGGGCGCGATATCAGCGGCTTGGGGCTTTTGACGCCCGCTGCCGGCGGCTATGGCCCGGCCATTTTTGCTGGCGCCGATGGCCGCTTCCTTGCCGGGCTGGCGCGGCGGATTGCGGCGCCGGGGGCATCGCGCTGGGCCGCCATCGTGCTGCGCCGGGCGCTGCTGTCACAGGCGCAGGCGCCTTCCGGTATCACGCCCGGCGACTGGGTGGCGGCAAGGGCCGGGCTGCTGCTGCGCATCGGCGAGATCGACGGCGCCCACCGATTGGCCGGCGCCGTGCCGGTCGATCGCTACACGCCGGCGCTGTACCGGGTTGCAGCCCAGACGGCACTGGCCGCCGGAGACATCGCCGGGCTGTGCCCGATTGCCGAAACCGGCCGCGCCCTTTGGCCCGAGGCGGAATGGGACCTTGGCTATGGCATGTGCGCGGCCATTGCCGGCGATGACATCACGGCCGCCAGCGTGTTCGATGCGTTGCGCCGCGACCGGCGGATAAACCGCTTCGACCTGCGGCTGGCCGAACGAGTTTCGACGCTGGCGGGCGGCGCGGGCCGTGCGTCGGGCATAAACTGGAACGAAGTCGATGGTCTGACACTGTATCGGTTCGGGGTCGCCAGCGCCGCCGGGCTGACGGTACCGCCCGAGCGATTGGCCGCGCTTGGCCCGGCACGCGCCGGCTGGCTGGTCCGGAACGATGGCATTGCGCCGGACGTGCGGCTGTCATTTCTTCGCGCCGCAGCCGCCATCGGCACCCTGTCCACCGCCGAACTGGTCGGCGGCGTATCGGCGCTCAGCCCGGTCGATGCCGCCGGCGGCTATGCCGACGACAGCCGCGCCGGCCGGCTGCGCGCGGCGTTTGACGGCGGCGACGCCCGGCGGCGCAGCGCGGCCATGGCGCGGGTGCGCGCCGATGTGGCGGCGGGGGGCGATGGCTATGGCGCGCTGCTGGAGACCGCGGCGGCGGCGGCCCGGCTGCCGGTCACGCCGGATCTTGCCGAGGCAAGCCCCGATATCATCGCGGCGCTGCTGGCGGCGGGCGACAGTGCAGCGGCGCGGCGCTGGTGGCCGGTATCGCAGCTGGCCGGCAGTGCCGCCCGCGCCCGTGCCTGGGCCTTGCTGGCAACCGGCTCCGGCGGCGTTCCAGTGACACCGGACGCCTTTGACGATTGGAAAGGCGCGACCGGCGCCTCGGACCGCAGCGCCGCCATTCTGCTCGCCGGCCTGGCCGGTCTGGGCGCGGCCCGCGGCAGTGACTGGCAGGCATTGCTGGATCAATATCTGCCGCGCCCGGCCAACAGCTGGACACGGGCGATCGATGCAGCCGGGCGTACTGGCCGCATCGGCGATGTCGCCATATTGGCAGCCACCGGCCTGCAAGGCGCCTGGCGCGATGTACCGGCGGCGCATCTGTTCCACATCATCGCCAATCTGGCCCGCAGCGGCCGCCAGGCCGAGGCACGACTTGTTGCCGCTGAAGCCGTCAGCCGCGCGACGGCGCCATCAGCAAGCGCGACAACGCCAACGAAAAGCGCGTGAGCGCCAGCGATCATCAGTTGATCGCGCTGTTCCTCGACATGCTTGCTGCCGAACGCGGCGCCGCACGCAACACCCTGCTGGCCTATGGCCGCGACCTTGCGCAGGCGAGCGAATGGCTGGACGGCGGGCTGGGCCGCGCCGATGCCGCAGCCTTGGCACAGTTGGCGGCACACTGGGCCGGCATGGCGCGGGCCAGCGGCGCCCGCAAGGCGTCGGCGGTGCGGCAGTTTCTGGCGTTTTTGCTTTCCGAGGGCGTGCGCGCCGACGATCCCGGCCGCGAACTGGCCCTGCCGGCCGCAAATCGGCCTTTGCCCAAGACATTGGGGCCGCGCGATGTGGACGCGCTGTTCATGGCGCTTGAGACGCAGCGGACGGCCCGGCCCGATGACCCGCGCCTGCTCAGATTGATGGCGCTGGTCGAGCTGCTGTATGGCTCGGGACTCAGGGCAAGCGAGCTTGTCGGCTTGCCGCGCCATGCGCTGCGGGCCGGGCGCGGTTTCCTGATTGTCACGGGCAAGGGCGGCAAGGAACGGTTGGTGCCGGTGGGCAGCCGCGCCGAGGTGGCAGTGGCCGCGCATGCCGCGCATGTGCCCGGCAGCAGCCGCTGGCTGTTTCCTTCGCGTAGCCACGGCGGCGCGGAAACTCATCTGACCCGGCTACGGCTCTGGCAGTTGCTCAAGGAACTGGCCGTGGCCGCCGGCCTGCCGCCGGAGCGCATATCACCGCATGTGCTTCGTCATGCCTTTGCCACGCACCTGCTCGAAGGCGGCGCCGATTTGCGCGTGCTTCAGACGCTTCTGGGCCATGCCGATATTGCGACAACCCAGATTTACACCCATGTCGCCGCGTCTGCCCTGGTGACGCTGGTCAACGAGCGCCACCCGCTTGCAGACAAAACTGGCTGACAGGCGCACCGGGCGGCTGGGTCAGCCCCAGCGCGCTCAGCCTTTCCCCATCAGGCTGAGCACTTCCTTGCGGCTGCGATCATCGTCGCGAAAGGCGCCGATCATGCGGCTGGTCGTCATGCTGACACCGGCGGTCATCACGCCGCGCGCGCTCATGCAGGCATGGCTGGCCTCGATGACCACGGCGACACCGTGCGGGTCGAGATGCTGCTGGATGCAGTCGGCGACCTCAGCGGTCAAACGCTCCTGAACCTGGAGCCGCTTGGCAAAGCCCTGGAGCACGCGCGCCAGCTTGGAAATGCCGACAACCCGGTCACGGGGCAGATACGCGATATGCGCCTTGCCGATGATCGGCGCCATGTGATGCTCGCAATGCGACTGGAACGGAATATCGCGCAGCAACACGATTTCATCATAGCCGCCGACTTCGCCAAAGGTGCGGCTGAGATGCACGCCGGGGTCTTCGCGATAGCCCTTGAAATATTCCAGATAGGCCCGAGTGACGCGAGCAGGCGTGTCGAGCAGGCCTTCGCGGTCCGGATCATCGCCGGCCCAGCGGATCAGGGCGCGCACCGCCGCTTCGGCTTCGGCCCGTGGGATTGCTGCGGGAAGCGCGGCGGCCACTGGCTCCGC
>NZ_JANPCD010000117.1:0-2878 GCF_031430775.1 Sandarakinorhabdus sp. | reverse complement strand
CGCGTCGTCGATCCGTCGCAGCAACTCGATACGATCGCCGACCTTTACGTACTCGACGGCAAGCTGGTCGCCATCGGCGACGCAGCGAGCGGTTTTTTGGCCGAACGCGAAATCGACGCCAGCGGACTGGTCGCGTCGCCCGGCCTGATTGACACCTCCGTCAGCCTGAAAAAGCCGGGCGCAGAACACAGCAAGGGCATGATCCGCGAGCTTGCCGCCAGCGCCAGCGGCGGCATCACCCATGTGGTTTGTCCACCGGATACTTTCCCGATTGCCGACACCACCGCCGTCGTGCGCCAGATGCACGAGACGGCATCGAGTGCGCGCCGCAGCTGGGTGTGGATGGTCGGCGCAATGACGCAGGGACTCGCCGGCGAACAACTTGCCGACATGGCCGCGCTCAAGCAGGCCGGCTGCGTAGCGGTCAGCAATCGCCGCCGCGCCATGGCGAGCAACCAGGTATTGCGGCGCGCACTCGAATACGCGGCGACCTTCGATCTCGCCGTAGTGTTTCACCCGGAAGATGCAGATCTCGCCGCCGGCGGGTGTGCGCACGAAGGACCGGTTGCCACACGGCTGGGCTTGCCGGGTATTCCGGCGATGGCGGAAACCGTCGCCGTTGCACGCGACCTTGAACTGGTTGCACACACCGGCGTGCGCGCGCACTTCGCACAACTGTCGACGGCCGGCGCGGTGGCAATGATTGCCGATGCACGCCGCAAGGGTTTGAAAGTGACGGCTGATGTTGCCGTGCATCAGTTGCTGCTCACTGAAAGTGCGATCGAAGGCTTCAACGCGCTGGCGCATGTTCGACCGCCGCTGCGGTCGCTGGCCGACCGCGACGCACTGCGACGCGCGGTCGCAGACGGCACCATCGATGCGATCTGCTCGGATCACCAGCCGTGCGAACGTTCAGACAAGCAGGCACCGTTTCCCGGCGCCCGACCCGGCATCAGCGGCACCGAAACCCTGTTGTCGCTGACGCTGCGACTGGTGGAAGAAGGCGCGTTGACGTTGTCGCAGGCCATCGGCGCGCTCACCAGTCGGCCGGCGGCCTGCTTCGGCGTTGCCGGCGGCAGCCTGCGCATCAACGAGCGCGCAGATTTCTGCCTTTTTGATCCACAGGCGCGCTACATACTCAGCGACGAAGGCCCGGACGCGATGGTTTCAACCGGTCGCAACACGCCGTTTCTCGGCGAGGAACTGCACGGCAGGGTGATGTTTACGATGCTGGGCAACAGGGTGCTTCACTCTCGATAAAAAAAGGTTCTTCGCCCATCTGCGGGGAGACAGGTAGGGCCATCGATAACCACTGATATCTTGGTGTTGCGAAGCATCAAGTTAACAGAGGAATACCGATGGCCCCATCAGAGTGTATTGCCCGGCTGGGAGGCTGGGTAGGTTATGGCGTCGAGGATGACTGTCTGGAAGATCGCGCCGGCGTTCGCTGGTGCGTCATTCGCCTTCAACTGGAGCCCGGGCTTCCGCGCTGTTGCGACGGTTGTGGCGCCCCTGTTTCCGCCATCCATGACGTGGTGGAACGCCGGGTCCGTGACCTGCCGATCTTCGAGCACCCTGTTGAACTGATTGTGCCGCGCGCTCGCGTGGCCTGCCCGACATGCGGCCCGCGATTGGAACGATTGCCATGGCTTGCGCCATGGGCCCGTATCACCACGCGACTGGCCGCCAATGTGGCGCGGCTTTGTTCGGTCATGTCGATCCTTCATGTCGCCGATTTTTATGCGCTGAACTGGAAGACCGTAAAGGCCATCGACTGCCGTCACCTTGAGCGTGAGCTCGGTCCTATCGATTTAGCCGGCGTGGAAGTGATCGGCATGGATGAGTTCGCAATCCAGAAGGGACATCGCTACGCCACGGTCATTGTTGAGCCGCATCGCAAACGCGTGCTCTGGGTCGGTCGGGGCCATGGCCGTGCGGATATCCGGCCATTCTTCGAGTTGCTCGGCAGCGAGGGACGCGCGCGCATCAAGGCCGGCGTCATCGACATGAACGGCGCCTTTGCCGAGGAAGTACGAGCGCAGTGCCCGAAGGCACGCGTCGTCTACGACCTGTTCCACGTCGTCGCAAAATACGGGCGAGAAGTCATTGATCGCGTGCGCGTCGATGAGGCGAATCGGGTTCGCGCCGATGGCGAGGCGCGCAAGTTGGTCAAGGGCTCACGCTGGTTGCTGCTGCGCAATCGCGAGAATGTTGCGGCAGCCGATCAGGTGCGTCTCGATGAATTGCTGGCCGCCAACCGCGCCTTGTTCACGGTCTACGTCCTGAAAGACGATCTGAAAGCGCTATGGGATTACCGCCACGAGGGCTACGCCCTGCGCTTCTGGCGGCAATGGTATCGACGTGCAATGCGTAGCGGCATCGAGCCGCTCAAGCGCTTCGCCCGCAATCTCAAGCCTTATCTCAGGGGCATCTTGGCGCACTGCCAGTGGCCCCTGGGTACGAACCTCATCGAAGGCATCAACAACAAGATCAAGGTCATCAAGCGCATGGCTTACGGCTACCGCGATGACGCCTACTTCTTCCTCAAGATCCGTGCGGCGTTCCCCGGAAATGGGAGATGAACCTTTTTTATTGCGGCAGCAGCTGTTGCCGCAACTGCATGACGCCGGCACGCGCCCGCGTGACGTAGCCGGCCATCACCAGCGAATGGTTGGCGAGCAGGCCATACTCGCTGCCGTTGAGGATCACCGGGCTGCGCACCGGCTGCTGCGTGCCGTCGAGCGCCAGCACAGTCTGCGCCAGCACATCGCCGGCCTGATGGTCGGCCAGCACCGGGGCAAAATCCGTTCGTACCGCAGCGAGCTGTGCGCTCAGGGCCCAGCAATAACCCCGCGCCTCGTAAAAGCCGTTGTCGACG
>NZ_JANPCD010000116.1:0-14895 GCF_031430775.1 Sandarakinorhabdus sp. | reverse complement strand
ATTGGGCAACCCGGTCAACGGGCACCGCCGCGCCTCGCGGTTCAATTCGGCAAAGGCAGCGCGTTCACCGGTTGTGTCGCGCAACATGACAATCCAGCCCCCATCGGGCAGCGGCTGGCCTTGCACATCCATCACCCGATGATCATTGAGCCGCAGGACGATATCAACGGGCTGCCGGCCAACGGTCAACTGCTCGACCCGGCGAATGAACTCGTCCCGGTCCGTTGTCGCAAGAGTCAGCCGCGGTGCAGTCATCAGCACGTCATGGAATGGCTGGTGTACCATTGCCTCGCCACTCCCGACACCGAGCAACGCGGTCGCGGAGTGGTTCATTGTCACCACGTTGCGGTCCTTGTCGAGAATGGCCAGCGCCAGCGGCAAATGCTGCACTGTCGCTGCCAGCCGGGTGCGTTCCTGGGCGACAGTGTCGCGCGCGATCAACAGTGCCGCCTGGACGCCGTGCGAGCGCAGCGCCAGCGCAACCGACGTGATTCCATAACCATAGATGCCCAGCGCCCCCGCCCAACCGAGCAGGCCGTCCCATGCGACTGCCACCGACATGGCCGTCGCCACCGTCAACAACAGAGACTGCGCAGCCACCAGCATGGGCCGGCCGATGCTGGTGCCGTTGGCTGCGCCGATCACCGCCATGGCAAGCATCAGCAGCAGCGCCTGCAACTGCATGTCGTCTGTCGTGAGGACGATCGAGGAGACCAGCCCGGCGGTGCCGATGGTGGCCACAAGGGCGCCAAAGGAAAACATCCTGTCAGCGACCGACAGTGACTTGTCATTGCCGGTGCGCCATGCCGCGAAGCACGCGGCGGCCGTGCACGCAAAGCCAAGGCTGGCTGCGCTGGCCCATATCAGCGCCTCGTTAGTGCCGCTGGCCGAGGCTGCGTAGAAGCCGACCGCCGTGGCAACACTGCCGCCAAACAGCACGGGCCAGCAATATTCGGCGAGACCGCGCGTCAGCTGGGCATTCAGGGTGGGCGGCAACGGCGAAAGTGCCGCAACCCAGCTGGGTTCGGCTTCGTTGTCATGCGCCGACCCCCGACGGCGAGTGGAAAACATGTCTTGCATAACGAAAGCGTTATTTACGTACTTCACATTGCGCATATTGCCAAGGCACTAGGCCATTTGGCCATTGGCGCCTGTAATTGTTGCGCCCACCCTGGCTCTTGACCCCTAGTTGGCCAGCGCCTATGCAGCGGCACGGTTTCCCTTCGAGACCCGCGTCCATGGATGCACGTCGGCCAGCGAGTTTTCGCCTGCCGGCGCTTTTGCATTTGGGGCGTGGGACAGCCGGGCGCCACCGAACTGCTGGAATTGAAAAGGCCTTTGCTGCTTGTTTGAAAGTCTCTCCGATCGCCTTGGCGGCGTATTCGACCGGTTGCGGGGCCGCGGCGCCCTGACCGAGCTCGACGTGCGCGCAGCCATGCGTGAGGTGCGCGTCGCGCTGCTCGAAGCCGATGTCGCATTGCCGGTCGTCAAGGATTTCATCGACAACGCCACCGCCCGCGCCATCGGCGCCGAAGTGACCCGCTCGGTCACGCCGGGCCAGCAGGTCGTCAAGATCGTCAACGACTGCCTTGTCGAATTGCTGGGCGGCGACGCCGGCCCCGAAGAACGCGCTTTGGAAAGCGCGCTCAAAATCGATGTGACGCCGCCTGCGGTTATCATGATGGTCGGCCTGCAAGGCTCGGGCAAGACGACGACGACTGCCAAGCTGGCCAAGTTCCTGGCCGAACGCGCCCGCAAGAAGGTGCTGATGGCCAGCCTCGACGTCGCCCGTCCGGCGGCGCAGGAGCAATTGGCGGTTCTGGGCGAACAGACAGCGACGGCCACCCTGCCGATCATCGCCGGCCAGTCGCCGGTGGCCATTGCCGAGCGCGCCCGCCAGACGGCGCTGCTGCAGGGCCATGATGTCGTGCTGCTTGATACCGCCGGGCGACTGGGCATCGACGAGGCGCTGATGGCCGAAATGGCCGCAGTGGCGGACGCGGTGCGCCCTGACGAAATCCTGCTGGTTGTCGACAGCTTGACCGGTCAGGACGCGATCAACGTCGCAAACGCTTTCAAGGTACGCGTCGCGCTGACGGGCATCGTGCTGACCCGCATGGACGGCGATGCGCGCGGCGGCGCGGCCCTGTCGATGCGCGCGGCCACCGGCCGTCCGATCAAATTTGCCGGCACCGGCGAAAAACTGGATGCCCTTGAGGCGTTTGATGCCCAGCGCGTTGCCGGGCGTATTCTGGGCATGGGCGACATTGTCGGCCTGGTCGAAAAAGCCGCCGCCAATTTCGAGGCCGACGAAGCCGAGAAGATGGCGGAAAAGCTGGCCAAGGGCCAGTTCGACATGGACGATCTGCGCATGCAGCTTGGCCAGATGAAGAAGATGGGCGGCCTGGGTGCGCTGGCCGGCATGATGCCCGGCATGGGTGCCGCCAAAAAGGCGATGGACGCCGGCGGCATCGACGACAAGATACTCGGCCGCATGGAAGCTGTGGTGTTGTCGATGACTCCCAAGGAGCGCGCCAAGCCCGAGATCCTGACCGCCAAGCGCAAGATCCGCATCGCCAAGGGCGCCGGCACCACGGTGCAGGAGGTCAACAAGGTCATCAAGATGCAGCTGGAAATGGCAAATGCCATGAAAAAGCTGCGCAAGATGGGCGGCATGAAGGGCATGGCCAAGATGCTCGGCGCGATGGGCGGCGGCATGGGTGGCGGCGGCGGAATGGGCGCGCTCGGCGGCCTGCTCGGCAAGGGCGGCATGCAGATGCCACCGGGATTTGACAAGTTCGGCAAACGTTAGAAATCACAGCGTAATCACAAGAGGAAATATCAAATGTCTGTATCTATTCGCCTTGCACGTGGCGGCATGAAAAAGCGTCCTTTCTATCGCATCGTTGTGGCTGACAGCCGCAATGCCCGTGACGGCAAGTTCCTGGAAAAGATCGGCACCTACAATCCGCTGCTGCCCAAGGATTCCGCCGAGCGCGTCCGCCTTGACAACGACCGTGCCGCTTATTGGCTCAGCGTCGGCGCACAGCCGACTGACCGCGTTGCCCGCTTCCTCGATGCCGCTGGCCTGCGCACCCGCGCTGCCCGCGTCAACCTGAAGAAGGGTGAGCCGGGCGCCAAGGCCAAGGAACGCATCGAAATGGCCGCCCAGAAGGAAGCCGACGCCGTCAAGGCCGCTGCTGCCGCTGAAGTCGCTGCTGCTGAAGCCGCTGCTGCCGCCGTCGAAGCCGCTGCTGCTGAAGCTGCTGCTGCTGCCGAAGCCGCCGCCGAAGCCGCCGCTGCGCCGGTTGCCGAAGTTGCTGCAGAAGAAGTAGCCGAAGTTGCCGCCGAAGAAGCAGCCCCGGCTGAAGACGCCGCTCCGGCCGAAGAAGCCTGAGCAGGACCATGGCCGGTGATGAGGTCATTCTGGCCGCCATCACCGGCGCCCATGGTATCAAGGGCGATGTCCGGCTGAAGCTGTTCGGCGATGGCGTCGAAAGCCTGAATGGCCAGCGCGTATTCCACGCCGGTGGCCGCGTGCTCACCCTGACATCCGTGCGCCCCGACATGTCCGGCGGCCGCGCCGGCGCCATCGTGCATTTTGCCGAAGTGCCCGACCGTACCCAGGCCGAAGGCTTGCGCGGCCTGACGCTGGGTGTGCCGCGCACGGCGTTGCCCGCGCTGGACGACGGCGAATATTACCATGCCGATTATCTTGGCCGCCCGGTGTTCGATCAGGACGGCCTGACCGTCGGAACGGTGCGTGCCATTGAAAATTACGGCGCCAGCGACATTCTCGATATCGACTTGATAGCCGGCGGCACCGCCATGGTGCCGTTCACCGATGACGCCGTGACGGAAAGGGATGGCCGGTTGGTGGTTGACCGTGTCTGGCTCGTCTGAGCCGGCCATGACGTGGCGCGCGACCATCCTGACGCTCTACCCCGACATGTTCCCCGGCCCGTTGGGGCACAGCCTGGCCGGGCGGGCGCTGGAAAACGGCACCTGGACCATCGATGCCCGCAACATCCGCGACCATGCCGCGGACAAGCATCGCACTGTCGATGACACGCCGGCCGGGGGTGGCCCGGGCATGGTGCTGCGCGCCGATGTCGTCGCTGCCGCCATCGATGCTGTAACCGACACCCGCCCGATCATTGCGCTGACACCGCGCGGCGCGCCGCTGACGCAGGGCCGCGTGCGCGACCTTGCTGCCGGCGACGGCGTCATATTCGTTTGCGGGCGTTTTGAAGGCTTTGACGAGCGTTTGTTTGCCCGTCGCGCGATCGAGGAACTGGCAATTGGCGACTATATCCTGTCGGGCGGCGAGATGGCGGCGATGGTTGTCATCGATGCTTGCGTCCGGCTGTTGCCCGGTGTAATGGGCGCCGTTTCGAGTGGTATTGAAGAGAGCTTCGAAAGCGGTCTTCTTGAACACCCGCATTATACAAGGCCGGCCTTATGGGAAGGCCTTGAGATCCCCGAAGTGTTGCGATCGGGGGATCATGCGAAAATCGCTGCATGGCGATTGGCGCAGTCCGAAATGGACACACGGTCACGGCGGCCAGACCTTTGGGAGCGTCATGTCGATGCTCGGGTCGAACCGCCCTCTGGCGCGCAACAACAGAAGAAAGAGGAATGAGATGAATCTCATCCAGCAGATCGAAGCCGAAAACATTGCCAAGGCGGTCGCTATCCGCCCGATTCCCCAGTTCCGCGCCGGTGACACGCTGCGCGTTGGCGTGAAGGTCGTCGAAGGCGAACGCACCCGCGTCCAGAATTACGAAGGCGTATGCATCGCCCGCAGCAACTGCGGCATGGGCTCGTCGTTCACCGTGCGCAAGATTTCGTTTGGCGAAGGCGTCGAGCGCGTGTTCCCGCTTTATAGCCCCAGCATCGAAGCCATCGAAGTTGTCCGCCGTGGTGTCGTGCGCCGCGCCAAGCTGTATTATCTGCGCGGCCGCAGCGGCAAGTCGGCCCGCATCGTCGAAAAGCGCCTGCCACGCCCCGTCGCATAAAGGCGCCGGACCGGCAGAGCATGAGCCACGGGGCAACACCCCGTGGCTTTTTGCTGTCCGGGCCGTTTTTCGTGCCCATAGCGCCGTTTGGGTCCGCCGATGCGGCAGGGCGTCAATGCCGCCGCTTCCCCCATCGCCGCCCATCGGCTACCACCCGGCTGTGACCCTGCCCCCACCCTCCCATGGCGTCATCGCCGACGGTGCACATCACCTGATGCTGCGCGTCTATTTCGAAGACACCGACACCGCCGGCATCGTCTATCACGCCAGCTATCTGCGCTTCATGGAGCGGGGACGCACCGAAATGCTGCGCGCCGCCGGAATCGACCACGGTGCAGCCGTCGCTGCCGGGTTGGGCGCCTATGCCGTGCATGACATGACGATCCGCTGGCACCGCCCCGCCGTACTCGATGACGTGCTGCGCGTGACAAGCCGGCTGACAAGGGTGCGTGCCGCCGCGTGCAGCATTGCCCAGGACATTTGGCGCGGCGACACGCTGATCACAACGGCCACGCTGACGGCGGCATTCCTCGCGCCGGACGGGCGCCCGCGCCGCCAGCCTGCCGAATGGATGTTGATTTTCAACAATTTGCAGGAGCACGCCGGCTGATGGAACCCATTGTCAAGGCCGCCGCCGACATGTCACCATGGGTACTGTTCATGCAGGCCGACATCGTCGTCAAGCTGGTGATGCTCGGGCTGTTGCTCGCATCGATCTGGTCATGGGCGATCATCATCGAACGCTCGCGCCGGCTGCGCGCCATCGCGGCACAGGCCAAGCAGTTCGAGGACTGGTTCTGGAAAGCCGAGAACCTCGATACGCTGTATGAACCTGCGGCCAAGGCCGAGCACCCATCGGCGCGGCTGTTCATCGCCGGCATGAACGAATGGCGCCGCAGCCTGGCGCGCGGGCGTATCGACCGCGAAGGCGTGCGGGCGCGTCTTGCGTCCATCACGCAGGTCAGCATCGGGCGCGATATCGATGATCTTGGCGACCGCCTGAATGTGCTGGCGACCATCGGCGCGGTTGCGCCCTTCGTGGGCCTGTTCGGCACGGTCTGGGGCATCATGCGGTCGTTCACTGCCATCGCGGCCAGCCAGAATACCTCGCTGGCCGTGGTGGCGCCCGGTATCGCCGAGGCGCTGTTTGCTACGGCGATCGGGCTGTTTGCCGCCATTCCCGCCGTCATCGGCTACAACCGGCTACTCCACAATGTCGGCCGGCTTGAGGCACGGCTGTCGGCGTTTGCCGACGAATTTGTCGGGCTGCTGTCGCGCCAGCTCGATGGCATGGAAGAAAAATAATGGGATTTGGCACGCCATCATCCCGGTCGGGCCGACGCGGCCGGCGCCAGCCCATGGCCGAGATCAACGTGACGCCGCTGGTCGATGTCATGCTGGTGCTGCTCATCATCTTCATGGTGACGGCGCCGCTGCTGGTTGCCGGCGTGCCGGTTGACCTGCCCGACAGCAAGGCCAGCGCCCTGCCCCAGGACCAGGCCCCTATCCAGATCAGCATGGACACAGCCGGCACCATCTTCATCGACAAGCAAAAGGTCGCACCTGCCGCGCTGCCTGCCAAGCTCGCGGCACTTCGCGTCGCGCGCCAGGACGATGCCCGTATCTATGTGCGGGCCGACAAGGGACTGGACTATGGCAAGGTCATGACTTTGGTCGGCGATGTGTCGGCGGCCGGGTTCAAGAAAGTGGCGCTGGTCAGCGAGGCACGCGCGGCACCGCCGGCAACGACGCCAGCGCCGGTATCGCCGACGGCGCCCTGATGACCGCCACCGAACGCCGCGCCATCCTGTTTGCCGGCTCGGCGCACATTGCGTTGTTTGCCGCGCTCAGCATCGGCTGGCAGTTTGCGTCATCGCCGCTGCCGCCGGCAGACACCGCCATGCCGGTCGAGATCGTCGATACTGCCGAGCTGGCTCGCATCACGCAGCCGCCAACACCGTCAGCCGAAGCAGCGCCGCAGGAAAGCGCGGCCGCCGCGCCGCAAGAGGACGCAGCGCCCGAACCAGAACCAGCGCCCACCGACGCCGTGCCGCCGCCTGAGCCGGCCAAGCCCAAACCGCAAGCCGCCGCGCCAAAGGCGCCTCCGGGTCCGCTGGACACGACAAGCCTGGCCAGCCTGATCGACAAGGCGCTGCCCAAGTCGAAGATCAAGCCGCTGGACACATCAAAGCTGGCCAAGGACATCAATGCAGCCCAGCCCCAAGGCGCCCGCGTCGATCCGCGCGCAGCAGCGACACTGGCGCAAGCGATCCAGGCCCAGGTCGCTCCGTGCTGGAACCCGCCCACAGGCGGCCGCGATGTCCGCAAGATGACTGTGGTCGTGCGCGTGGAATATGGCCGCGACGGCCGCGTCATAGGCGTGCCGGTATCGGGCCAGCCGACCGGCGCCACGGCAGGCAATGCCGATTATGCCCGCGCCTTTGCCGACACCGCGCGCCGCGCCGTGCTGCGCTGCCAGCCGTTGAAACTGCCGCCCGAGCTGTATGAGCTGTGGCAATCGGTGGAGATCAATTTCGATCCCGAAAGCATGGCGTGAAATTGGGCGTTGTTCGGCTCCCGTTCAGGCGCGGAGCCTGTTATTGATATGGACATGCGGATTCTTCTCACACTCTCCCTGCTTGCAGCTCCCGCGCTGGCACAAAATGCGCCCATCAGGGTCGACATCAACGCCGGCATCGCGCAGCCCTTGCCGGTCGCCATCCCGGTGTTTGCGCCGGCCAATGCCGCAGCGACCGAGGCGGGAACGCCGGCCGAACTGGGCGCGCGCATTGCCGGGGTGATTTCTGCCGATCTCAAATCCTCCGGCCTGTTCCGGCCCATAGACCCTGCTGCGTTCACCACGACAGTGACGGCTGCATCGACCACCAACCCCGATTATGCCGCATGGCGCACCGTGGCCGCGCAGGCGCTGGTCACGGGTACGGTGACTGCCAACGCCGATGGCGGCATCACGCTGGCCTGTTACGCTTATGACGTGTTTGCCGGCGCGGAACTGGCCCGGCAGGGTTTCGTCACCACGGCGGCGGGATGGCGGCGTGCGGCACACAAATGCGCCGATCTCGTCTATTCGCGACTGACCGGCGAAAGCGGTTATTTCGACAGCCGCATCGTCTATGTCGCCGAAACAGGCGCAAGAACGAAACGCATCAAGCGGCTCGCGGTGATGGACCAGGACGGCGCCAGCCACCGGTTTCTCACATCTGGCCAAAATCTCGTGCTTACACCGCGTTTTGCGCCGGGCAGCCAGACGCTGACCTACATGTCCTTCGAGGGCAACCGCCCGCGCGTCTGGCTCTATACGCTCGGCTCGGGCAAGCAGGAGGCGCTTGGCAGCTTTGCCTCGATGACCTTTGCGCCGCGATTTTCGCCCGACGGCAGCGCCCTTGTGTTTTCCATGGCGGTGGGCGGCAACACCGATGTGTATCGGATGAATATTGCTTCGCGCGCCGTCACGCGGCTGACGACAGCGCCCGGCATCGACACGTCGCCCAGTTTCTCGCCGGATGGCAGCCGCATCGTGTTCGAAAGCGACCGTGGCGGCGCGCAGCAGCTATATGTCATGGGCGCCGACGGCTCGGGCCAATCCCGCATTTCCTTTGGTGAAGGCCGCTCCGCCTCGCCGGTCTGGAGCCCGCGCGGCGACCTGATCGCCTTTACCCGCATGGGCGGCGGCCGTTTTGGGATCGGGGTCATGCGTCCGGATGGCAGCGGCGAGCGTTTACTGACCAATGGCTACCAGGACGAAGGCGCCACCTGGTCGCCCAACGGCCGGGTGATATTGTTCTTCCGTTCCAGCCGCAGCGGCAAGGTCGATCTGTACAGCATCGACCTGTCGGGCCAGAATGAACGGGCCATCCCGACGCCGCTCGATGGGTCGGACCCGGCGTGGTCACCGCTTTTGCCGTGATGACGCGGACTGTAAAAATAGTGTAGAATACGGGCGTTGCCCCCAAAAGGAGTATGATGATGGTGCGCAATTCGGTCATGCTGCCGCTGCTGGCAATTGCACTGCTGGGCCTATCGGCCTGCGGCGGCAAGAAGCCCCTGCCCGAAGCGCCGCCAGTGGAAACCCGGCCCGAGGCGCCCATGGCGCCTACCGAGGCCCCGCCGCAGGGCGAAACACAGACCCCGGTCGGCACAACCATCGCGCCGGGATCGTTGGCCGATTTCGTGGCACAGGCCGGCAGCGATACGGTGCTGTTCGCCTATGACAGCTATGAACTGGATGATGCTGCGCGTGCCATCCTCATCCGGCAGGCGCAGTGGCTGGCCCGCTACCCCGGCGTGCGGGTGACGGTCGAAGGCCATGCCGATGAACGCGGCACCCGCGAATACAACCTTGCGCTGGGCGACCGCCGTGCCACTTCGGCCAAGAACTTCCTGGCGGCACAGGGCGTGGCAACCGCTCGCCTCGCCACGATTTCCTATGGCAAGGAGCGCCCGGCTGTGGATGGCAGCGACGAAGCCGCCTTTGCGCAAAATCGCCGCGCGGTCTCCGCGCTGACCGGCGCGCAGTAGGGGACTTTCGCGCGCCGCCAAAAGCCGTTACCGCGCTGCCCATGCGGATCATCTTCATGGGCACGCCCGACTTTGCCGTCACGGCGCTAGATGCGCTGGTGGCGGCTGGGCACGATGTCATCGCCGTCTACACCCGCGCGCCCAAGCCGGCCGGGCGCGGCAAGACGCTGACCCGGTCGCCGGTCCATGCGTGCGCCGAGGCGTTGGGGATTGCCGTCCACACACCGCGCACGCTGCGCGATCTGCCGGAACAAGCACGCTTTGCCGCGTTGGGCGCCGATGTGGCGGTCGTGGCCGCCTATGGTCTGCTTTTGCCGCAAGCGGTGCTGGATGCCCCGGCTTTTGGCTGTATCAACATCCATGCGTCGCTGTTGCCCCGGTGGCGCGGCGCCGCACCCATCCAGCGCGCCATATTGGCCGGCGACGTCATGACCGGCGTGACGATCATGCAGATGGAGGCCGGGCTCGATACAGGCCCGATGCTGCTGACGGGCGAAACGCCGGTAGATGGCAAGACAGCGGGCAACTTGACTGCCGAACTGGCCACGCTGGGCGCGACGTTGATGGTTCAGGTGCTGGCCGGTAACTATCAGCCGGTGCCGCAGCCAACAGGCGGCGTTACTCATGCCGCCAAGATCGACAAGGCCGAAGCCCGGCTCGATCTGGCATTGCCCGCAGCGCAGCTTGAACGCGCCATCCGCGCCTTCAATCCGGCGCCGGGTGCGCATGTCGAGATTATGGGCGAGCGGCTCAGGATCCTGGCGGCCGACACCGTACCGGCGCCAGCGGCTCCCGGCTTGACGCTGGATGACCGGTTGCTGATCGGCACCGGCGCCGAAGCCCTGCGCCCGACGCTGGTGCAGCGCGCCGGCAAACCGGCGATGGGCTTGCGCGATCTGCTCAATGGCTGGCGCATCCCAGCGGGCACGCCCATCGCATGAACCGTTTTCGCATCACGGTCGAATATGACGGTCGGCCGTTTGTAGGCTGGCAGCGGCAGGACAATCGCCTGTCGGTGCAAGGTGCCATCGAGGCGGCCATCCATAGCATTTCGGGCGAAACAGTGGCGGTGTACGGCGCCGGCCGTACCGATGCCGGTGTCCATGCCGCCGGCATGACGGCGCATTTCGACCTGGCGCGCGACATCGCACCCGCGCGGCTGCTTGGCGCGATCAATGCACTGGTGCGGCCGCATCCGGTCGCCGTGCTTGATTGCGCGGCGGCGCCGGGTTTCCACGCGCGGTTCGACTGTATCGGGCGCCGCTATCGCTATGCCATCGTCAATCGCCGCGCACCGCTGACGTGGCAGCGCGGGCTGGCGTGGCGGGTGCCTGAACAACTTGATGCCGATGCCATGCACATTGCGGCGCAGCGGTTGGTCGGCCAGCATGACTTCACGACATTCCGCTCCGCACATTGCCAGGCAAGGTCACCCATTCGCTCGCTTGAACGGCTGGACGTGCGGCGTGAAGGGGAAATGGTGCTGATCGAGGCCGACGCCCGCTCTTTTCTGCAACATCAGGTGCGATCCATGGTCGGCTGCTTGAAATTGGTCGGGCAGGGCCGCTGGAGCGCGGACGATCTGGCCGGCGTGCTGGCGGCGCGCGACAGGACGATGCTCGGTCTCAATGCGCCCTCTGACGGCTTGGTGTTCGTGACAGCGATCTACCCGGGAAACGGCGCCTTGGAACCAGAGGTTATGGCAAGCGTATGACACAATAGTGTCGGTCAGCTTTACAGCTTGGTTAACACAGATTTATCGCCTTCCAACGAATCATGGACTTGCCACGGTTTGTTGATTGGCATGACATTTGCTTGGGTGACGGCAGGGCGCGGCAAACCATCCGCGCCCAAAAGGTCGCAAATGCCCGCTTCGCAACGCCCACATCCCGTTTCTGCCCGGCTCCTTTGGATCGCCGGCGTGGCGCTTGGTGTCCTGGTTGGCATCCTTGTCGGTGTGCAGATTGTTCGGCACCATATGGCGGTCAGCACGGAGCTTTCGGTCGCCAAGGCCTGAGACCGGCGCGAACGGCCCTTCCTGCCGTCAATGCCAGCAACCTATCAACGCCAGCCCAGGGCCTCGGCCATGATGTGGAATATCAGGTTCTGCTCCACCACGCCGCCAACAAGGTTGGAGCGCGGACCATCTGCGAACAGTGCAACATCCTCCCCGCCATGGCTTTCGCTGCCGGTGCCGTGCAGCTTGTTTGCAAGATAGTTCGGATCGGTCGGCGGCAGCAGCCGTGACAGGCCGCGCGTCTGGAACGGACCGTTTGCGTAACTCAGCGTCGTCATCGGCTGGCCATGGTCGTCAAGCGCCCAGCCCTCCTTGCTGACATTGCCATCGCCTTCGCCATCGCGTGCGCTGCGGATATAGCCCAGAATGTCGTTGCCGCGTTCGGGATAGCCCGCAATCGTCAGGACATGGCTGTGGTCGGCGGTGACCAGCACCAGCGTCTCATCGAGGTTGACGCTGGCCAGAACGACTGCAACGGCGGCGGAAAATTCCTGGGCATCCCTGAGGGCGCGATAGGGGTTGCTGGCGTGATGGCCATGGTCGATGCGGCCGCCCTCCACCATCAGATAATAGCCCTTGCCGCCACGCGCCTTGGCACCTGACGCCAACCGCGCCACGGCAAAGCGGGCCATCTCGGTCAGGCTTGGTTCTTCATCGGACTTGCGGTCCGTCTCGAAATTGAGATGGTCGGCGTTCAACAGCCCGAGCACCGGTCCGCGACCCTTGCTGTCCAGAGCGCGAAAGCCCTTGGCATCGCTGACATACTGGCCTTGCGGAAAGCGGCTGCGCCATTCGCTTGTCAGGTCGCGGCCATCGTCGCGGCTGCCGCCAGCAGCCATTGGCAAAAACCGTGACCGGCCGCCGCCAAGCACAACGTCGAGCCCGCCACCGGGCGCGAAGCCGACAAGCTGGCTGGCCAGATCGGCGCAGCCGGCGGCGCGATCGGCGGCTGGAAATGCCTTGTCGGCCCCCTCCCAATTGCGGCTGGGGACATGGCCATAGACTGCCGCTGGCGTCGCATGGGTGATGCGCGTCGTGGTGACGACACCAACGGCCATGCCCTGCCCCTTGGCAATCTCGGCAAATGTGCGCGGCAGCTTGTCTGGTGTCTTGCAGGCGCTGGCCAATTGGTCATCAGAGAAATTGATGACACCAATGCGCGTCTTGACGCCGGTGTTCATGGCGCTGGCCGTTCCGGCACTGTCGGGCACCTGGGCGTCGGTGTTGTAGGTCTTGACCAGCGCCGTATGCGGCAGACGTTCAAAGGCAAGGCTGTTTTCCTCGCCGGGGCCGGGTTTGCGGCCATCGACCGGGCGCTGGCCGTCGAAAATCCGGGCGGCGGTGATGGTCGAAATGCCCATGCCATCGCCGATCATCAGGATGACGTTCTTGGCACGCCGGGGCCGGTTGACTGCGGCGATGCGGCCATCAAGCGCGGCACGGCCGTCCTTCCACCAGCTGCTGCTGCTTGCCGGCGTATCGAGCACCGGGGCCGCCATGACCGTGATCGGCATTGCCGTCATCATCGCTGCAACCGCAGCCTTGATCATTCTGACCATTGCTCGCCCCTTACCTCCGAATATCAGCCCGTTACGCGGCAATTGTTACAGCAGTTTTATCTCGCGCAGCCGCTCTTTCAGATAGTCATCGGCACTGATCGCCGGCCAGGAGTGCGGCCCACCGGGCATGGTCTCGATGACATAGTCGGGCCGGAAATGCAGGAAGAACGGCGTCGAATACCGTGCGATACCCATGCGGTCCGGCGCCGGATTGACCACGCGGTGAGTCGTTGAGGGCAGCCGGCCACCGCTGAGCCGTTGCAGCATGTCGCCGACATTGCAGACAAGACTGCCCGGCGGCGCCGCAATGTCGCGCCACTGGCCGGACCGGTCGAGCAATTGCAGCCCGGCCTCCTCGGCGCCCAACAATAGCGTGATGACATTGATATCCTCGTGCGCACCGGCGCGGATCGGCCCGGCCTTGTCCGGCGTGACCGGCGGATAGTGCAGCAAACGCAGGATGGAATTGCCGTCGCGCACCGTGTCTGCAAAAAAATCGGGTGCAAGGCCCAGATGAACGGCAATGGCGCGCAGCATCCGCAAGCCGGCCGCATCCAGCGCCGCAAACAATGCCGATACCGCAGGCTGGAAATCCGGCACTTCGGCGGGCCAGAGATTGGCCGGCATTGTCGCGGCAAAGGGGTGGCCGGCCGGCAGGTCGCGGCCCATGTGCCAGAATTCCTTGAGATCGGCATGAACTTCGCCCTTGGCCGCTTCGATGCCGAACGGGGTCAGGCCGCGCTGGCCGCCGCCGCCAACGACGACATGGCGTTGCTTGAGGGGCGCCGGCAGGGCAAAGAACGCCTTGGTCGCCGCCAGCGCCCGGTCGATCAGCGCCTGATCGATGCCATGGTCACAGACGACGGCAAAACCGGTGCGGGCAAAGGCCTCGCCAAAGCCGGCAGCGGCAGCGGCAAGATCGCTTTCAACGAGACTGAGGGGAATCGGCTGGATATCGGCAATGGTCATGCACCGTCTATTGCCAAGTTTTCCGGCATGGCAACAGCCCTGCTGCGACGCGCGCGGCAGCAAGGCGCAACCACGGGCATCAAGCACGTTTGCCCCGGCTGTTGACCCCTGCCGGGCCGGCGACTATAGCGGCGCCTCACTGGAAAATGGCAGCGTAGCTCAGTTGGTGAGAGCGCCGGATTCATAACCCGGAGGTCGGCAGTTCAAATCTGCCCGCTGCTACCAAGTCTCCCCATTTCAGGCGCCGCACCCTATGTCCGCAGCCTCCCCCGACTGGACGCTGGCCATCCATGGCGGATCGGGCACGATGACGCGTGAGCGGATCGGAGAGGGCGCTGCATATCGTGCGGGCCTTGCCGCCGCCCTCGAGTCTGGCCGGGCCGTTCTGGCCGCAGGCGGCAGCGCGCTCGATGCTGTCGAAGCTTCGGTCATGACGCTTGAGGATGACCCGCAGTTCAATGCTGGACAGGGCGGCGTGTTCACCGCTGAAGGCATTAACGAGCTGGATGCCGCGATCATGGACGGTGCCGCGCGCGCTGCCGGTGCCATTGCCGGCGTGACACGCACGCGCAATCCCGTACGCCTTGCCCGCGCCGTGATGGAAAACAGCCCGCATGTGTTGCTGGCGCGCGACGGCGCGGATGTGTTTTCGCTCGAACAAGGCCTTGAACAAGTCGATCCGGCCTGGTTTCGCACCGAGGAACGCTGGCAGGCCTTGCAGGCGATGAAGGCGGCGGCGGCACGCGGTGAACCGTTGTTCGACAAGGCGCTGAAATACGGCACAGTCGGCGCC
>NZ_JANPCD010000115.1:0-30131 GCF_031430775.1 Sandarakinorhabdus sp. | reverse complement strand
CCAATCCTTCGGGCCCATCGGGAATGGCGCCGAGCCGGGCCTGCGCCCGCCCCTCGACCCGCGACCCGCGCACGATCACGGCGCGCACCACGCTGCTGGCAATCCCCAGATTGGCGTTCAGCCCAACGTCGATGGGGGTGGAGGCGCTGGCCGTGCTGGCACGCGACAGGCCGTTGATGCGCAGGCTGGCGGTGCCGCGCGGGGCTTCGCCTGCGGGCATTGCGATATCGATATTGCCGGTAACGCGCCCCGACACATCGAGCGAAGGCCAGAAAATGCCGATGAGCCCCAGCGATACCTTGTCGAATCGCCCGCGCCAGGCCTGTTTGGTACCGGTCTGGCCCGAAAATTCGCCGGTCCCGTCGGCGCTGACCAGTTTCACCGGCGATAGAATCCAGCCATCGGCGCTTCGCCGGAAAATGGCCGGGGCTTCCAGCCGGGCGGCGCGGCCATCGACAAGTCCGCTGGCGGCAACGACAATCTGGTCGCGTGCCGCGGTGATATCGCTGGTCAGCGCAAAATCCACACCGCTGCGGCCGTTGAGCGTCAGCTTGGCCGTGCCGGCGCCGTCCGCATAGCGCAGCGTGCCTTCGGACTTTTCGATAATCAGGCTGCCGCGCGTCAGGCCGGCAAACGCAAAGCTGCCGCTGGCCTCGGGGCCGCTGGCTGGCAACAGCACCGTCATGTCGATCCGGCCATCTTCGATCGTCACAGGTGTCGCCATGTCGAGCGCGGCGTTGCCGGCCTTTGCCGCGATCACCATGCGCTGTACGTTGCCCGCCGCGCCAAATGTCGCGGTGCCCGACAACCCTTGGCCAACAAGATCAAGTGTGCCCGCAAATGGCCCGGCCGGCGCCTGCACCAGCCGGCCACTGCCAGTGATGCCGGCAATGGCCAGCATGTCCATGTTGATTACCACCGGCCCAGTCGCTGTCGCCACGATGCCGCGCGCCGTCATTGGCCCCGCTGCCGATTGTCCAACTGCCGTAAAACGCCAACCTCCGGGTGCTGGCACCACCTTGGCGCTCACGGCTGTGATGCCATAGCCGGGCCGGGACAAAGTCACATCGACATCCGGCGCCGTGATCGGTCCCGCCAGCGTCAACGCCACAGGGCCGAAGTCGCTGGATGTGCCGCTGCCCGCAATCCGCATGATGCCTTCGGGCGTGCGGCTGCCGCTCCATGCCAATGTCAGTTTCGGTGCCATCAGCCGCGCGTTCGCCAGGCCGAGCGACAGGTCGGGCGCCAGCGTGAAATCGGCCGTAACCTGCGGCAAGCCCCCCGCAAGCGCTGCAAAAAACCCGTTGTCGAGCCGCGAAATCTGCACATCGGCCTTGCCGGTGGTCACCGCCCCGCCGCCGGCCGCTGGCCCGACCCGCAAGTCGGCAACCACATCGGCCAGGCCCAGCGATAGCAGTGCATAGGCCGGCAGGCTTGCGCGCGCTGTCACCTGCCAGACCGCGCCGCCCAGCACCAACGCCCCCGTGCCGGAAAGCCGACTGGTCCGGATGCTGATGCCCTGTCCGGTCAGCCGTCCCGCCGTCCAGCGCAGTGGCCCCGAAATCCGCACATCCATGAGCAAAGGCGACGCCGTCTCGCCCAACCCGGAAATGGCGCGGGCGCGGATATCCACCGGGATCACCCACGCCCGGCTGCCGGAGTCCAGCGGGCCGCGTTCGGCGATCCCGGTCGCTACCAGGTCGCTGGCGCTGGTCTTGTCCCAGGCGATTGTCTGCGCTGTCAGGCGATAATCCACCAGCGGGTTTGCCAGCGTACCAGCCAGCCCGGCTTTGGCCATCACGGCTTGCCCGCTCAGCCGGGGACTGATGGCGGAAAGGTCGAGCAGTCGCAGCACGATCCTGCCATTTTCGATCCGCTCGGATGCCCGCACGATGTTGCCTGACACATCGGCGGCAATCGCCTTGCTCGCCAGTTTCAGCGTCACCAGCGTTTGCACGTCATCCAGCCTGGCGCTGCCATCGACAGCCAGCGATTCCCCGATCAGCCGCGCGGCCATGCCGGACAGCAGCCCGGCCGGGCGTGCCGTGCCGCGCAGTGTGAAAAAGCCGGCGCGGTTGGTCAATGCCAGGTCTGCCGCCCGTGCGCCGCCAACATCTGCCGTGATGCGCCCGCGCCAGTCCCGCCATTGTCCCTTGCCGGCAATGGCGGCACTGATCGGACGGTCCAGCCCAAGCAGCCCGGACGCGACTCCGCCGCGTGCGCTGGTCAGCCGTGCGTCAAGGTCGAAGACATCATCATCGGGCCGCGCATCGAGCCGCAGCAACAGCGTGTCCGCAGCGCCGGTGCCATCCAGCCGCACACGTGCTCGCCCGCCCTGAATATCGGCATTGCCCGCCACCGCCAGCACTTGCGCCCGGCCTGCGACTGCGGCTGCCAGATGCAAGCGCCTAATCTCCAGCCGGGCGATGGCAAAATCGAAATCGGGCAATATGCGGTCGCTGCCCGTGTCACGCAGTTTCGGCAGCCTCGCCAGCATGACATCGGGTGCGATGATCGCCTGTGCCGTGAAACGCCGCTGGAGCAGATCTAGCGGCCGCCAGTCGAGCGTCAGCCGCGGTACGCGGGCAAAATCCCCAAGCGGGTCGCCAACAATCAATCCATGAATGTCCGCGCGCCCGTAGATCGATCCGTCGATCCGCTCCGCCCGCAGGGTCAGCCCCGATTGCAACCGGATAAGCGTGAGATTGCGCGCCAGATACGCACGCCCGCTGCTGGTATCCAGCCAGTACAGCCCGGCGGCCAGCACGACCGCAACCAGTGCGGCCACCGCCAGCAGCGCGATCAGCCCGCGCCGCCACCAGCGGTTGTGCGCCGCGGCCGCCATCAAAAGGCTTGTCCGATCGAGACATAGAATGCGACGCGCGGATCGCCAGCTTCGGGGTTGATCGGCGTTGCCACATCGATGCGTATCGGGCCAAAGCTGGAGTAATAGCGCACGCCGATACCGGCTCCGGCCTTCAGGCCACGCAGGCTCGGCACGGTCGATTGATAGACTTGCCCGGCATCGACAAAGCCGACCAAGCCTAGATCGGCGCCAAATGCCGTGAAGCGATAGCGCGCCTCGATCGACGCTTCGACGAGGCTGTTGCCGCCGGTGGGATTGCCATCGTCCGATCGCGGCCCGACCCGCTGGAATTCATAACCGCGCACCGAACCGCCGCCGCCGGCATAAAACCGCCGGTCCGGCACGACCACGCCGCGATTGGCACCAAAGATCGCGCCGAAGTGCAGCCGCCCGGCCAGTACCAGATTGCCGATGGGCTGATAAATGCTGCCGTCGATCTGGGCCTTGAGGTAGTTGACGCTCGCGCCGCTACGCAGCGTGAGTTCGGGCGACAGCCGCCCGGTCAACCTGAATCCGCGCGACGGGTTGAGTAGGTCGTCCGACTGGTCCCAGGTCACGCTGCCCGGAAAGGCCAGCACATAGAACTGGTTGCGCGGCTGGCCCGCGGCCGACAGGTCGCGCTGTGATGTCGCCAGCACCTGCGCCCCGATGGAATAGGTCCAGGCCTTTTGCCAGATGGTGTTGGATTCGCGCGTGATGGCCGCCGTCACGCCCAATGTGTTGGCTGAAAAGGCGAACTGCTGCGAGAAACTCAGGCCGCCGGACAGTGACAGCGACTGGTCGCGCCGGCGGAAATTGCGCCGCCGGAACTCCACCTGCGCCACTTGTTCACGCTGCGCGCCCACGCCGCGCAATGTCAGCGCGCCTTCGGGCGGGAAGAAATTGCGGTGCGCCCAGCTGCCCTCCAGCCTGATGCCCTGGCCGGTCGAATAGCCGCCGGACGCGGACAGGGTGCGCGACGGCGCCCCTTCGGCGTTGATCTCCAGATTGACCTCGCCGCGCCCATCGGCGGTCACGCCGCCCTCCACCGGCTTGATGGCAATGGCGCCGAACAGCCCGGTTTGAATCAACGCCCGGCGCAAATCCTCGCGGCCGCCGTTGCGATACGGCTCGCCCGGCTTGAAACGCGCCAGCCGCTGCAAGTGCGCGGCATCAAAACCCTGCGTGTCCCCGGTGATTGTCAGCTGGCCGAACACGCCGCGCCGACCCAGGTCGACGAATTGGCGCAGGCTGGCGGTGCGGCTGGCATGGTCGATGCCGATGTCAGGCGCGATGATGCGCGCAAAGGCATAGCCGGCGTCGGCCAGTCGCAGCGGCAACGCGTCCTGCGCGGCGTTCACCTGTGCCGCTTCGATGGGGTCGCCCAGCGATATGCCCAGCAGCGGCGTGACAATCGGGCCGGGATCGACCGCCAAGGCCGCACTTGCCGGCGCGCTGACCATAATATCGTCGTAGACATAGATCTGGCCCGGCGTCACCTTGATGGTGATCATGGTTGCGCTGCGCGCCGTCCTGGGCGGCGTGATGGCAGCAACGCTCGACCCACCATAATAGCCGATGGACCGCAGCAACTGGTCGATCAGGTCGCGGTCTTCGGAAATGCGCCGGTTGATCTGCGCCAGATTGGCGTCCTCGGCCCGGTGCAGCCACAGCGACGAAAGCCCCTGGAATTCATCCAGCAGACCCAGCGGCTTCAAGCCATCGACCACCAGCTGGTAGCGGATTGCCGCCGTTGCAGGCGCCGGGTCGTTGTCGGTGGTGCTCTCCACTGTTGGCCAAGCCACGGCATCGGCACCTTCCAGCGGCGCGAAATCCTCAAGCAGGATATCGCCGGGCTTTTTTGCTGGCACTGGGCCCGATTCCGGGGCCTGCGCTGTTCCTGATGCAGGCGGAGACGCTGGTGCGGGCACCTTTAGTGCCGGCTGGGCCGAGAGGGCAGGGGCCATGCACAGCAGGGCCAACCCCAGAGTTGCCGCCAATCTGGATGGAATTTGCACCACGCTTCTGTCCTAGCGGCCCTTCATTCTTGTGCAAGCGCTGCGTCATCCTTGGGACTGGCCACTCTCGCCGGCACGTGCAAAAGCGGTGTTATGACGCCTGAACGCCCCAATCAGTTCCGTGAACCCGCCGGCGGAGGCTGCCTTGTCGCGGCCGGACTGATTCTGGGACCAGTGATCGGCATGGCAATCGGCAATGGTCTGATCGGCCTGGTCATTGGCGCCGGCGCGGGTATCGCGGCTGCTGTTGGCCTCGCCGTCTGGGACAAGAGGCACTAATCTGGGCGGCGCTAATTCAGGCGGCGGCCCACCCAAACCACGCGGCCGATGACATCGATGGCGGCCGGGTCACAGTCGTCCCAGCTTGGAAAAGCGTCGTTGTCGCTGCGGATCGACAGGCGCCGGGTCGCCGGGTGGACCGACAGCCGTTTGACCAGCAGCGATTCGCCCAACCGCAAGACATAAATGCCCTCCCGCAGGCGCTCCCTGTCGTCGGTATCGACCAGGATCTGGTCGCCATCGGCCAACGCCGGCAACATCGAATCGCCCTCCAGAATCATTGCAGCCATGGCCTCTGGCCGGCCGCTGGCGATAGCGCCGATGAAGCCGGTGCGAAATGCCACCGGCGCCAGTGCCGGATCCGGCAATATGGCGGGGCCAGGCGCCGCGCCCTGCGCTGTTTCGGCGATGCCGCCCGCGCGGCTCATCATGGCAACCAGAACATAATCATCGGCTTGTGACGATAATCCTGGCCGGGGCAGCAGGGCTCGCGATGCTTCGTCCGGCCCGCCCAGTAGCCGCTCGGCAATGCCGAAATGCTGTGCCAGGGTGCGCCGGTCGCGTTCCGAAAGGCAGCGCGGCACGCCGCGCTTCACGAATTGCTGCACATAGGTCGGGTTGCGCCCAAGCCGCCGTGACAGCGAGGCATAATCCTCACCGCGCGCCGAAATGAGCGCGTCCAACCGCTGCCTGATGGCGACAGTGTCCATAGGGGGCGGAACCTCCTCTCCTGGTCCGCTTGTGACGTTATATAGCATAGTTTTTTACCTAGACTAGTAGGATTTCAACGTGGATAAATTGTAAATCCTGCCGAATCGGACCGGAAATGCAAGGGAGTGTCCCTATGGCATAGTCTGAAACCAGGGGGAGATGCGCTGTCATGAGTCTATTGCAGATCATTGAACGTCATATCCGAGCCCAGGATCTTGCGCCGTCGCGCTTTGGTCGTCAGGCGGCCGGCGACCCGCGTTTTGTGTTCGATTTGCGGCGCGGGCGCGAACCGCGTGCCGCCACCATTGCCCGGGTGCATGCCTTTATCTCCGCCGACCAGGCTGGCGCGACTGTGCCAACAGAAAACGGAAAGTCACTGTAATGCTTGTTCATTTTGACCATGTTCAGGCCATGCTGCTACGCGCCGTCGCTGATCTTGCAGGAATCGATCCGTGCCACCCCGACCAATTGCAACTGGTGGTTCGCGAACTGGTGAGCCGCGACTGGGCCAGCGTGACCCTGACGGGCGCCCGGCACGAGCTCATGGTCGCACTTGCCGGCGATCCTGACCATGTTGCCAGTGCAATGGCGCGAATCCTGTCTGAACTGCCGGACAGGGAAATCCCCATCCATGGACATTTTGTTGCCGAGCTTGCCGTCGCCGTGGACCCGGACTTGCGGGACGACGGTCATGGACTGACCATCCACGCCCTTGTCATCCGGGATTGAGGGCTTTGGGGACCGGGGTCATGTCCGCAGTCATGCTGGACCCCGGCTGCCTGCGACATAATTGAGCCACGCTCAACAGGCCTTGCCGGAGCGTTTGATTGCGACTAGCAATTGAGTCGCAATCAAATCAATCGGGCCTCAGCCATGTCGTTCAACACCCTGCGTTTTGGTGCAATGCCCGGCTCGGCTCTCGCGCATGCGGCGCTGGCGCTGCTCCCAATGGCTTTGCTCGTGGCATGCTCCGACCCCGCACCGCCGCGTGCAACGCCGGTCGGGGTCATCGCGGTGGCGCTTGGTTCGGCTGTGCCGGCAGATGGCACAGGCGCCTTGGTCATTGCCGGCACCGTGCGGCTCAAGCGCGAAACGCAATTGTCGTTCAATACACCCGGCCGCGTTGCTGCTATTGCGGTGCGCGAAGGCGACCGGGTGGCACGCGGGCAACTGTTGGCTCGGCTCGACGCGACCGGGCTTGATGCCGCGCTTGCTTCGGCGCGGGCCGAAGCGGTGCGTGCCGACGCCGATCTGGCCCGCGCAAAGGGCCTGTTCGACAAGGGCTGGGTCACCGCCCCCCGCGTGGAAGCAGCGCGTGCCAGCGCGGCGGCTGCGCGTGCCCGTGTCCGCCAGGCCGGATTCGATGTCGGCCTTGCAACGCTCAGGGCGCCCACTGCCGGGGTCGTGCTGTCGCGCGCCGCCGAGCCGGGCCAGATCGTGAAACCTGGCCAACTCGTGCTTTCGGTCGGGGAATATGATGCCGGCTATGTCCTCAGGCTGCCGATGGCGGATTCCGATGCCGCGCGGCTGCGGCTCGGCCAGCCGGCGCAGGTGCGGCTGCCGGCGCTGGGTCCGGCCCCGATGAATGCCACGGTGTCGGAAATCGGAGCGCGCGGTGATGAAGGCACC
This sequence comes from Sandarakinorhabdus sp., assembly GCF_031430775.1. Classification (GTDB taxonomy): domain Bacteria; phylum Pseudomonadota; class Alphaproteobacteria; order Sphingomonadales; family Sphingomonadaceae; genus Sandarakinorhabdus. The sequence continues at coordinate 22,649 of NZ_JANPCD010000115.1, read as the reverse complement.
GGCACATTCCGGGTCGAGCTGAAGTTGCCAGTGGATCCCCGGCTGAAATCCGGGCTGATAGGCACTGCAATGCTCACGCTGCCCGGCGCCGCCAGCGTGGCCAGCCCCGTATCTGGCCCCGTATCTGTGCCGGCCAGTGCCGTGTTCGGCGCCCGCGCCGATGAAGGGTTTGTCTATGTCCATGATGCGGCCAGTGGCCGGGTCAAGCTGCGCCAGGTCGCTGTCGGCCCGATCAGCGACACCGCTGTCATCGTCACCGGGGGGCTGAAACCGGGAGAGAAAGTCGCGATATCCGGCGTCGACCGCCTGCGCGACGGCAGCCGGGTCAACGTCAGGCCCAGCGCCGGGCCTTTGGGCTGATCGGCGTGCAGGGCATCATCACCTTTGCCATCCAGCGTTGGCAGATCACGCTTGTCATCTTCGGGCTTATGGCGGCCATCGGATTGTCGGCGTTTCTGGGCATTCCGCGGTCTGTCGATCCGCATTTCCCCTCGCCGTTCATCAATGTCGTCGCCACGGTGCCGGGCGCGGAGCCGGGCGACATGGAAACGACCGTGGCCAAGCCGATCGAGGATGTGCTTCAGGGGCTGGACGGTATCGTCAAGGTATCGTCGCGGTCCACGGATTCCACCGCCGTCATCACGGCCGAATTCAGCTGGGACGGCGATCCGGAGAAAAACTACGACGAAGTGGTGCGCGAGGTGAATGCCATTCGCTCCAGCCTGCCGCCGGCGTTGCAGCGGCTGGAATTCCTCAAGTCCCGCACCACCGAAGCCGCTGTCATCCAGTTTGCGCTGGTATCCGACACGGCGTCGTACCGCCGGCTCGAAAAGCTCGCCAAGGACCTGCGCGAGCGGCTCAACCGCGTGCCGGGCGTGCGCACGTCGCGGGCATGGGCCATCCCGACGCCCGAGGTGCGAGTTGCGGTCGATTCCGGCCGCCTCGCGCAACTGGGCCTGCCGGTCACCGCGATCACCGATGCCTTGCGCAGCGGCGCGCAGGACCTGCCTCCCGGCTCGGTCCACAGCGGCGACACGCGGCTGAACGTCCAGGCCGGCGGCGCCTACAAGTCGCTCGATGAAGTGATGGACGAGCCGGTGCGGGCGCGCGATGGCCGCATCGTGCGAGTCAAGGATGTCGCCACCGTTGCCTGGGGGTATGAAGAACAGCCGCATTACGCGCGCTACAATGGCAAGCGCGCCGTCTGGGTGACGCTCACACAAAAAGACGGTCTCAATGTGCTGGCCATCCGCGATGCTGCCGCCACGGCCGCCCGCGACTATGAAAAGCTGTTGCCGCCGGATGTGAATCTGAAAATCGGCTTCGACCAGAGCCTCGATATTGCCCGCAAGCTCGACCAATTGGGCCGGGATTTCGCCATCGCCGTCGGGCTGGTGCTGATCACGCTGCTGCCGCTTGGCTGGCGTGCGTCCCTGGTGGTGATGGTATCGGTGCCGCTCAGCCTGGCCATGGGGGTTGCGGTGCTGGCCTTTTCGGGCTTCACGTTGAACCAGTTGGCGATTTCCGGCTTCATCATTGCTCTGGGCCTGCTGGTCGATGATTCCATCGTCGTCACTGAAAATATCGCCCGGCATCTGCGCATGGGTGAAACCCGCGAACAGGCCGCCATCAACGGCACCAAACAGATCGCCGTGGCCGTTATCGGCTGCACGTTCGTGTTGCTGTTCGCGTTTCTGCCGCTGACCCTGTTGCCCGAGGGCGCCGGCAAATTCACCCGCTCGTTGCCCGTCGCCGTGCTGGGCACGGTTGCGGCGTCGCTGCTGGTATCGCTCACCATCGTGCCGTTCCTGGCCAGCCGCATGCTGCCCAAAACCGAAAGCCATGACGGCAATCGGTTCCTGCAAGCCGTCAACGGCGGCATCCAGCGCTTTTACCAGCCGGTTCTCCACTGGGGCCTGACCCATCCCTGGCGGGCAATGCTGGCAGCGACGGTGCTGATTTTCTCGGGGCTTGGACTGCTGCCCTTCATCGGTTCCAGCCTGTTTCCGCCGGCCGAAACCACCTATTTCCTCGTGCAGGTCACCGCGCCCGAGGGCACCGCCATCGAACGCACCGACCGGGCCATACGCACGGCCGAAAAAACCTTGCGCGCCGAACCCGATGTTCTCGACATCATGGCCAATGTCGGCCGCGGCAACCCGCAGATTTTCTATAACCAGCGCGGCTTCGACCAGCGCAGCAACATCGGCGAAGTGCTCGTCACCCTGAGGGAGTGGGACAAGGATCGCAGCCCGGCGATGGTCGACCGCATCCGCAAGGCGTTCGAAACCAGCCCGGACGCGCAATTTGTCGTCAAGATCTTCCAGAACGGCCCGCCCATCGATGCGCCGATCCAGATCCGCATCGTCGGGCCTGACCTGGCTGTGCTGAAACGCCTTGCGGCAACCACCGAAGGCGTCATGCGCGCTGTGCCCGGCACCCGCGACGTGCGCAATCCGATCGCGGTGGACACGCCGCGCCTGTCGCTGGGCCTCGATGCCGACAAGGCAGCGCTGCTCGGTGTCCAGCCCGGGGCGCCGCGCCGCGCGCTGCGTCTGGCGCTGGCAGGCGAAACCGCCGGGCGACTGCGCGACGTGGAGGGCGACAGCTACAATGTCGTCGTGCGCCTGCCGCTGGACAAGCGTCACGACATCTCTGCGCTCGATCAGGTCTATGTACCCGCTGGCCAGAACGCCGTGCCACTGCGCGAGATTGCCACGCCGCGGCTTGATTCCGCCCCGCCGCGCATCAACCGCGAACGCCAGCAACGCGTCGTCTATGTCGATGCCCAGATCGCCGATGGCTATCTGACGGCCAAGGTCGATGCCGCCGTGCAGGAGGCCATAAAATCCGTGAAACTCCCCGAAGGCTATCGCTTCGATGTCGGCGGCGAGGCCGAAACCAAGGCGCGCAGCTTTGGCGGGCTTGGTCCCATCATTGCGCTGGCTGTGTTCGGCATCCTCGCCGTGCTGGTCATCGAATTCGGCCGTTTCCGCGAAACCGCCGTGGTCGCCGGCGTCATCCCGCTTGGTTTGTTCGGCGGGCTGGTGGCGTTGTTCGTGACCGGCAATTCGCTCAGCTACACCGCCGTCATCGGTTTTGTCGCGCTGATCGGCATCGAGATCAAGAATTCGATCCTTCTCGTCGATTTCACCACGCAGTTGCGCCAGCAGGGCCAGGGCCTGCGCGACGCCATCGAACACGCCGGCGAAGTGCGCTTCCTGCCGGTGCTGCTCACCAGCGTCACGGCCATCGGCGGACTGCTGCCGCTCGCCCTGTCCGGCTCGGGCCTTTACAGTCCGCTGGCCTGGGTGATCATCGGCGGGCTCATTTCCTCCACGCTGCTCAGCCGCATTGTCACTCCCGTCATGTACCTGCTGATCGTGCGCGGCGCCCCCCCTCCCGCCTGAAGTTACTTGCGCGGCAACTGCGCCGTCAGCGCGGTGATGGCTGCATCCAGCTGCGCATCACGGTCGCCATCGCCCAGCGGCCGGGTGACGACGATATCGACGGGGCGGGGGCGCATTTCCATGTCCTCGCCCTTCAGCGTGCGCACCCGCGCACCGGGCGTTCGCACGGTCGATCCGTCGATCAGCCGCTCGCCGCCGGTGAAGATGATCCACCCCGCCGTCGGCTGTCCCACCACCTTGCCCAGGCCCAGCGCGCGATAGCCTTCGGTAAAGTCCTCGCCATCCGAAAGCGTGCCCTCGTTGATCACCAGCACCGTCGGCAAATCAAGCGCGCGCTGCCCCAGCGCCTGCCGGCCCGGCACCGGAAAACGATCCCGCGATTCCAGCGTCAGGAAGTTGCGCCGCGAAAACGCATCCAGCGCATAGCTGTGGACATAGCCGCCGTTGTTGTTCCGGATGTCGATGACCACGCCCTCGCGGCCCTGGTTGCCGCTGTCGAGATCGAGATACAGCTGCGCCAGCGAGGCATCGCCCATGTCGGCCATATGGACATAGCCAAGCCGCCCGCCCGAAATGCGTTCGACATAGGCGCGGCGCCCCGCCACCCATTCGCGGTAACGCACGCCGGCAATGCTGCTCGCCGATACCGGCCGCACTGTCACATCGCGCTGCCCGGTCGGCGTCACCATCCCCAGCACCACCTGCCGCCCGACCTGCCGCTGCAAAAGCGCATCGATATTGGTGCCGGCGTCCACGGCCCTGCCGCCGATGCTGGCCAGCCGGTCTCCGATGCGGATCTTGCCCGAAATCCCGGCAGGGCCAAGGGCCAGCACGCTATCGACGATCAGGCCCTTGCCGTTTTCGGCTGCGGCACGGTCAAAGCCCAGCCCAAGCTGCCCGGTGCGGTCGGTCGGCGGCGCACCGGGGCCGTTCGCAGCCCGGCTGATGCCCATGTGCGATGCATTGAGCTCGCCCTGCATCAGGTTGAGGATGCGGCGCAGTTCGTCGCCATTGCGGGCGCCGGTAACCTGCGGCTGAAACCGGGCGCGGATCGCCGTCCAGTCCTTGCCGTGAAAGCCGGAATCAAAGAACTGCCGGTTCAGCGTGCCCCAGGCCTGATCGAACACAACCTGTTTTTCGGCGTCGAAATCCACGTCCATGCTGGCGGACACAGCGATGCTGCGCGGCCGCAGTGCATCGCTGGGCGTCGCCGTGATGGTGCCGCCATCCAGATAGAACAGGGTCTTGCCGTCTGCCGCCAGGGCAAAGTCCGGCTTGGGCCGCGATGTCGCCGTCAGCTGCTGCGGCACCGGCGGTTCGCTGGCGAGTTCATCCAGATTGAAGGCATAGAGATTCTCCTGGCCGCGTTCGCGCGCGCGGAACACCAGCAGCTTGCCGTCGCTGCTGATCACCGGCGCTTCGGCATTGAGGCCAAGCGGCAATATCGTCACCCGCTCGCGGATGCCCTCGAACACGATGTTGACTGGCGCCGGGGGCTTGGCCGGCCCGGCTGCGGGTTTTGCACCGGCCTTGGCGGCAGCTGCACCCGCTGGTGCGGCCGGTTTTTCGGCGCTGTCCGCCGGTTTGTCGGCCAATGTGTCGGTTGGCGCGGTGTCCGGCTTGTCCTGCGGCTGGAACAGGGCGCGAAAGGCATCCTCGCGGAACTTGGGCACCGCCGGCACAAGATCGACGCGCACGATGCGCGACGGCTCGCTGCGCTGGGCGGTGTCGAACAACAGGGCGCGGCCATCGGGCGACCAGGCCAGCATGCTGATCCGGCCATTGCCCAAAAAGCTGATAGGCCGCGCCGCGCCGCCGGCCGCCGGCACCACCATCAGGTTCACGAACGAGCGGCGGTCGCGCACTGGCACGGCAAGCCATTGCCCGTCCGGCGACCAGACCGGCCGCGTCCCGCCCTCGTCGGTTTCCAGCGCGCCGGTCATTACCACGCGGTCCGACGCGGCCTGTCCGGGGCGCGGCAGCGTCAGCACATGCAAGGCACTGTCATCGCTGACATAGGCTGCCCGTTTGCCATCGGGCGCATAGGCCAGCGCGGCGGCAAGGCCCTTTTCAGTCAATGTCTGCGACTTGCCGCTGACCAGGTCATGCTCGGCGACCAGCCGGTCCATGCCGCGTTCCGTGACATATAACAGCCGCCGCGAATCCGGCGACCAGGTCATTTCGCGTTCGGCTGTGACGCTGTTGGTGATGCGTTGCGCCGGGCCGCCGTCCTTGGTGCCGGCGGCAAACAGTTCGCCATGCGCCAGCACCGCGGCCTTGCTGCCATCGGGTGACAGTGCCAGCCGGTCGAAACTGGTCAGCGTCAGGCTGCGCGGTCCTTCGCCCGCCGGTGCGCCGCGCAGCGTGATCGGCACCTGCGCCGCCTTGCCGCTGGCAAGATCAAGCCGCCAGATGCCGAAATCCCGTTCGAACACGATGGCCGACCCGTCCTGCGCCATGGCCGGAAACAGCAGCCGGCCATCGGTGAAGCCCGTGACCTGCCGCGCCGCGCCGCCATTTGCCGGCATCATCCACAGGTTTTCCGCGCCCGACTTGTCCGACATGAAATACAGGGCGTCGCCGCCGGGGGTCCACATCGGCCACGCATGTTTGGCGCCATCGGCCAGCAACTGGCGATAGGTGCCGCTGTCCATGCTGCGCGTCCAGATCTCGTTCTCGTCGATATGGGCATGGCCATTTCGCCACCATTGGTTCTGCGCCATGCCGCTGCGCGCCACCAAGGCGATGCTGGCGCCATCAGGCGACGGTGCACCCTGCACTTCGGCCAGAAAACGCTCGGCACTGACCGGCATGGGCGTGCCGCCGCTGGCCGCGACACGGTAGATATCGGGCTGCCGGCCGACATCATGGGCGCCGGTGGTGAAATACAGATATTTGCCGTCCGCCGACCAGCCGCTGGGCTCTTCATTGGCTTCGGCAAAGCTGATCCGCCGCACTTCGCCGGTGGTCAGGTCCATCACATGTATGTTGGCATTGCCGCCCCGTGTCGAGGCAAAGGCCAGATGCTTGCCGCCGGGGGCATAGAATGGCCGGCTTTCGGTGGCGCCATCAGTGACCAGCAGCCGTGCGATGCCGCCGCTGGCCGGCACTTCCCAGATGTCCCCGCCCGAAACGAATGCGATCTGCCTGCCATCGGCAGACAGCGCCGGTTCCGCCATCGAGGGCAGGCCGGCGGCCATTGCAGGCAAGGCGGCGGATGCTGCGAGCGCAATCGCGATCGCGGTCATGGTCTTCATGCAGATATGGTCCCCGGCCAATGTGGTGGGCGGAATAGAGCCGCAATTGCCACACTTGCCAAGCGCCGTATCGCTACCCCGGGAATTCGGCTTGTTTCGGGTTTACGCACACCGGGCGCGCCGGTAAGCCTTGGCCCATGAAACGCAATGCTGGCCAGGATCCGAACGTTACCGCCCATTGGCGGCCTGCCACCCTTGCGGTGCGCGGCGGCACCATGCGCAGCGACTTTGGTGAAACCTCCGAAGCCATCTTCATGACGTCTGGCTATGCCTATGACAACGCCGAGGAAGCCGCCGCACGCTTCCGCGGCGAGCGCCCCGGCATGACCTATAGCCGGCTGCAGAACCCCACCGTCGAAATGCTCGAAAAGCGTATCGCCCTGCTCGAAGGTGCCGAGGCGGCGCGCGCCACCGCCAGCGGCATGGCGGCCATGTCCGCCATGCTACTTTCGACGCTTTCGGCTGGTGACCATCTTGTCGCAGGTCGTTCGTTGTTCGGCTCGTGCCGCGTGCTGGTCGATACCATCCTGCCGCGTTTCGGCATCGAGACGACAACGGTCGATGCCCGCGATCTCGATGCATGGGCCAAGGCGCGGCGGCCCAACACGCGCGCTTTTTTCCTGGAAACGCCGTCCAACCCCGGCCTGGAAATCTGCGATATCCGCGCCATTTCCGATATCGGCCATGATGCCGGGGCATTGGTGATGGTGGACAACGCCTTTGCCTCGCCAGTGGTGCAGCGGCCGCTGGACCACGGCGCCGATATCGTCGCCTATTCCGCTACCAAGCTGATGGACGGGCAGGGCAGGGTGCTTGCCGGCGCCGTCGTCGGCCCCGAAAAATGGATGAACGACACCTATCTTGCCTATGCACGCCACACCGGCCCCAATCTGTCGCCATTCAACGCATGGGTCGTGCTCAAAAGCCTCGAAACGCTTGATCTGCGCGTCCGCCGCGCCTGCGAAAATGCCATGGCGGTCGCGCAGTTCCTGGAATCGCGCGGCGTGCATGTGCTGTATCCCGGCCTGGCCTCGCACCCGCAGCACGCGTTGGCGATGCGGCAGATGACGCTCGGCGGCACGATCATCGCGCTGTTCCTCGATGGCGGCCGGCCACAGGCGCATGCCTTGCTCGATGCGCTGACCTTGATCGATATTTCCAACAATCTGGGCGATTCCCGCACCCTGATGACGCATCCGGCGTCCACCACCCACTTCAGCGTTTCGGCGGCGATTCAGGCCGAAATGGGCATCACCGAAGGGATGCTGCGTCTGTCCATCGGGCTGGAAGATCCGGCCGATCTCATCGACGACCTTGACCGCGCCCTGAAAATGGCAGGAATATAGCGCCATGGTGATGACCCGGATATTTCCCTTTGCAGAAACAACAGGCGGCATCACCGTTCGCGTGGCACCGCGCTATCTGCCGGAACAGTCTGATCCTGAACGGGAATATTATGTCTGGGCCTATCACGTTCGTGTCGAAAACCACGGGCCGGAACAGGTGCAATTGCTGGCCCGCCGCTGGGTCATCACCGATGGCCATGGCCGCATTGACGAAATCGAGGGCGATGGCGTCGTCGGTGTCCAGCCGGTGATCGGGTCGGGGCATGCCTATGATTATGTCTCGGGCTGCCCGCTGCCGACCCGCCATGGCGTCATGCAGGGTGTCTACTTCATGTGCGGCAACGACGGGGCGCGCTTTTCGGTCGCCATCCCGGCCTTCTCGCTGGAAATGCCCGAAAGCCGGCCCAGCGTCCATTGATGGGCGCCCCCTTTGGCCAGCTTGCTGATCGCCCATGAAACGCACCCATCTTCCCCTCAACGCGCTGCGCGTCTTTGATGCGGCTGCCCGCCACCTGAGCTTTACCAAGGCGGCCGACGAACTGGCTGTCACGCCCGCTGCCGTTGGCCAGCAGATCCGCGCGCTGGAGGACACGCTGGGTGTCGTGCTGTTCAAGCGCATGACCCGCAATCTCGAACTCACCCCCGAGGCCGAACGGGCCTTGCCCGCATTGCGCGCCGGCTTTCGCGAATTCGAGGAGGCGGTGCGCGTGCTCCAGGCCGGGCAAAGCAGCTATGTGCTGACCATTGCGGCGCCGCGCGCAGCAGTTGCCAAATGGCTCGGCGCGCGGCTTGCCGCCTATGGTGCCGCGCACCCGGAACTGCGTTTCATCCTGTCCGATGCCGATACGATCGTCGATTTCACCCAGGCCAATCTCGACCTTGCCGTGCATTTCGGTGCCGCGCCCGATGCCGAAGGCGTGCACGGCCGCACCTTGGGCGACGAAACACTGGTCATGGTCGCAGCGCACGGCGCCGACGATACGGCGCCGCGCATCGCCCATCCGCCGGGCGGCGATGCCGCCTGCGACGCCTGCACTTTCACGGTCGCCGACGCCGGGCTAGCCATCGATGCTGCCATATTGGGCCTGGGCCGTGCGCTGGTCCCGGCCCGGCTGGCGGCGTCCGACCTTTTGGCAGGGCGGCTGATCGTGCTTGGCGAACCCGTGCCCACGGATGCCAGTTGGTGGCTGTCCGCCCCCACGCCGCAATGGCGCCAGGCCAAGGTCCGCGCGCTGGTCGAATTTCTCGTCGCCGATTGAGGCGGCAGGGGCCAAAACACCATCTTGCCCGGCCAAGCGCTGCCGGGCATGGGAATCTTGTTCAACAGGGGGTCAATCACCATGCGCGCCGTTCCGTTCATTCTTGCTGCTGCTCTGTCGGCGTCTCCCGTCCAGGCCAGCGCGCCCGCCGACACGGCCATCGCTGCCGTCAGCGCCGACATGCTCAGGGCCAATGTCGAAAGGCTGGTCGGTTTCGGCACCCGCCACAGCGCGTCCGACACCAAAAGCCCCGTGCGCGGCATCGGCGCCGCGCGGCGCTGGGCGCAGGCACAGTTCCAGACCTATGGCGCCGCCTGCGGCAACTGCCTGACACTGGCGCTGCCATCCGAAATGGTGACAGGCCCGCGATTGCCGGTGCCCACCGATATCGTCGATGTGCTGGCCATCCAGAAGGGCACCGCCGATCCGAACCGCGTCATCATCATGTCGGCGCATATCGACAGCCGCAATTCCGATCCGCTGGATGCCAAGGGCGATGCACCGGGCGCCAATGACGACGGCTCGGGCACGGCGGCGGTGATCGAGGCAGCGCGCGTGCTGTCACAGCACAAATTCCCGGCCACCATCATCTATGCCGTGCTGTCCGGCGAGGAACAGGGCCTCAATGGCGGCAAGGTGCTGGCCGATTATGCCCGCGCCCAGGGCTGGGTGGTCGAGGCCGTGCTCAACAACGACATCATCGGCAATTCGCACGGCATGAGCGGCGTGCACGACAACAGCCATGTCCGCATTTTTGCCGAAGGCACCAAGGCGGTGGAAACGCCGGAACAGGCCAATCGCCGCCGCTACAACGGCGGCGAAGTCGATAGCCCGTCGCGCAACCTCGCACGCTTCATCGACACGCTGGCCGACAACAAGGTCGTCAATCTCGATGCGCGGCCGATTTATCGCACCGATCGTTTTGGCCGTGGCGGCGACCAGACCCGCATGCTCGAAGCCGGCTACCCCGCCGTGCGCATCACCGAAGCCGCCGAACATTACGACCGGCAGCACCAGAACATCCGCACCGAAGGCGGGCGCCGCTATGGCGACACCATCGACGGCGTCGATTTTGCCTATCTGGCGCAGGTCACGCGCCTCAATGTCGCTGCGCTTGCCGCTTTGGCCAGCGCGCCGATGCCGCCCGCCGGCGTGAGCGTTTCAGGCCAGGTCAGCCCAGACACCAAGGTCAGCTGGCAGCCTTCGGCAGGCGCCGCCGGCTACCGCGTCTGGTGGCGCGATACCACCGCGCCGCAATGGCAGTTCCACCGCGACGCACCAGCGGACGCAACCAACCTGACCCTGAATGGCGTCGTCATCGATGACTGGTTCTTCGGTGTGTCGGCGCTCGGCCCCGACGGCCACGAAAGCCCGGTGGTATTCCCCGGCGACGCCGGCAGCTTCATCACTGCGCCGCCCAAGTGAGGGATTCGACACAGCCCAAAGTATAATGTTTGTTCATACTCTTTAAGATTTAGTAAATATTTCTTGCCCCCTCCCGGGGCCCGGGCTTAGCGTGCCGCTCATGAACTTGAGTCGGCATCGCACTTGGTCCGGTGCTGCTGCCACGCTTGGTCGGGCCATCACTGGGAGGGGTCATTCTCATGAGGATCACACTTTCGGCCTGCCTCTTGGCGGCAGTACTTTCGAGTGCGCCGGCGCTGGCAACATCAACCGTCGGCGTCGTCGACGGCAATTGCATTTCGGTCGCCCACACCAATGGCTGCTTGTTCACCGGTAACATCGCCAACGGCACCGTTGGTGACACGCAAAGTGCTTACAATCTTTACAACGACACGCATCCGACTGCGGATCCGGATATCGTGCTGACCCATTTGTTCGATTCCAACCAGGGCGGCTTTCCCGGCAATGTCACCAACTCGGGCGGCAGTTCCGGCACTTGGTCCACGCCGGGCTTCCTGATCAACTTCATCGCGGTCAAGGCGTCCAATGCCTTTGTCCTCTACAAACTCGCGGCGCCGGCCAGTTCGGGCAACTGGGACACGTTCCAGATCCCCTTCAACCGCAACCCGCATGACCTGTCGCACCTGTCCTTCTTCGGCGCCGCAGTGCCCGAACCGGCCAGTTGGGCCATGCTGCTGACCGGCTTCGGCATGGTCGGTGCCATGCGCCGCCGCCGCCGGATGACGGTATCGGCCTGAACACCCCCTATGCGGCAATGGCCGGTGCTGCTATGCGCCGGCCATGCTGTCATTCAACGCCGTTACCGTCCGCCTTGGCGGGCGCACCATCCTTGATGGCGTTTCCGCCAGCCTGCCGCCGCGTGCATGTATCGGCTTGATCGGCCGCAACGGCGCCGGCAAATCCACCTTGATGAAGGCGATTGCCGGGCAGCTCGAACCCGACGCCGGCAGCATCGACATGCCGCGCGCCGCCCGGATGGGCTATATCGCGCAGGAGGCACCTTCGGGACAGGGCACGCCGTTCGGCACCGTGCTGGCCGCCGACACGGAACGCGCCGCGCTCATCACCGAGGAAGACGCGCTCGCCGCCAGCGGCGCCGATGGCGCCCGCCTTGCCGAAGTGCATGACCGCCTCGTCGCCATCGACGCCTATACCGCGCCGGCCCGCGCCGGGCGCATCCTCGATGGCCTGGGCTTTGATGCCGAGGCACAGCAACGCCCGCTGGACAGCTTTTCCGGCGGCTGGAAGATGCGCGTCGCGCTGGCGGCCCTGCTGTTCAGCCAGCCCGACCTGCTGCTGCTGGACGAACCATCAAACCACCTCGATCTCGAAGCGGCGATGTGGCTGGAAACCTTCCTGAAATCCTATCGCGGCACCATCCTGATCATCAGCCATGAACGCGACCTGCTCAACAATGTCGTGGACAACATCCTCCACCTCGAACAGGGCAAGGTCACGCTGTACGCCGGCAATTACGACAGTTATGAACGGCAACGCGCCGAACGCCTGGCCCAACTGGCCGCCGCGCGCGAGGCGCAAACCGCGCAGCGTGCCAAGCTGCAGGATTACATCGCCCGCAACTCCGCCCGCGCCTCCACGGCCAAACAGGCGCAAAGCCGGCAAAAGGCGCTGGCCAAGATGCAGCCCATCGCCGAAGCGGCAGTCGATCCCAGCCTGAAATTCGATTTTCCCTCGCCGCCGCCATTGAAACCGCCGCTGGTGCAACTCGACAATGCGTCGGTCGGCTATGACGGGCTGGCCATCTTGTCGGGCCTCGATCTGCGGCTCGATCCGGATGACCGGCTGGCGCTGCTCGGCCGGAACGGCAATGGCAAGACGACCTTGGCGCGGCTGCTCAGCGGGCAGTTGCCGGCCATGACCGGCTCCAAACACGCGCCCGGCAAGCTGCGCGTCGGTTATTTCACCCAATATCAGGTGGAGGAACTTGACGTCGATGACACGCCGCTGGAACACATGACCCGCTTGATGCGCGGTTCAGGCCAATCGGCGGTGCGTGCGCAGCTTGGCCGTTTCGGCTTCACCGGCGGCATGGCCGAACAAAAGGTCGGCAAAATGAGCGGCGGCGAACGCGCCCGGCTGGCGCTGGCGCTCATCACCCGCGACGCGCCGCACCTGCTCATCCTCGATGAACCTACGAACCACCTCGATGTCGATACCCGCGAGGCGCTGGTGCAGGCGCTCAACGGCTATGACGGCGCCGTCGTCGTCGTCAGCCACGACCGCCATATGATCGAAGCCAGCGCCGACCGCCTTGTGCTGGTCGATGCCGGCCGCGCCGTGGCGTTCGATGGCTCGCTGGACGATTACACCGACAGCATCCTGGGCAGCGCCCCCGCCGCCGCCAAGGCGCCTGCCGCCAAATCCGCCCCGCGCGAAGACCCCAAGGAAGCCCGCCGCCGCGCCGCTGCCCAGCGCGAAGCCACCGCCGGCCTGCGCAAGGCCCTCAAGACCGCCGAAGCCGCCATCGCCGCCCACACCGCCCGTCTGAAAGACCTCGACGCCGCCCTGTTCGACCCCAAATCCGCCGCCCCGGCAGACGCCAACAAGACCGCCAGCGCCCTGATGCAGGAACGCGGCGTGGCGGAAACCGATCTGGCCAAGGCCGAAGCCGCCTGGGTAAAGGCCAGCGAAGCACTGGAAGCGGCGGGGTAGGGGCTGGTTGCGCGGCAATCGGGCTGGCCGTTGCAATTGGCCGCTTCCGACCCAGAATCGGTCGTTCACAATTGAGCGCGGGAATGCCCGTGTTACCTATGCTGCGCGCCGCATCGGGTCCGCCTTTTGGGGATAAGGTGCAACAATCGTGCTGGCTTCGCTGCGACCGGCGAGCGTATTGGCAAAGCCATGATTGACGTCACGGTGGTGCGCTTCATCGGCGCGGACGACCAGGACCACATCGCGAAGTGTCGCGTTGTCGGGCAGCATCCAATAATGCCGGGCAATCGCTGGCGCGGGAATATTGGCGACTTCGCCCGCGTCGATCTGGGCCAGATATTGGCTGTAGCTGATCACTGCCTCTTCCTCGAAATAGCCGACGACGCGGTGCGCGGTTGCCGGGCTGACGAGGTAGAGCGCCAGAAACCCGACGTAGAATACCCATTGTACCGCGAGGATGATGAAGCGTTCGAACACCGAAGGCTGCGCAACTTCGATGAAGGTCATCAAGTGCATGCGCTCGTTCTCGGCCTCTTCCATTAGTATCCGGATCCAGCCGTTGTCGTCGCACATTCTGCGCAGACAGCGCAGATGCGTCATCGAAGCGCCAACCATGCCGGGGACCGCCGCAACGGTTTCGAGAACGATGGCACGGTGACCGTAGCGCTTGGCGAAGAAGGCATCGGCAACAGCGCGCAGGGCCTTGGTGAAGCCGAGTGCGACGCGATCGGCGACGCCGACCGGTTGGACGTGGCGGATGACATCGACGAGTTGAAGTTTGGGCGTGGCCATTTCCGAAATCTCTATTCTAGGTTGACGTTAACGTAAGCCTGCAGTCGTCGAATAGCAGTCCACCAAGTTGTCGCAGGCTGTCGTCGCTGAGGACGCACGGCAAGACGCCACATTGCGCCATGCCTCGCTGGCCGTAATGGCGATGGTCGTGGGCGCACAGCGGGGTTGTTGATCCCGACGAGGCGAACACACGAAAGAAGGCGCCAATGCTCGGCAGTGACGAGACGCTTGATGGCGGACTAGTCGATTCGATCCGGCTCAGTCCGATTGCTGCCGTGATCAGCAACCCTCGGCTGGCCGATAACCCGATCATCGCCACCAATCGCGCATTCTGTGAGCTGACGGGCTATGCGGAAAGCGAGATCATCGGACGCAACTGCAAGTTCCTCGCCGGCCCCGCAACCGAACCCTGGTTGACCGATCGCATCCGAGCTGGCGTGCGCGAGCATCGCCCGGTCCTAGTTGAAATTCTCAACTACAAGCGCTGTGGCACGCCGTTTCGCAATGCGGTGCTCGTTGCCCCCGTATTTGATGCCAATGGTGCCCTCTCGTATTTTCTCGGATCACAGGTCGAACTTGCCGAGGATGATATCGGCCCCAACAGCAACCGCCACTATTTGGCTGTTGAGCGCGTCAAGCTGCTGACCCCGCGGCAACGCGAGATCCTGCAACTGATTGCCGCTGGACACCGCACCAAACAAATCGCGTACGCCCTCACATTGAGTGAAAAGACGGTCAAGATGCACCGCTCGCTGCTGCTCGCCAACTTGCACACATCCAACGTCGCTGACGCGATCCGGATTGCCGTCGAGGCCGGACTGTAACGTCACACGGTCTAAAGACCGTATGGATTTGGGGTCAACGTGGGCCGATGTCAGCGCACGGCCACCGCCCAGAGGCGAAAACGCAAAGCGTTGCGACATCGCTCATGACCATGGTCGCAACGAACACTCGTCCGGAAGGCGAACCGAGTTCGTTGATTGAACTGAACCCGAATTGCGGGCTGCCTCGGGTTATGCCCGCTACAGGAGTAGAACATGGAAACCATTACGGCAGGCCAGTATCTGCTGGTCTATAACGCCTTTTCATTCACCTTTGCAGCTATGGCAGCCGGCACGCTGTTTTTCTGGTTTGGTCGGTCCCAGGTCGGCCACGCCTACAAGACCGCATTGACAATCACTGGACTCGTTACAGCGATTGCGGCCTATCACTACTTTCGTATCTTCGAAAGCTGGTCGGAAGCGTACGCCCTGACTGACGGCGTGATCAAATCGAGCGGTGTCGCCTTCAACGATGCATATCGCTATGTCGACTGGTTGCTGACTGTGCCATTGCTGCTGATCGAGTTGGTGCTGGTGATGAGGCTGTCGCAAAGCGAGACCGTGTCCAAGGCCACCAGCCTGGGCTTTGCCGCAGCGCTGATGATCATTCTCGGCTACCCCGGCGAAATCGCGGCGGACAATGCGACCCGCGCCTTGTGGGGCACCTTGTCGACCATCCCATTCCTCTATGTCGTCTGGCAGTTGTTCAAAGGTCTCGGCAGCGCCATCGAACGTCAGCCGGAAAGTGCTCGCGGGCTTATCAAGCAGGCCCGACTACTGACCTTTGCGTCCTGGGGCTTCTACCCGATTGTCTACATGATCCCGTACACCAGCCTGTCGGGCGGGTCGGTCGAGACGGCGGTGCAAATCGGTTACACGATTGCCGACCTCGTCGCCAAGGTTGGAGTTGGTATCCTTGTCTACATGATCGCCGTCCGCAAGTCGGCGGCTGAATATGGCGAACCCGGTAATCCGACTGTTGCCGTCGCTGCTGAGTAAGACGTCGCTAACCCGCCGGCAGGGCAGCCAAGCCCTGCCGGCGCGGTCTTGAAGGGACAACGCAGAATGTCAGCCATATCCGCCAACTATGCGCGCGCCACGCATTTTCCGGCTGGCGGGGTTCTGCTGGTAACCGCCCTATCTATCGGCCTCAATATGGCGGGCTTGATTGACCAGACGCCAATGATGACAGCGATCCTCGCGTCCTCACTGCTTGTTTTTGGTTTGCCGCACGGCAGTCTTGATCTTGCTTTGCTGCGACGCGCCGGCGCTACCGGCTCGACGGTTTGTCTCATTTTGCTATACGTTGGCTGTGCCGCCGCCATGTATCTGGTCTGGCGCCTTGCGCCAGTCCTGGCGCTTGCTGTATTTCTCGTAATGGCCGTCGCGCATTTTGCCGAAGACTGGGAGGCTTGCGGGTCGCGCTTCATTGCGACCGCCGTGGCCGCAGCAACAGTAACTGCGCCAGCATTGCTGCATCTTGCCAGTCTGCGCGCGCTGTTCACACTGCTGACCGGGGATCGCGCCGCAGCCGTCCTTGCTGATTTGTCTTTGCTTGTTGCGCCGGTCGCTTTGGCGGTGGCCTTGGTCGGCGTGGGCCTGTTATGGCAGTCAGATCGGAAAAAACTGGCTGTGCTGGCGAGTTGCGGACTTGCTGCAATGCTGCTGCTGCCCCCCATGCTCGGTTTTGCGATCTTCTTCTGTCTTGTTCATTCACCACTGCAGTTCCGGACCCAGACCGAGGCCCTGGGGTTGAAGGGCGCCCGCCAATGGCGCGGTGTCGTCGTTCCAATCAGTCTGGGCGGGCTTGGCATGGCCGGGGTTATCTTCCTGCTCCACGACGGCCCTTCGCTTACCAACAGCGTCTTTGCCGTCAGCTTCATGACATTGTCGCTGCTGACCGTTCCGCACATGATGGTCCCGATATTTGCTAACCAATTCAGCAATCGGCAGCGGCTTGGCAACACCTGATGTCAGCCACGCCCGCGCGAGTTGGCCAGTTCAACCCGACGGCCATACTCGATGCGAAGGCGCATTTCAGGCCGTCGCGAACATCCGAAACGGATCGGTTCGGCGCAAACGGTTATCATTCGACGAAGCAATCCGAACCGGCGCACCTGTGGCAGCTTTTGGCGCAAACCGACGATCAGCGCCCCCTGCCGATAATGACCGCAATGTCCCAGAATCGGTCATCCCGCCCTGAGCCTTGAAGCGGGTATCTCCCACCCCGTTGCCGACAAGCGCCGGCAGGACGCAATCCCCACCGCATTATCGCCTGCTTTCAGGCCCGGCGCTGTCCTACAGCCGGCATTTGTGCGACTTTGATGCGGTTCTTTTCCATCGCCAGAACCGCACAGGCCAGCAGTTTTTTCACCGCCCATATGCGACGTGAAAAATCTCACGAAACCGTCAACTTCGTCTACTTCCAAACCCTACAGATCGCCGAAATACACATGTTTTCAGTGTCCCGGTCGTGGCTGCTCGTCTGGCGCCAAAACTGGTCGTCCGGCCGAATTCAGGCGTCGATGGCGTCCGCATCAATGGCCGTCGCATGGCTTTGGATGAAGGCAAACCGGTGTTCGGGGTTGCGGCCCATCAGGCGCTCGACAAGGTCGGCGACTTCGGCGCGGCCGTCGGCGTGTTCGGGCAGCCGGACGCGCAGCATGGTGCGCTTGGCCGGGTCCATGGTGGTTTCCTTCAACTGCTGCGGGCTCATTTCGCCAAGGCCCTTGAACCGGCTGACCTCGATCTTGGTCCGCCCGGCAAACTGCGTTTTCATCAACTCCAGCCGATGGGCGTCGTCGCGGGCATAGGCCACCATGCCGCCCGCCGACAGCCGGTACAGCGGCGGCAGCGCCAGATACAGCCGGCCATCACGCACCAGGCCGGGCATTTCGCGGAAAAAGAATGTCATCAGCAGCGTCGCGATATGGGCGCCGTCGACATCGGCATCGGTCATGATGACGACGCGTTCATACCGCAGCGCCTCAGGAGCATATTGCGCCCGGCTGCCGCAGCCCAGCGCCAGGATCAGGTCGGCCACTTCGGAATTGGCGCCGATTTTTGCAGCGTTTGCCGATGCAACGTTCAGGATCTTGCCGCGAATCGGCAGGATCGCCTGGGTCTGGCGGTTGCGGGCATGCTTGGCGCTGCCGCCGGCGCTGTCGCCCTCGACGATGAACAATTCGGTGCCGGCCGCGTCATCCCGGGCGCAATCGGTCAGCTTGCCGGGCAGGCGCAACGATTTGCGCGATGTCGCGGTCTTGCGCTTGACCAGCGATTCCGCCCGGCGCCGCAGCCGGTCGTCCATGCGTTCCAGCACAAAGGCCAGCAACGCCTTGCCGCGCTCACCGGACCCAGTCAGCCAATGGTCGAAATGATCCTTGATGGCGTTCTCGACCAGCCGTGTTGCCTCCGGACTGGTCAGCCGGTCCTTGGTCTGGCTCTGGAACTGCGGCTCGCGGATGAACAGCGACAGCATCATCTCGGCGCCCGAAAACACGTCCTCGCCGGCCAGCTCGCCAGCCTTTTTGTTGCCCGACATGACGGCGAAATTCTTCAGGCCCCTGGTCAACGCGGTGCGAAGCCCGGTTTCATGCGTGCCGCCATCGGGGGTTGGGATGGTGTTGCAGTAAAAACTGGCCGACCCCTCGCCATATTGGGGCCAGGCGCAGGCCCATTCGACCGCGCCCTTGTTGTCGGGCAAATCGGCGCGGCCGGCGAACAAATCGGGTGTCACCAGGTCGCGGCCATCCAGCCGTTCCTTGAGATGGTCGGCCAGCCCGCCCGGAAACTGGAACACGGCCGTGTCGGGTGTGTCACCATCGGCGATATGCGATTTCCAGCGAATCTCGACACCGCCGAACAGATAGGCCTTGGACCGCGCCAGTTTGTACAGGCGGGAAGGGCGGAACCGCGCCTCGGCACCGAAAATCTCGGCATCGGGGTGGAACCGCACAGTCGTGCCGCGCCGGCCCGTCACTGGTCCCAGTTTTTCAACCGGTCCCAGCGAAAACCCCCGGCTGAAACGCTGGCGAAACAATTCCTTGCCCCGCGCCACCTCGACCGACATTTCGTCGGACAGGGCGTTGACCACCGAAATGCCGACCCCGTGCAGGCCGCCCGATGTCGCATAGGCCTTGCCGCTGAACTTGCCGCCGGAATGCAGCATGGTCATGATGACTTCCAGCGCCGACTTGTCCGGAAAGCGCGGGTGCGGATCGGTGGGAATGCCGCGACCATTGTCGGTGATGGTCAGGCTGCCATCGGCCTCCAGCGTCACCTCGATGCGGTTGGCATGACCGGCAACGGCCTCATCCATGGCATTGTCGAGCACTTCGGCCGCCAGATGGTGCAGCGCGCGTTCGTCGGTGCCGCCGATGTACATGCCGGGGCGGCGGCGCACCGGCTCCAGCCCCTCCAGTACCTCGATATGGCTGGCATCATAATCGGAAGGAGACGCCGTGGCGGCGAACAGGTCGGACATGGCGCTTGTATAGGCGGCAGCGCGGGCGGGAACAACTGGGGAACGGCGCAGCGCGCACGATCGGCTGCGGAGTTTTTTTGTTAAATTCCACTTTTGCCGCATTGCAACATCGATTGGTGCAGTGCAATATCTGCGCTGCCGTAATGGCAATCCTCCCCAAGGATAAACTTCAAAGCGGCCGGTGACACGTTCACCGGCCGCTCTTTTCTGTGGGTTGTCCCATGTCCCTGATGGCCTTCACGCCCGATGTCCTGCCTTAAAGTTGGGCAGGCCCGCCTTGAAATCGGGCGCCCATACCGCAGTGCAGCGCGTTTCCCCTGTTGGGCGCGATTTGGCACGGTCTTTGCTTGAGTGGATTGCGAGGGGGCCGATCATTCCGGCCACTAGGCAAGGGAGACGGATTGATGACACGACGCTTGGGCAAGATTTCGCTGGCGGTTTCCGGGCTGGCTCTCGCTGGTTCTGCGATGGCGCAGGACGCCGCCGCGCCGCCGGCCCTGTCGCCGGCGCTGGCTGGTCCGCTCACCTACAACCCCGATCCGATCAATTTCGAAATGCCGCTGCTCGGCAAGGTCTATGTCACCGGCATCGGCAGTGGCCTTGTCGGCGCGCAATCGAACAGCGTGCCCGGCACCGCCAAGACGTTCGGTGATGTATCCAACGCCCAAATCATCGTTCAAAAGCCCGAAGGCGTGTTCCAGTTCCTGGTGCAGGCCGGCCTTTATAACCATGGAACGCTCGGCACGCCTTTGCTGCGCTCCACCACCTATACCGCCAACACGCACGGCGTCGTGCCGCAGGCGTGGATTAAGCTGGCGCCGTCCGCCAATTTCAACATTCAGGCCGGTATCCTTCCAACTTTGATCGGGCTTGAGACGCCGTTCACCTTTCAGAACATGAACATCGATCGTGGCATTTTGTGGGGCCAGGAAAATGTGCTGACTCGCGGCGTGCAGGCCAATGCCACACTCGGCAAGCTGGCGTTGTCGGTTGCACTGACCGACGGCTTTTTCTCGGGCAAGTATAACTGGCTCAGCGGCGCCGCGACCTACAGCTTCGACAGCTCCAACATCCTCAGCGTGATTGTCGGCGGCGCGCTGTCCAAGAACACGAAATCGGCCTTTGTGACGCCGGTGCTGCAGAACAACTCGTTCATCGCCAACGTGATCTACACCTACACCAGCGGGCCGCTGCTGTTGCAGCCGTATTTCCAGTACACCAAAATCCCCAGCCTGGCGTTCCTGGGCACGACCAAGACCGAAACCTGGTCCGGTGCGCTGCTCGCCCGCTACACGATCAGCGAGAATTTCAGCCTGCCGGTGCGTTTCGAATATGTCGATTCGACCGGCTCGGCGGCGCAAGGTTCGGCCAGTCCGCTCTATGGTGCCGGCAGCAACGCCTTCACCTTCACGATCACGCCGACCTACACGTTCAGCCGCTTCTTCATCCGGCCGGAGTTCTCCGTGGTGAAGGCCAGCAAGATCACGCTCGGCTCGGCCTTCGGCTCGGATGGTCGCGCGACGTCGCAGGTGCGCGGCCGGCTGGAATTCGGCGTGATGTTCTAGGGGTCTGTCCGATCGGGAGCTGCCTGCTGCGGCCAATGCCGGCGCGCAGGCAGCGCCAATCGCGAGCGGAGTAGCGGACGGGCAAATTCGGCCGTAGAATCCGCCTCCTGCAAGGGCCTCGGGCCGTTATGCTGGTTTGCCATCCGTTTCGGTTGCCGGCGTGAAATCTGTGTGCTTTGCGAATGAAATCGTCACGCACACACCCTTGGCCGGCGCAGATATTACCCTGACCTTGGCTCCGGCGTTCTGCTCCAGCGATCGAACGATGATGGCACTGAGCTTGCCCGGACGCGGCCATACATCGTTTTCGGAAAGACCCACGCCGTCGTCGGCGATGGTGATGTGGCAGCCCTCGTCGTCGATGAGGCTGTGAAGCTTGATGACGCCGCCCTTGCCTTCGATAAAGGCATGCTTGAGCGAATTGGTCAGCACCTCGTTGACGACCAGGCCGGCCGGCATCGCGAGATTGATCGAGACGGGCCAGGTGTCGATCTTGGTGTCGAGCCGGATACCTTCGACGGCATGAGCCTGCATGACGCTGGAGGCGATCTGTCCAAGATATCCGCCGAGGTCGATCTGGTCATTGGTCCTGTCGGTTGACAAGGCGTCGTAAAGTGCCGCCAGCGCATTGATCCGGCCGGCGAGACGCTCGAAGCGTTCACCATGTTCGTCATCCGGCAAGGTGCGTGTTTCAAGCCGGATCAGGGCCGTTATCATCTGGAGGTTGTTCTTGACGCGGTGCTGCAACTCCTTGAGCAGCGTGTCCTTGCTGCGCAGTGCGGCAGCATGGTCTGGTTCGCTATCAGCTTTGCGAACCCTGCCCATCGCCACCAGCCGGTAGACCGCCTCGCCGTCATCATTCTCGATCGTGTTCGACCAAACATCGACGTTAATCGACTCTGAGCCACTGTTGATGGTGAACTCGCCGATATATTCGGACTCATGCTCGACTGCTTCGCGCAGCAACCGATCATCCCCTTCGGCGGTTGCAACTCCGCTCAGCAGCCGCCAGCTCTTGCCCTCAATGGCCAAGGCGTCGCGCCCTGTTAGCAACTGAAATTGCAAATTGGCATAGGTCACTGTTTCGAAGGGATGAAGCGCCGATACGGCAATGGCTACTGGCAAGTTATCGAGAAAATGCCGGTAACGATCATCGTCGAGAATGCCGCTCAAGTCCGGCGTTTCAAGCAAGGCATCGACCTGCCGGGACTCGTCTGACGTCATTCCAGTTCCT
The DNA here is from genome assembly GCF_031430775.1 of Sandarakinorhabdus sp. GTDB lineage: Bacteria > Pseudomonadota > Alphaproteobacteria > Sphingomonadales > Sphingomonadaceae > Sandarakinorhabdus. The sequence goes on along the minus strand of NZ_JANPCD010000115.1, from coordinate 381 downwards.
CTCGACACCAGGCTGTGTACCGCATTTCGGGGCGGTTGCACTACAGGCGGTGCAAGACGGCGATACTCCGTGTGATATGAACGAGATGATGGCTTGTCTCGGCAGGCTCATGACCTGCCGGGGCTTCGGTGGGGAGTGCTCCGCACCCCCCACACGCTGTTACGCGCTGTAGTACATGTCGAATTCCACCGGCGCCGGGGTCATTTCCCAACGCTGCACATCGTGCATCTTCAGCTCGATGTACGAATCGATCTGGTCATCGGTGAACACGCCGCCCTTGGTGAACACTGCGCGGCTCTTGTCGAGCGCCGCCAGGGCTTCACGCAGCGATGCACAAACGGTGGGCACCTTCTTCAACTCGCGCGGCGGCAGGTCATACAG
>NZ_JANPCD010000114.1:0-18482 GCF_031430775.1 Sandarakinorhabdus sp. | reverse complement strand
GTGCAGCCGGCAACCGCGGCTGCGGCAATTCGCGTTGGCACTGGCGCGCCCGTGGCGGATGTGGCGCCATCGCCGCGATTGACACCGGTTCGAGAATCATTGCTATTATGAGCCATGAGCGGCCTCTCATTGAACGGGCTTTCCGGGCGCCGTATTGTGATTAGGTTTCGTTCGAGCGGCCGGCATTGACTCTGCAAAAGTCATGCTGGCCGCGCCCGTTTTAGGGTGCGAGCTCCCCGAAGGCTGTCTCGGGTACTACCAATCGAGCCAGAACCGAGACGAACCAACACAATGGATTGTGCCACAGGCCGTTCGCTGCGCAAGCAGCTTTTCAGCCGCGCCGCTCGCAGTTTGTCTTGCGCTACGTGGATATCGTGGACAAACGCCCGTTTTGGCCGCCGTCGTCCGTCGGTCGCTCAATTTCTGCTGTCTTCGTGGGACGCGCAGTCTTGTCGCGTCGTGCAGATCACCAAGATCACAAGGTTAGCAGATTAGCATCTGCCCCGCCTGCAACGCAAAATTGCCCAGTCTTGGAAAGAGACTGGCTTGTAGAGTTATCGATGCCCTGCAGTATCTAGGCTGTGCTGACAAAACACTTTAGCCACAGCCTGGCAGCGGCGAGGTTGAGGAAGCTGGCGAACGAAAGTGCGAGTTTGTCGTAGCTGGTGGCGATGCGGCGCTGTTTTCTCAGCTTGCCGAACATTCGCTCAGTGCGATTGGGATCCCGGTAGCGGTGATAGTCTGGATGCTCGGGCGCTTTGCGATTTGAACGCGGCGGGATGATCGGCAAGATGCTGTGGATCAGGAGGTTCTGATCGCCACAAAACACAGATGCTCCCCAAAAAGCAGCTGTAAATCAGAAACCCGCAAGCTTGGGAATCCCTTCAGTCAACACGGCATAGCCCAAGCGCCGCACACGACGCGGCGTCGCGCGTTTCGGACGCAAGAACGGCGGGTGCGATCTGCTGCCGCCTGTCCTTCGCACCTGCTTTGGCTTCGCTATCGTTGCTCAAATGCGCTGCCGCATCATCCATTCGGCTCCCCCAAATGGGTGATAGAAAAAGTAAAAAATGTAGGATACGGCCAACAAGTTATTGTAAATGCTCTGCATTGCGTGAAGGGAAACGTCACATAATTAATCGGAAACATCTGTTTTGGGCAGTCTCTGGCGCGCTGGCATCGCTTGCCACCGCCGCGCAGGCCGCAAATGTAACGGTTTTCGCTAACGCATCCCGGCCTGGCCCGGGCAGTCCATTGGCCTCCGGCAAGATCTACAGTGACACCGATGCGGCCACTTTCCGCCCATCGCTTTACACTTCCGTATCTGAGGAAGGTGCCTCGGATTGGGCAAGTGTCGATCTGCGAACCGACAGCCTGAGACGTTGATCGGCACGCAGCAAAGTATTCGAGCATACAGGACGCTGATCTGTAGGGGGTTCACGTGAAGCCATGGGGGGTAAATACGTAATGACTTTCAACCCCGTAAAAATCTTCGCAAGACTCATGGCCCTTTCGGCCAGCGTCTGTGCTGCAACTCAGGAGCGGGTCTTCACATTGCAGGGCATAGCGAAGAGCGACGCCGAAGCCATCGCAATCGCGAAGTGATCGGCCCAAGACATGGTGGCTCGTATCAACTCACAGACGGATGCGCTCTGCGATCCCTTCACAAGCTACGGCAGAGACTAAGTTGGGGACGTGCCCCGCTTGCCAAGAAAGAATAGGTCGCGTGATGGCAATCACGAGTAATAACAGATTTACAGATAGGTCGATCCTGTAAAAGGGTCAAATCTTATGCAATCGATAAGTAACATACTACAGCGAATGACCGGCAGTGCGCCGTGGTTATTTTCCCACATCGCGGTAACGCGGGACTGGCGGTTCCTGTCCGTCACGATCATTTCGTGCGCGGTCGCGGCTGTTGTCGCCAGCTTTCAATACTCTGTCTTCACCTCCTTCTTGCGGGCAGGGGCGGTGATCCCGCGGACAGTTGCGGCTGATTTCTGGATCGTTGGCAGCACCGTTGAATGTTTCGATTTTCCCGATCCGTTTAGCGAGGATTACGTTGCCGCTCTTGCGCGTTTTACTCCCGATGCGCGGTATCGCCGTGTAGTATTTGGCTTTGCGCCTTGGCGTTCGCCCACCGGGCGGCGCGGCAATGTGGCGATTGTCGGCATCGATGATTCGGGGCTGCCGGATACAGGCTTTGCGGTTGACCGGTCGGATTTGTCGCGGCTCGATCTGCCAACCCAAACCGGCGCATATAGCGAAGCATCTATCGCCGGAACCACCCTACATATGGCGCAGATAGTCGACAATCTGCCCACATTTCTTGGCGCGCCTTATGTCCTCGTGCCGTTTGAACAGGGACGCCGGATGTTGCGGATGGACCCCAATTCAACCAGCTTTGTGATCGGGAACTATGGCTCTGCTGCACCGCGCGATTTTGCGGCTATTCGCTACAAAGCGGAAAAACTCTTCCCCGACGTCTCGTTGGTCAGCGGCGCGGAGTTTGAACAAAGCTCGTCGCGTTATTGGCAGCGCAAAACCGGCGCTGGTGCGGCGATATTGCTCGCGGCGGTGCTGGCAGCATTGCTGATGGTGATCCTGCTCGCCAACGGCATTTCGCGCTTTATTCAGCGGTATCATCACGATCTGTTATCGTTGTTGGGTCATGGCGCCAGCGAGCGTGAGGTCGGCACGATCATCATGATGGTTGCTGTGCTGATCGCAGTGGTGACCGGCGTTGCGGCGGTCGCGGTTACCCCGCTGGCAATCCTTTCAACAAATTTCATGCTGCCCTGGGTCAGCTTTCGCCTGACCGACATGCTCGTTCCATTGGCCGCGATAGGCGGAGCGTTGGGCTTTGCAATCATCTCCGCGCGCCGAGCTTTGTCGGCATATGGCCCTGAAACGGTGTTTAGAAGCTAATGCGATCTATTGCCCCAGTCCTTACCTTGCTGACCCTCACCGGATGCGGTGTTGCGCAAAGCAGCGCGCCCAAACCCAATTCGCCTTATGTCGCAACCGCCGTTGGCCGGATCGATAGTGAAGGCGAAAGCCGCCAGCTCGTTGCCGCTGCCGACGGTGTGATCGACAGCCTGCTTGTCGAACGGGGGCAGACGATCGCGGCAGGCGAAAAGCTGCTCGGCATCGATTGCGGCCCGCGTTTGGCGGAAATCAATGCGCGCGCCGCGCTTGGACAAAAGGCCACTGCCGCCGCTATCACCATCCGATCCGGCCCGCGCGCGCAGGAATTGCAAGCCGCCGACGCCGAAATCAACGCTGCCGAATCGACCCTGCGCGAACAGCAACAACGCCTGTCGATGGCCGAGGCGTTGGTCGATAGCGACTTCATTTCAAAACGCGATTTGGCGGCGCGCACCAATGGCCGCGATTCAGCGCGGGCGCAGCTCGACGCGTTGCATCAACGCCGGTCATTGCTGGCCGAAGGTGCAAGGGGTTCCGAAATTGCAGAGGCCAATGCCGCTGCCCGCGCCGCCGTTGCTGAAACCTCGGTCGCAAGCGCGCTGGCCGCGCAATGCACTTTGAAAAGCCCAATAGCCGGACAAGTGCTGCAAATTTTGCGCCGCGAAGGTGAATTTTCGGGAGCTAGCCAAGGCACGCCGCTGATAATTGTCGGCGATGTCTCCCGGGTGATTGTGCGCGCTGAATTGAGCGAGCGTGATGCTGCCAATGTCCGCATTGGGCAACGGGTGACCGTCTGGGTCGATGGCAAGCCCGAAAAATGGAAAGGCCGCGTAACCCAAATGGCCAGCGTCATGGGGCGCAGAAGCGCGCGCTCGCTTGACCCCACCGACCGCTTTGACCGCGATGTGCGCGAAGTCTTTATCGCCTTCGACAACATTCCGCCACCTGCCTTGATCGGCTTGCGCGTCACTGTGGGCTTTGCGAAATGAGCCGCAGTCTCACCCTCGATCATATCAGCCATTCGGTGCTGGAGGCGGGAGCAGAGAAGCGCACATTGGCGATGTTGAACCGCCGGTTTGAGCCCGGCGTGTTGAACGTCGTAGGCGGGCCGTCGGGTGCTGGCAAAACCACGCTGCTTTCGATCCTGTCGCTAACGGTGCAGGCAACGCAGGGGATGATCAGTTTCGGTGAAACTAACCTAACCGCTCTTAAACCCGCGGCGACCAAAGAATGGCGCAGGCGGCATATCGGCATGGTGTTCCAGACCAGCCGTTTGGTGAACCTGATGTCGGTGCGCGAACATATCCTGCTGTCGGCGCGGATTAGGGGGTCGGGGACTGCTATCGCCGAGGGGCTAAAACGGCTCCGTGATTTTGGTTTGGGCGACAAGCTTGATGCGCGCCCCGGGCAGCTCTCCGGTGGCGAGAAGCAGCGCGTGGCGCTGGCCCAAGCCTTGTCGTTCGATCCGCCAGTGCTGCTTGCCGATGAACCAACGGCGGCGCTCGATCAGCAAAATGCCGAACTCGTGGCGCAAACTCTGCGTGCTTATGCCCGCGAAAAACAGGCGGTGGTGATCTGTGTCAGCCACGACCGTGCATTGTTCGACGCCGCCGACGACATACTGAAACTGGAAAAGGCTTGAACGCGCCGGCCGCCTCAATGAAATCTCCCAACAAGGACCAGCCAATGACCAGCACCCATTACGACCAACTCTACACAGAATTTCTTAACGGAAATCAGGTTAAAGGGATCGAAGAACTTGTGGTGCGCCTACATGATGCGCGCGAAGACGGCACGGCGTTCCATCAGGCGACCGAGGCGCTGCGCAATCACAAGTTGTTCGATCTGGTGCGCAAAGACCCCTATACTGATCATTCGATGCAGCGTCCGCGCGGCTATCCAGGTGATGCCGAACTGATCGACATGATCTACCGCGTCGAACCAAAAGGCGATCCCGATGATTTCGGCAGAAGTATATTTGACCGCACTATTGCTTGCGGCGCGTCCGAAGCAGTGCGCCAGCGGCTGAAATTCGCACGAGAACTTCTCTCGATTGCTGTCGCAAATGGCCAAAGCGTGTGTTCCTTGGCGGGCGGGCACCTGCGCGAAGGCGACGATTTGGTGGGGCAAATTCAATTGCCCTTCACAGTCGTTGATCAGGACGCGCAGTCATTATCCGTTATCCGAAACACGCATGGTGACGCCATCGAAGCCATAGAGGCCAATGTGTTCAATTGGCTACGCACCGCGCCGCGCGACGGGCGGAGCTATGACCTTGTCTATTCATTGGGCCTCACCGACTATCTCGATGCACGGCAGTTGCTGGTCTTCACCAAACTTGCCGCCAAGATCGTGGCGCCGGGCGGAAAACTCGTGCTCGCCAATTTTCACGACCACCGCTGGTCCGCCTATATGGAGGCGGCGATGGACTGGTATCTGGTGTACCGGACCGAGGAGGACATGGCGCAAAATGCCAAGGATGCGGGGCTTAACCACCGCATGTTCCGCGATGCCACCGGCTATATCATCTATTGCGAAATGTGGGTTTGACCATGTTCAAATCCGATCTTCACGCGCTGACGGTTATTCAGATTGCTACAATTCCCGCTTTATGGTTTTTCATGATGGGCGCTGGGTGGCAGGATATTGCCGTCGTCGCCGCTTTCACCTGGTTGTATAGCTGCATCGGCCACCATGTTGTCCTGCACCGCTATTTCACGCATCGGCAGTTTAAGCTGCCACTATGGCGCGAACGGGTGTTGCTGTTCATTTCGCTGTTTGCGGGACTTGGCGGGCCGGTCAGCTATGTCGCTACCCATCTGATCCACCACCGTTATGCCGATACTGAAAAGGACATGCACGGGCCGAATCTGGGATGGGCGTCGCTGATTTACAGCTTTCGCAAACGTCCGCAGCAGGTGCGTTCGCGGAACCTGTTGGAGCTGCACAAACAATACAGTTTCATCGACGAATATTATCTGCTGATCGTCATTGTCTTGATCGCATTGGTCGCGGCCATTTCGCCTTGGGTTGCGCTAACGATGCTGTTGTTGCCGATGTGCTTGGCAAACTGGATTGGCGCAATCGAGGTGCAGACGCAACATTGGGGCGGGAAAGGGCCAAACAACTTTGGCTATTTCCTAACCTTCGGCGCGGTTGAGGGTTTGCATCGGAATCATCATGATTCGCCGCACCGCTTGGATTGCGCCACGCAAGCGGGCCACTTTGACTGGGTCTGTTTGTTCGCCAATACGTTGAAGTCCCGCGCAACAGGCCGATAGAGGTGGCTGGGCTAATCTGGACAGTCGGCTAAGTGGAGTCTCTGCCTGAAGGCGGCCAAGATGGTTGCCAAACAGGAGATCAGATGACGAAGCGAACACGCCGGAACCATAGACCGGCTTTCAAGGCGAAAGTGGCTTTGGCTGCCGTGAATGGCGAGAAGACGCTGGCCGAGCTAGCACAGCAGTTTGACGTTCATCCGAACCAGATCACGACCTGGCGTGGGCAGTTGCTGGAAGGGGCTGTCGGGGTTTTCGGGTCGGACAGCCACGCTGAACCGGCAGAGCCGGCGATCGACGTAAAGACGTTGCATGCCAAGATTGGCGAGCTGAAGTTGGTGAATGATTTTTTGTCCGGGGAGCTCGGCAAGGCGGGATTGTTGCCGAGAGCAAAACGATGATCGATCGCACGCACGGGCTGCTGGTGACACGGCAAGCGCGGGGGCTGGGGATCAGCCATGACAGCGTGTACCATCTGCCATGGCCGACCTCGGTTGCCGACCTCGGTTGCCGACCTTGCCATAATGCGGCGCATCGACGAACTGCATATGGACATCCCGTTCGCGGACACCCGGATGTTGCGAGATCTGCTTGCCGCCGATAGCTTCAAGGTCGGCCGCCTTCATGTTTCCACGCTAATGAAGAAGATGGCTATCGAGGCGATCTACCGGCGACCGAACACCTCGAAGCCGGCGCGAGGGCACAAGGTCTACCCCTATCTGCTCCGCAAACCGGCGGTGACGCTGCCCAACCATGTTTGGGCGACCAACATCACCTTACATCCCCATGGCGCGCGGCTTCGTCTACCTGCGAGCCTACTGCGCGGTCAGCGAAGCCCGCGCTTTGATCGGCCGCTATCTGATTTTCTACAACGGCCGGCGCCCGCACTCGTCGCTTGACCGCAAGACGCCTAATCACGTCTACCTTAACCAGCCGCTTCTCGCAGCGGCGTGAAACTGGCAGCCGCTCCACTCAGCAATCGCGCGGGGCAGTGCAGATGAACCGATTCACCTCTGGCGACCGGCCGAGAGAATTGTCGCTGCCTCTCATTTGTTAGCTGTCTTCATCGCCCGTAAGCTTTGACAGCGTTATTGTTGTTCACGTCCTCAGCCGCACCACCCTGCCCGAATCGTGGGTGTCCAAGCCTTCCGCCGGCATCAGATAATCCGCCCAATCCGCCATCAGCGCCCGGCGCTTCTCGATCAATGGATCGCGCTGATACGCCCGCGCGGCTTTGCTGCCATGCACATGGGCGAGGCTCAGTTCGCGCACTTCTTCCGGGTAATCGGTGGCCACGGCCGCCCAGCTTGAGAAAGTTGTTCGCCAGCCGTGAACGCATGTTCCGGGCGCGGCCAGCTTATGTGCCTTTAGAAGCGTCATATCCGCCAACGGGCGCCCGCCCTTGCCGGGGAAAATCAGAGCATCAGCCCTCGGCGCCTCGCTTTTTATCAGCTTTTGGGCGGCAAGCTGCTGCCGCAAGATTGCCAGCGCCGGCTCTGGCAAAGGAACATTATGGGCTTCACGCCCCTTCATGCGCTCCGCAGGTCGGTGCCAGATTGCCGCATCTAAATCCAATTCGCCCCACATTGCTCCCCTAGCCTCGCCCGAACGTGAACCCGTCAGAGCGGCAAAGATCAGGCAAAGCCGGCCTTGCGTGGCGGCACTGGCCCGCAGCGCGGCGATGACCTCGACCGCGTCCTGATAAGGGACGGCAGGCCGGTTCTTCGGCTCTGGTTGCGCCCCAAGCCCCTTGCCCACGGCCCCAAGTGTTGGCGCCGGCCCGCAAAGCCCTTCGCCATTGCCGTAGTTCAACACCTCGGCAATCGCCATAAACACGCGCCGCCCCATTTCGGGCTTCTCATGCCAGAGCGGACGCAACGCCCAACGGATTGTCTTAACATCCAAGGTTGCAACCGGCTCGGACCCGATGACGCCAAAGGCATGGTTTTCCAGCCGGGCAATCCATCCATCAAGCGTCTTGGGCGTCAGCTTGTAGCCCTTGCGGTTCTTGCGGGTTGCCCGGTCCTTATGGACTTCGCGCGCCAGCACTTCGAACGTGTTGCGATTTGCTTCCATCTTGCCGGCCTTTTCCGCCCGCTTCTCTGCAACCACGTTCTTGCCGCCCTTGACCTCAGCACGGACCCGCGCGGCTTCCACCCGGGCTTGCGCCAACGTGAGCTTGCCGGGTTCCTTGCGACTCACCTCGCCCACGGCGCCAAGCCCGATATCTTGGGATCGGCCATCCACCATCACCCGCAAGACCCAGGACCGCGCACCCGACGCCTTGACCACCAAGCGCAGACCGCTGCCATCGGCATAGGCGCCGGCCGCTGCTTTCCGCACCGCAAGATCAGTCAGCTTCCCCACATCCGTTCCCCAAATCGTTCCCCAAATTCTTAGCAGGCTTTAGGGGATTTGCAATGAACCATGGCGAACGCAATTCCAGTCATATCATTGTGCTTAATAGGCATTTTTCCAAAGCTTTTGGCTTGCGGCGGTCCATTACGAACGTAGGTTTTGTTCCTACCCGGGGAGCCAGCGTGGACTTTCAACATGTTGATTATAAATGGCTTTTCCGAGAAGGAGAAGGCGCTACCCCTATCCTTGCACCAAAAGGATGGTCGCTAGGGGTCCAAACCTGGCGCCTAGTTTCCATCTGATGGGTCTGCGAATGACGGGAACTGGGACATAGCCGCCATTCCCTAAGGCTGCGGCGAAAGGCAGCTTCCGCCCAATTGCAGACGTTGTGACAAGCGTTAAGGTAATGGGCATGACGCAGCCTTTGAATTGGGAGCCGGTCCTCGTGGCGATTGAAGCTGGCATCACGAAGGCTCGCAATGACGCCAAGACTGACACGTCCCTAGCGACCGATGGCTACTCAGCATTTGTCATCCTGCGTGAGTTGGAGCGCCGGGGTTGGTCGGTGGAACCGATGCAATAGCCGGGCAAGCCACTTCCGCTTTTCACCACAAGCAGTCGTTGCTGAGTCGGATGACGAAAGACTGCAACTGGGTCGGAAGCCGCCTTTGCCGCCGCGAGTACCGAGCGTCAGATTTTGACAACCAGCAGCCATTGCGCGCGAACGGAGGCGGATCGAGGGCGCGAAGACCGCGATATTGAACGCCGGATGGTCGACAAGCGCCTTCACAGATCGGCATTTCTGAGGCGCAGCGCGTTGCCGACGACCGATATCGACGACAGCGCCATGGCCGCAGCGGCGATGGCCGGCGACAGAAGCAGGCCGAATGCCGGATAGAGCACCCCGGCGGCGACCGGAACGCCGATGGCGTTGTAAATGAAGGCCAGGAACAGGTTCTGCCGGATATTGCGCATGGTGGCGTGGCTAAGCCGGCGGGCGCGGACGATGCCATTCAGGTCGCCCTTCACCAGCGTTACTCCGGCGCTTTCGATGGCGACATCGGTGCCGGTGCCCATGGCGATGCCAACATCGGCCGCGGCAAGAGCCGGGGCGTCGTTGACGCCGTCCCCCGCCATGGCAACGACGCGTCCCTGCGCCTGCAACCGCGCAACCACGGCGCTTTTGGCTGCGGGGAGCACATCGGCTTCGACCTCGCCGAGCCCGAGGCGGCGCGCCACGGCTTCGGCGGTGACGCGGTTGTCGCCGGTCACCATGATGACGCGAATGCCCTCTGCCTTCAGCGCTGCTAGCGCGCCGGGCGTGGTTGCCTTGACCGGATCGGCGATGGCGATGACGCCGGCAGCCTTGCCATCGACCGCGACAAGGATGGCCGTAGCGCCTTCCCGGCGGTGACGGTCGGCAGCTTCGGTGAGCGAAGCGGTATCGACGCCCAGCTCGGACAGATAGGCAGGGTTGCCGATCGCGACCCGCCGGCCATCGACAGTGCCGATGACGCCCTTGCCGGTCGGGGCATCGAATTCGGTCGCGGTCTCTACAGCGATGCTGCGGCTGGCGGCTTCGGCGACGATGGCAGCAGCAAGCGGGTGTTGGCTGGGGCGTTCGACGGCAGCGGCAAAACGCAGAAGTTCGGCTTCGGCCATGCCGCTGAACGGTTCGATGGCGACGACCTTGGGCTTGCCCTCGGTCAGCGTGCCGGTCTTGTCGACAAGCAGGGTATCGACTTTCTCCATCCGCTCCAGCGCCTCGGCGTTCTTGACGAGAACTCCGGCCACCGCGCCGCGCCCGACGCCGACCATGATCGACATCGGCGTGGCAAGGCCCAGCGCGCAGGGGCAGGCGATGATCAAGACAGTCACCGCCGCCACAAAGCCGAAGGTGAAGCGCGGTTCGGGGCCGAATGTCGCCCAGACAATGAAGGCGAGGACCGCGACACCGATGACAGCGGGCACGAACCAGCCCGCCACCTGATCGGCGAGGCGCTGGATGGGCGCACGGCTGCGCTGGGCATCGGCAACCATCTGGACGATGCGCGCCAGCATGGTGTTGCTGCCCACCTTGTCGGCACGCATGGCGATGGCGCCGGTCTGGTTGATCGTGCCGGCTATGACGGTGTCGCCGGTTTCCTTCGTCACTGGCATCGATTCCCCCGTGACCATGGATTCGTCGATCGTCGAGCAGCCTTGCGTGACGGTGCCATCGACGGGCACGGCTTCGCCCGGGCGCACGCGCAGAGCGTCGCCGACAATGACGACGCCGAGCGAGACTTCCTCATCGGAACCATCGGGCTTCAGGCGCCTCGCCGTCTTGGGTGCCAGGTCGAGCAGGGCGCGGATTGCGCCGCCGGTGGCCTCTCGGGCGCGTAGTTCGAGCAACTGCCCAAGCAGGACCAGAACGACGATGATCGCGGCCGCCTCGAAATACACCGCCACTGCCCCGTCCATGCGGCGGAACGCCGGAGGGAACAGGCCGGGCGAGACTGTCGCGATAATGCTGTAGAGCCACGCGACGCCAGTGCCCATCGCGATCAGCGTGAACATGTTGAGGCTGCGGTTGATCAATGACCGCCATCCGCGCTCGAAAAACGGCCAACCGGCCCAAAGCACGACCGGCGTTGCCAGCAACAGCTGGATCCAGTTGGACGTTTTCGGCGCCACCAGATGATCGAGATTGACCAGATGGCCGCCCATTTCGAGGACAAACACCGGGATGGTCAACGCCAGGCCAATCCAGAAACGGCGGGTAAAATCGGCAAGTTCGGGGTTCGGCGGCGTTTGCGCCGTCATCACTGCCGGTTCGAGCGCCATGCCGCAGATCGGGCAGGCGCCGGGGCCGATCTGGCGGATCTGCGGGTGCATGGGACACGTGTAGATCGTGCCTTCGGGAACCGGCTCGTGCGACTGAAGATCGGCTGGCGTCAGGTATTTTTGCGGATCGGCGACGAACTTGGCGCGGCATCCGGCAGAGCAGAAGGAAAAGGGGTGGCCGTCATGTTCCGCGTGGTGCGCCGTGGTGTGCGGATCGACCGACATGCCGCAAACCGGGTCACGCACGGTTGATGTCGGATCATCCGCCTTGCCGCCGCTGCAACAGCCAGGGGCTTGCGTATCACCTGGATTGCGGTGTGAATGTTGGTGGTCTGCCATGGGCTGCGTCCTTGTAATTCAAGCGTCGCGGCGCAATGTCGGGGTTGACATTGTGTCAAGGTCAAGAGGCAATTCATGAACATTGGCGAGGCAGCGGCAGCGGCGGGTCTCAGCGCGCGCATGGTACGACATTATGAGAAGATTGGCCTGACGCCGCGTGCGCTGCGACGGGATTCGCAGTATCGCGACTATTCGGCCAACGACGTTCACCGGCTGCGTTTCATTGCACGGGCCCGCGACCTTGGTTTCCCGCTCAGCGAAATCGGTGAACTGCTGGCGCTTTGGGGGGATCAGACGCGTGCAAGCGCCGACGTAAAGGCGCTTGCGATCGGCCGGATTGCCGACCTGCGGGAGCGGGAACGCGCCCTGCACGCGATGCGCCATTCGCTTGAGCACCTTGTAGCCGCTTGCAGCGGCGACACGCGGCCAGATTGTCCCATCATCGAAGATATCGCCGGTCGCGCGGGCTGAGCAGTCGGCATCGGGCCAGTATCTGCCAGCCCGATGCACCAACATTGTTATTGCGCCTGTTTGCCGTGACGTTTCAGCCAGGACTGGAGGCTGGCGATGTCCTTTTCCTGCATGGTGATGTCTTTTTGCGCCAAGGTGCGAGCTTCCTTGTCCGTTGCTTGCACAACCGCGATCTTCGACATCGCGATCGCGCCGCGATGGTGCTCGATCATCTGGCGGACCCAGGTTTCGGACGCATCTGAACCGACGACCATCATCTTGTGATGCATCACCATGCCTGCCTCGGCGTAAGGATTGGCAGGCGTGTTCTTCATCATCGACATCCCGCCCATTCCGCACATCCCGCCCATCTTTGCGTGATCCATGGTCGCCATCTTGCCATGGTCCATCGCCTGCATCTTGGCAGGATCCATTGCAGGCATGGGTGTAACCGGTTTCGACATCGCGTCATGGTTCATGCCCGACATGGCGCCGTGATCAGTTGGCGGCGGCGTCTGGGCCGCGAGCGGTGCGGCTATAAGCAAAGCGGCAAACGTCAGATAGTTGCGCATTGGAGTGCCTTTCTGTGTGCCCGGCATCTGGAGATACGCAAGACTGCACTGCCACCCCTCAACTGAACGGGGGCGGCGGACACACGGTCTATAACGCGGCAGGCGGCACGAGCGTTCCAAGCCAGGCGACGGTCGCAAGCACAAGCACCGCGAGGCCAAGCTCGATTGCGACCGAAACGTGCAGCGCCCTCAGCGCGGCCGAAGGCGCCGCTCCGGCGGCGAGTGCACGGGACAATGCGGGGGTCAGGCGATAACGGTTCGCCGCGGCAAGGCCGAGCATGCCCGCAAACAGCGCCAGCTTGATCGCCAGCAACAGGACATATTGGTTGGCCAACGACAGCGGCACGCCGGAGCGACCAACAAGAATCCAACCGTTGATCGCGCCGGTGACGATCAGCAACGCCACGTAAATGCTGCCAATCCGCGAAAAGCCGTTGAGCGCCCGGTGCAGCGCCGCAACGCCTGTCGGCGTCGGCTGCGACACGCCGCGTGAGACCATCAAGACCAACGCCACCAGCGCACCAACCCAGGCGCCTGCGGCCAACAGGTGCACGACATCGGCGACAAGTTGCACCCAGCCCGTCGTCGCTTCGCCGGCGGCGCCATGACCGGTCCAGGCGAGCGATGCCAGCGCGGCACCCGAAAAACCGACGGCAGCGATGCGGGCGTTGGCGCCGCCCGCGATGCTCAAGCCGAGCACCGCAGCCAGCGCCGCCATCCGAACCTGCCACGCTACTCCCATCGGCGTTTCAAACACCATCGCCGCGACCGAATCGCGTTCGACGTCGAACACCGACACACCCGACATCGACGCGGCCATCGCCATCATGCCAGCGACCGAAAGCCCGGCCGCCACCAATGACAGCAGCGCGACCCGGTGCGACGAAGGTTCGCTGCGCACCCCGAACAATACGAACAGCGGCCACCCGAACAGCACCATCAGATTGGCGTAAAGCGCGAAGCGGATGCTGATCGCGAGCATGCTATTTCACGGTGAACGCAAAACTGCCTTCCATGCGATGGGCGTCGGCGCCCGCGGCAAACCATTTCAGTTCATAGCTGCCGGTCGGCAGCGCGCGCTTCATCAGCAGCGTCAGCGTCATGCCGTCAGCGCTGAGCGCCGAGGTGAAGCCGGTCATCTTCATCGGCTGATGGTCGGCCATGCCGGGCACCCCCGTCATTGCCAGTTCGGCACCTGCAAATTTCGCCATCAGCTTTTCGTTGAAAACCAGTACGATCTTGCCGGGCTTGTCGACCGACGCATTTGCAGCCGGCGTTGATGAGACCAGCTTGGGGTGCGCAAGGGCAGCGGTACCAATGCCAAGGGCGGCAAGCATGGCGGCAGCGAGAATGGTGCGTGTCGTGAATGTCATTATTGGCTCCTTGATGGACTGCTGACACATACGCAGCCGATTGCCGCGCCCCTCAAGAGAATCTGGTTGAGGGCTGCGCAGGGTGTGTGCGTAATGAGGTTGGATTTGAAAAGGAGTCCCCATGGACGATCTTGACCGGGCGCTGCACCAGTTGCGGTCCTTGCCGGTGCCGACAACGCTGGCGGCGCTGGAAAATGGCGTTCTGTTGCGCATTGATGCCGAACGCAGCGCGTCTGCCATCACGGCCGCACCGGCACTGTGCCTGGCTGCCGTGCTTGCCCTCGGCATCGGCGTCGGGGCGGTGATCCTGCCGGGTGGATCGGCACAAGCGGCGCAGGCTTCGCCTTTTGCGGCCGGGACAAATCTGGCACCATCGACTTTGCTTGCCAACATCGGATGAGCAATCTCAGGCGGTTCGCACTCGTTGCGCTGGTGGCATTCGTGGCGGCTCTTGGCGGCGTGTTCGCCGGGCGAGCCTTGGTGACGCGCCTGGCGCCGCCCGAAACCGAGCTTCACGCGATCCTGCATCATCAGCTTGAGCTGGATTCGGCGCAGCGCGCACAAATCGAGGTCATCGAGCAGCAGTTTGCTGCGAGAAAGCGCGCGCTTGAACGAGAAATGCGGTCGGACAATGCCCGTCTGGCCGCAGCCATCACGGCCGAACACGGATATGGGCCCGGAGTGCAGGCGGCAGTCGACCGCTCGCATCATGTGATGGGCGAACTGCAGAAGGAAACGCTCAGCCACGTTTTCAGGTTGCGCGCCGTCTTACGACCGGACCAGGCACGCAAATTCGACGCGGCAGCGGTCAAGGCGCTGACAGCCCCGCCAGCGTGAGTGGCAAAAACGCCCCATTAGTAACAAAGCCGATCGCCGAATACACCGATGGCGAATTGGCGGCGCTCGCGCTGACAGGCCGCCAGACAGCCTATGGCGAGTTGATGCGGCGGTACCGCGAGCCGGTGTATCGGCTGGTGCGCAGCCATGTGGGCGACACGGACGAAGCGCTCGACGTTGTGCAGGAAAGCTTTGTCGCGGCGTTCGCGTCGATCGGACGCTATGATCGAATCCGGCCATTTCGGCACTGGATCAACCGAATCGCCCTCAACAAATGCCGTGATTGGGGCCGGCGGCGGATGGTCAGACGCCTGTTCAGCTTTGCCTTGCCGCTCGAAGCCGCGAGCGAGATTGTCGACACCGATGTTGCGGGAGAAGCCGCGATCGATGATGCCCGTACGCTGGCGCGGGTGAACAAGGCGATTGCGGCGCTGCCGGCGAGCTTGCAGGAGCCACTGATCCTCACGGCCGTGGATGGCCTGTTGCAGGCGGATGCCGCTGCGGTGCTCGGGATCAGCGAAAAGGCCGTCGAATTGCGGATCTACCGGGCGCGAAAGGCGCTGGAGTCAGGACTTGCCGCTGCCCGTGCAGCATGAGGGGTGAAGCAGAAAGTCGCGTATGTACGGGTAGCAACTGGCATTGGCAAGGACTGGAATGACGCTTTTGACGGATCGACGCGGCCTGCTGCGCGGCATGTCGCTTGTCGGCGCTGCGGCGCTGGCTGGGACGCTTCCCGCCTGGGCACGGAGCGGCACAGGTGGCCTGGCGATGGGCGGCGATGTGCTGTCCGGTGACGACATCAAGCTCAGTATCGGCCATGCCATGCACCGCGTCGGTGGCCGATCAGGCCATGCCATCGCCATCAACGGCACTGTTCCGGGGCCGCTGATCCGTCTGAGGGAGGGCCAGAACGTCCGGCTTTCGGTCACGAATACGCTGGCCGAAGACACCTCGATCCACTGGCACGGGCTGTTGCTGCCGTTTCAATTTGATGGCGTGCCGGGCGTCAGCTTTGCCGGCATCAAGCCCGGCGAGACCTTCGTCTATGAGTTTCCGATCCGCCAGTCCGGGACATACTGGTATCACAGCCATTCCGGATTGCAGGAGGCGATGGGTCATTTCGGCTCGATCGTCATCGATCCGGCGGGCCCTGACCGGGTTGCCTGTGATCGCGAGCATGTGCTGGTCTTGAGCGACTGGAGCTTCATGCATCCACACAAGATCTACACGCGGCTCAAGCAAAACGGCGGCAACTTCAACTTCCAGAAACAGACGCTTGCCGGCCTGATCGCCGGCAAGGACCAATCGGCCGCCGACCGCAAGATGTGGGGCCAGATGCGTATGGACCCGACCGATATCTCGGACGCGACAGGCGCCATCTATACCTATCTCGTCAATGGCCATGGCCCTGCGGAGAATTGGACCGGGTTGTTCGTGCCGGGCGAACGGGTGCGGCTGCGCATCATCAACGCGTCGGCGATGACCAATTTCAACGTCAGACTGCCCGGCCTGGCGATGACAGTGGTGGCAGCCGACGGGAACCACGTGCAGCCAGTGGAAACCGACGAGTTCCAGATCGGCGTTGCCGAAACCTATGATGTCATCGTGCAGCCGCAGGACGAGCGCGCCTATGGCTTCATTGCCGAAGGCATCGACCGGTCGGGCCTTGTACGGGCAACACTGGCGCCGCGCATGGGGATGGTCGCCGCTGTGCCGCCGCTGCGCAAACGGCCGCTGCTGACCATGAAGGACATGGGAATGGGCGACATGCACGCGGGCAGCGGTGCGATGGCCGGCGGTGCAATGGCAGGTATGGATCATGGCGCCATGGCCGGCATGAACCACGATATGGGCTCGATGAAGATGCTCGATCCTTCGGTGGCGCCGCAGGTCAAGATGGGGCCTGGCGTTGCGATGCTGTCGTCGATGCCCATGGACCGAACCGCTGAACGACCGACCGGCCTTGAAGATGTTCCGCACCGCGTGCTCACCTACAGCCAGCTGCGCTCGCTCGACCCCAATCCCGATTTGCGTGATCCATCGCGCGAGATCGATATCCATCTGACCGCCAACATGGAACGGTACATGTGGTCGTTCGACGGCGTAAAGTTCAGCGAGGGCGCCGAGCCACTGGCCTTCCGCCACAACGAACGGGTCCGGGTCAATTTGATCAACGACACGATGATGCCGCATCCGATCCATCTTCACGGCCATTTCTTCGAGGTGGTGATGGGCGAAAAGGGCCATCGCCCGGTCAAGCACACGGTCAATGTCCTGCCTGGCGGCAAGGTGTCGTTCGACCTGACCGCCGACGCGCTCGGCGATTGGGCGCTTCATTGCCACATGATGCTGCACATGCATGCCGGGATGTTCCGCGTCGTCACAGTGCGCCCCGACGAGGATACAGCATGACGCGCGCCGCCGCCGGCTTTCTCATGATGCTCGCGCTGCTGCCTGCGGCGGCGCGGGCGCAGGTGGCGCCACCGCCCCCTGTCACCGCCGATCCGCATGCGGGGCACAGTTTGCCGGCGCCTGCAACCGCCGAGGTGATCGGGAATGCCCCGGCGCCCGCCCCGCCGACGGACCATGCCGCCGATGCGATCTGGGGGGCAGCGGCGATCGCACCCTCGCGGGCGGCGTTGCGCCGGGAGCATGGCGGCTTTACCGGATCGATGATCCTGTTCAACCTCGCCGAATATCAGGTACGCCAGGGCAGCGATGGCTATCGCTGGGAAGGCGAAGGCTGGTTCGGCGGTGACATCAACCGCTTCGTCGTCAAGACCGAGGGCGAAGGCGACATTCGCGGGCCGCTGGAGAAGGTCGAAGTGCAGGCACTTTATTCGCGCGCCATCGATCCCTGGTGGAATTTGCAGGCCGGGGTGCGCTACGATGCGAGGCCCGACCCGCAACGTGTCTATGCGACGCTCGGAATCGAGGGGCTGGCGCCCTACTGGTTCAAGGCCGGGGGCGCGCTGTTCCTGTCGACCAAGGGCGAGTTGCTGGCGCGGTTCGAAGGTTTTTATGATCAGCGCATCACCCAGCGCCTGATCCTGCAACCGCGCGCCGAAATCGACCTTTCCGCTCAGTCGATCCCTGAAATCGGAATTGGCGCGGGGTTGACCGCAATCGAATTGGGTCTGCGCCTGCGCTATGAGATCACCCGCGAATTTGCGCCTTATTTCGGCGTCGAATGGGCCGGGAAAACCGGCGAGACGGCGCGCCTGGCCCGCGCCGCCGGTGAACGGGCAAGCGGCGTCAGCGCCGTTGCCGGCATTCGATTCTGGTTTTAGGACGGGCCGATGAGTTCACGACGCCATCGTCTGCACCTGGGCGCCAGCCGGCTGCACAAATGGCTGGCATTGATCATCGGCGCCCAGTTGCTGCTATGGTTTGCCAGTGGCGCGCTGATGAGTTTCTGGCCAATCGAAGAAATCCACGGCGACCACCTAGTCGACCGCAAGCGCATCGAGGTGCTTCCCGCCGGGGTCGTTTTCGCCGATCCCGCCACCTATCTCGGCGCT
>NZ_JANPCD010000113.1:0-10207 GCF_031430775.1 Sandarakinorhabdus sp. | reverse complement strand
CCGACGCAGTGACGATGCGGCTGCCGTCGGGCGAGAACACAGCACTGCTGACCTCCCCGTAATGCGAGGCGGGGACGATGCCGCCGAAGGACGAGAGCCTAGCACTGTATTCCTCCCCGTCATCCTCGAGCTTGGCAATCTCAGCCCCCTTCGCCGCATCCCACAAACGCGCGGTCGCATCCGCCGACGCCGTGACGATGCGGCGGCCATCAGGCGAAAATTCGGCGCGATAGACCGCGGCTTCATGCCCCTTTAGCGTAGCGATCAGCTTGCCCGTTGCCGCGTCCCACACCCGTGCCGTGCTGTCGAAGGACGCCGTGACAACGCGGCGGCCGTCAGGAGAGAACGCGGCGCTGGTGACGGGGGCGTCATGGCCCTTGAGCACGGCGATGGTCTTGCCCGTCGCCGTGTCCCACACGCGCGCCGTGCCATCCTCGGACCCGGTGACCGCACGGCGGCCATCGGGGGAGAATACGGCGCTGTACACAACGCCCTTGTGGCCCTTGAACGTGCGCAGTTCCGAACTGTTGAGCAAGCCTGCGGTCAGAGCGGCATGGCTGTCGGCATATTGTTCGGAATCGGGCGTATCGCGCATCAGCGCTTCGATGCCCAGCAACAAAGCCAGCGAGGAATTGCCCTCCTTCTGGGCCGCCAATGACGAAAACGCGAGCACGCGGGCGCCCTGCGACGACGCCTCCTGCGATTTTTGCATGGCCCAGACACCCAGCGCCGCTGACACCACGAACAGCACAGCCATCAACACGGCGACAATCCGGGTGTTGCGTTCCCGCCGCAAGCGGTCGAATTCGGCCTGCGCCACAGCGGCTTCGCTCAAGGCCAGAAACCCTGCCTCTTCGCTCTGCGGGTCCAGCAGGGCTGCAAAGGGCCGGATGAAATCAACCTCTTCATTGCTCAGCAGCGTGCGTGTTTCCGCATGCGCTTGCTGCCGATCACGAATCAGCTTTTGTATTTTCAGCAGGTTCTTGGCTTCGGTGCTACGGCCATCGGCAATCCGCCGGGCCAGGCTGTCATGCGCCAGTTCGAACACACCGTCTTCATCACGCAGGATACGCGCCGATCGCAGCTCGCCCAGGCCGGCATCCAGCGCCGCCTTCAGCCGGTTCTGGTGCGCCTCGTCACTCTGGCCGGCCTTCGCCTGTGCGGGCTTGTCGCCTTGCACGTCGAACAATCCGGGCAACTTCTTTTGCAATTCGGCGCGCGTAATCGGCAGCTTGGTGCCTTCGAATGTCGCAAACTGCTCCAGCATATGTTTCACCGCATCGGGCTCGATCCCCGGATGGCCGGATTCAAGGGCTTTCTGGATGGCCAGCGTCTGGTCCTCCAGAAAATCGACCATCACGTCATCAAGCTTGCCGGTCTCGGCCACCAGGGCATCGGTAAAGACCACCGGTCTGGCTTCGGTGCGGCGATACAAGGTGTCGAGATAGACCTGCAGATACGCCAGCTGCACTGCCGTTTTGCCGTCAGACAGGCTCTTGATGATCAGCTTTGCCGTATCGGCGCCATTCTCCAGCCCGATGTCATGGTAAGCCGCAGTTCCCGTGATGACCTGTTCGATATTGGCGCTGGTCATTGGCTCGACCCGGAAGCGCTTGTCGAACAAGGCCGGCACCACGCGCTCGAAATCATTGAGCGCGGCCAGATATTCCTCGCGCATGATGATGATGATCTTGCACGACACGTCCGATTCCAGCAGCGCCTCGATGCTGGCAAAGAACGCCGCCTGCTCCTCCGGCGAACCCAGGATGAACAGCTCCTCGAACTGATCGAAGATGATGTAGATGGGGGCCAGCTTGTCTGTGTAAAGCGCCTGCGCCGCATCGACGACGCTGGCATCGGCGGCGATGGGCATCCCCGATTTGCTGCGGATCTCGCGCATCAGCGACGCGTTGAGATCGTCCTTGCGACGGACAAACAGTTGATACCAGTCGGTTTTCCGGAAACGATTGGCCAGTCCGCACTGGATGATGCTCGTTTTGCCAGTGCCCGATGCGCCATAGACCAGCAGCAGGCGCGTTTCGAACACCATCTGGTACAGCGCGTCGATTTCCTTCTGGCGCCCGAAAAATATCTCCTTGTCGCCCACGTCATAGGCGTTGAGAAATTTGAAGGGTGAGGTCATGCGGCGGCTCCCGGTGCGGCGGCGATGGCCCTTTTGAAGTCTTCGAACAGCGACTTCACATCCTTGTACTTGGCATCTGACACGACAAGCTTGTCGGCGGGGTTGTTGATCGACCAGTAATGATATGTGTCGGCGGCGCAGTCATGGTGAGAATAAAAGAACAGCCGGTACTGCGGGGCGCCGGTCAGGGCGTTTTCATCGAGAATGAACGGCATAAGATTGAGATTGTTGGAAATATTGTCGATATCCTTGACCAGCAGAACCGAACGGCTGTCACTGAATTGCAATTGCTGTTTATCGAGGACGCGGGCGCCGACGCCGGCCTGATCAAGCTGCACGATCTTGTGGCTGAATTCGGGCATTTTGTTGCGCGATTTCACCAGCGTGATGTCCTTGATGGCGGCCATCATGTAATTGACGACAAAGGCGAAATCCTTGAGAATTTCGCTGAGGTGCGTTTCGGTCTGCACGCAGAAGCTGGTGATTTCGTCGCCCGAAACCTTGCCGCGCAATTCGCCGCGCATCGCTTCCATGAACAGATGGGCGTTGACCGATGGCTCGTCACGCAGCGAGACGACAAATTCATCGCTTTCGCGCATGTAGTGCGAGATGCCGTTGGCGGCGAAAAAGTCGGCAACCTTGAGGATGAGGTCGAAATAGTCGAAGCTTGCGGCAGTGGTGGCCGACATGGCGACAAACCGTTCGCAGGCCGTGCGCAGCGTGTCTGTCATCAGGCATTCGGGGCGCGTGCTCAGGACATCCCAAAGCTGCGATAGCGCGGCGAAGGCGAACAGCTGCGTCGCGGTTTCATAGACCAGGACAAGCTGCTGCAACCGTTCGGAACTGATGGTTTCATTGTCCTCGTGGAACAGGATCCGCAACTGTTCGCCGACCGGCGTCGGAAAGGCAGCGACACTGGGGGAGCGAATGTTGCGAATATCCGGATCGCGGCTTTCCTGCTCGTCCTCCAGGGCGCGGCGCACCTTTTTGTTGTGCGGCGCAATCGCGTTCGCCAGCGCCGTGATCAGCCCGGCATTGACCAGCGGCCCCGCTGCGGCCTGATAGGAGGCGCCGCGAATGATCAGCTGCTGCTCGGCCTGTTCGGGCAGCTTCCATGACAGCGCCGCCTCGCCTCCGGGGTGGACATACAGGCCCCAAACCAGTTCCGGGCTGGCAGTGCGCGCGCGCGCATCGGCTGTGCCGACCCCTCGGAAGTCACCGATATGCCTGGCCGCACCCTTTGCTGTGGTCGCAACGGCGGCCCTTGCCAGTTCAAAGGCTTCGAAGATGGTCTTCCTAGTGCCCATGGCGGCATAGAATTTTTCGGCAAAAAGCGTCGCCAGGGAATCGTTGATAGGCACGGCGGTGGCGATCACGACCTTCACGCCATTGGCAATCAGGCCCTCCGCCTGTCCGCTGGTGGCGCAGCCATTGAGAAAGACGAGCTTGAGATTCTTTGCAGCACCGAGCATCCGGGCAAGACCGTCGGCATGTGCCTGCTCGGCATTGCCGCCGGCTTCAAGCTGGATCGCGGCGCCGTCTGCGTGCCCGCCGAAATGAAAGATGGCGATGCGATCGGCGTAGCGGTTAACCACATCGAACACATCGTCGATCGCAGTCGCGTCCTCGGTGTGAACCTTGATGTAGCGTTTGTCGTCATAGTCCTGCAGCGCGCGGAACACGGCCTTGCGCTCTTGCACGATGTTCTGGAGATAATCGTCACGGTTGTTGGAAAACGCCAGCACGATCATTGGAGTTGCGTTAGCGTCACTCACCGAATTGCCCCCTCAGGCATTAACCATATATAGTTGCAGCCGGACGGAGGGTTGAGTCAAATTTGAATTGCAACCGGAGCGGGCTGCGGCCCGATCGGGACACGGGCGCCGACAGCAAGGCACGGAGAAATCCGAAGACAATCTACCGGTGCCGCCGTCGGGAGCCGCCAGAGTCCTTTGCCAGGGAAGAAAATGGTGCCGCTTAGGTGACTCGAACACCTGACCCCATCATTACGAATGATGTGCTCTACCGGCTGAGCTAAAGCGGCACAAAGAGCCTTTGGCCCTTGACGGTGTCGGCCATTAACAGGGGTGTCGGCGATCGGCAAGCCCGCATGCGCTGCCTGCGGGGCCGGAATCGGCTGCGCGCGCAAAGCAAGGACGGGGCGGCCGTTATCTCGGGCATGTCTCGACTTGCTGTCCCACCGATTTTCCCTGCAGCTCCGGACCGGCTCGACTGGCCGCCGCGTGCCGGCGCGCTGGAACGCCGACTGACTCGCCGCGCACTGGCGGCCTGGCAGGCCGGCGATGGTGGGCCGGTTTTGGGGTTTGATGCCCATGCCCTCGTGATTGCCGATCCCGGCGGCCGGGCGCTGGTCGAAAGCGTCGGCAGCGCCCTTGCTGCCGCCTTCGGCATCACAGCCGACGCGGTCCTGAACCGGGCACCGGGGATTCGGGATGAACTGTCGGCGTTGTGCGAGCTTGTCACGCTCCACCCCGTGCCAGTGCCATTCGAGGCCGGCGTGCCAAGCGCAGGCGGCGCCGAACTCATGGTTCGCGGCATCGCCCTGCCGCTGCTGCGCGGCGATGACCCGGCCGGAGCCGTGCAGATCATCTGCAACTGGCGGGTGGTGCTGGAACGCAGTGCGGCGGTGCGGCTGAGGCGTGAGCTGGGCTCGGCGCTGCGCGAGGTGCGTAGCACCCAACAAGCATTGCGCAGCACCCAGCGCACCCAGGACAAGGCGGGCGGCTGGCAGGCCGCATCACACCCGGTTGCCGATCCGTTTGCGCCGGAATTTGGTGTCAAGCTGGACGAATAACGTAGGGAATGCTTGCCCTTCACGGCCGCTGCGGCGCATAAGCCCCGGCAAATCCGCCGCAGTGCCCTTGGGGAGCCCTTGTATCGTGACTGTGCCCAGCACTTCCTCTCAAGACACTTTGCCTGCCAATCCCGACGCTGTTGCCGCCCTTGGCCGCATCTTGTTCGATCATGCCCTGCCCGGCGAGGTCGAGGGGCTGGATGCCGGGATGCGCGCCGCCATTGCCACGTTCGTCGCCGAAGCCGCCGGACAGCGGCACGGCGACCAGCCGGCGATCCATCTCGATCCGGTCGCGGATGACGCCACGATCGGCAAGCGGCGCATGACACTGGCCATCATCGGCGACGACCGTCCGTTCCTCGTGGATTCGATTGCCGCTGCGATCACTGCGGCCGGGCTGGACATTCATTGCCTGCTGCATCCCATCGTCGATGTGCGCCGTGATGGCCAAGGCCGTCTGCTCGAAGTGCTGGGGCGCGCGGCAGGACCGGCGGCGTCGGGGCCGGCATCGGGGCAATTGCGCGAATCCATGATGTATCTGGAAATCGAGCGGACGGGTGCAAAGGCGCGGGCCGCGCTGGTCGCGAGCCTGACGCAGGTGCTGGCCGATGTGCATGTTGCCGTCGCCGACTGGCAGCCGATGCTGGAGATGCTGCGCGGCTGCATCAAGGCGATGGCGGAAAACCCGCCGCCGGTGGCGCCGCACCGCGCCGCCGAAACGATGGCGTTCCTCGAATGGCTGGCGGCGGACAATTTCACGTTGCTCGGCGCCCGCCGCTATGATCTGGCCGGCGACCTTGATGACCCGGCGATGCAGCCGGTCAGCCATCATGGGCTGGGCCTGTTGCGCGACCCGGCTTACCCGGTCTGGACAGGGCAGGCCGGTGACGGCGAGACGCCCCGCGCGCTGAAGGCGCTGCTGGCCAGCCCCGAGCCACTGCTGATCACCAAGTCCGGCATGATGGTGATGGTGCACCGCCGCATCAACGGCGACCTGGTGTCGGTCAAGGGTTTTGACCATCAGGGCCGCGTCGTGTCGGAAACGCGCTTTTTGGGGCTGTTCACGTCGTCGGCGCTCAACACGTCGCCGCGCCAGGTGCCGCTGCTGCGCCGCAAGGTCGGCGAAATCATCGAGCGGCTGGGCTTTGGTCCGTCCGGCCATACCGCCAAGGCGCTGATCCATGTATTCGAGACATTCCCGCGCGAGGAATTGTTCGAGGCCAGCACCGAGGAACTGGAAAGCATGGTGCTGGGGCTGTTGTCGCTGCTCGACCGCCCGCGGCCCCGGCTGTTTGCGCGGCGCGACCCGTTCGGGCGGTTCCTGTCCATCCTCGCCTATGTGCCGCGTGATAGCTACACCAGCCGCTTACGCGACGCGATCGGCCTCATGCTGGCCGATGCCACCGGCGGCCGCATTTCGCGGTCCGAGGTCGAATTGCGCGCCGATGGTCTGGCCTGGGTGCATTTCGTCGTTGTCACCGACCGCGCCGAACAATTCGACGCCGAGGCCGCCGCCGCACTCGACCGCATGCTGCTGCAACTGCTGCGCGGCTGGGATGAAGACCTGGAAACCGCGCTGCTCGACCTGTCTGGTCCGACGCGGGCGGCGCGGCTGACGCTCAGCCATGGCCGCGCCTTGTCGGCCAGCTATCGCGCCCAGCATAGCCCGCGCGAAGGTGCCGCCGACATCATCGCCCTGTCGTCGTTGCATGACGACACCGACCGGGTCGTGCGACTGTTTCGCGGCGAGCGCGATGGCCCTTGCCAGGTGCGGCTGAAGATCTACCGGCTCGGCAAGATCATCCCGCTGTCCGAAGCGGTGCCTGTGCTGGAAAATTTCGGCCTCAAGGTCATCGAGGAATTTCCCTTTGACCTGGCCGGCGGCAAGCTGGGCTGGATCCATGATTTCCTTGCCGAAGTGGCCGACCCGTCGGTGCTGGGCGACTGGGACGCCCTGCAGGCGCTGGTGACACCGGCATTGACCGAGGTGCTGACCGGCGCGCAGGAAAATGATGCTTTCAACGCGCTGATCATCGCGTGCGGCGTGTCGGCAACGGCAGCGAACTGGCTGCGCGCCTATTTCCGCTACATGCGGCAGACCGGCGTCACTTATGGCGTGATGACGGTGGTCGATGCGCTGCGCCGCTATCCGGCGATCACACGGGCGCTGACAGGGCTGTTCGAGACACGTTTTGCGTTGGCGGTGGACAATCGCGCCGCCGCCGTGGCCGAGGTCGTGGCGAGCATCGAGGCGGCGCTGGCCGATGTGGCCTCGATCGACGATGACCGTATCTTGCGGCTGTATCTGGCAGTCATGGCCGCGACGCTGCGCACGAACGCGTTTGTGCCGGGCGGGCCTGAGGCCTTGGCCTTCAAGCTGGACAGCCAGGCGGTGCCGAACCTGCCGCCGCCGGTGCCGTATCGCGAGATCTGGGTCTATTCCCCCCGCGTCGAAGGCATCCATCTGCGCGGCGGGCCGATTGCGCGCGGCGGGCTGCGCTGGTCGGACCGGCGCGATGATTTCCGCACCGAAGTGCTGGGGCTGGTCAAGGCACAAAAGGTCAAGAACACCGTCATCGTGCCCACCGGCGCCAAGGGCGGATTTTACCCCAAGCAATTGCCGCCGCAGGCCAATCGCGATGCCTGGTTGGCCGAAGGCACCGAAAGTTATCGCATTTTCATCCGGTCGTTGTTGTCGCTGACCGACAATCTGGATGCAGATGGCAGCAACGTGCCGCCGGCCGGAGTTGTCTGCCATGATGCGCCCGATCCCTATCTGGTCGTCGCCGCCGACAAGGGCACCGCGACATTTTCGGACACCGCCAATGCCATTGCCGAGGCGCATGGCTTCTGGCTGGGCGATGCCTTCGCCAGCGGCGGCGGCAATGGCTATGATCACAAGGCCATGGCGATCACTGCCCGCGGCGCCTGGATTTCGGTGCAGCGGCATTTCCGCGAACTGGGCACCGATGTGCAGGCCGATCCGGTGCGGGTGGCCGGCGTCGGCGACATGTCGGGCGATGTGTTCGGCAATGGCATGCTGCTGAGCCGGTCGATCCTGCTCCAGGCCGCGTTCGACCATCGCCACTTCTTCTTCGATCCCGCCCCGGATGCCGCCACCAGCTTTGCCGAGCGGGAGCGCATGTTTGCCCTGCCCCGCTCAAGCTGGGACGATTATGACCGTGCCAGGATTTCGCCCGGCGGCGGCGTGTTCTCGCGCAGCCTGAAATCGGTGCCGCTCAGCCCGCAGATGCGCGAGATGCTGGGTGTAGACGCCGAGGCGATGGGACCATCGGAGCTTATCGTCGCCATCCTGCGCATGAAGACCGACCTGCTGTGGTTCGGCGGCATCGGCACCTATGTGAAGGCGAGCACCGAAAGCCAGGCCGACGCTGGCGACCGCGCCAATGATGCCCACCGCATCAATGCGCGCGATATCGGCGCGCGGGTCATCGGCGAAGGCGCCAACCTTGGCGTCACCCAGGCGGCGCGTATCGAATTCGCTCAAGCCGGCGGGCGCATCAACACCGATTTCATCGACAACAGTGCCGGCGTCGATTGCTCGGACAACGAGGTGAACATCAAGATCGCGCTGGGCGCCGAAGTGACCGCCGGGCGGTTGGCACTGGCAGACCGCAACGTGCTGCTGACCCAGATGACCGACGATGTTGCGGCGCTGGTGCTTGAGGACAACCGCCTGCAAACCCAGGCGCTGTCGCTGGCAGAACGCGGCGGCAGTGCGGCACTGGCAGGGCATATCCGGCTCATCCAGACGCTGGAAGCCAGCGCAGCGGGGCTGAACCGCGCTGTCGAAGGCCTGCCGGCCGATGACGTGCTGGTGCAGCGCGGCCGGGCCGGAGGCGCATTGGAGCGGCCCGAGCTGGCAGTCGTGATGGCCTATGCCAAGATGGCGGTTTACGATGCGCTGGTCACCAGTGCGCTCATTGATGATCCGCTGCTTGTCCCCGATCTGCATGCGGCCTTTCCGGGCGCCATGCAGGCCCGGTTTGCCGATGCCATCGATCACCACCGGCTGCGCCGCGAACTGATCGCCACCAAGCTGACCAACGAACTGGTCAATCGCGCCGGCCTGGCGGCCCCGTTCGAACTGGCCGAGGAACTGGGCACCGATCTTGCCCGTGTCGCCGGTGCATTCGTCGCGGCGCGGTCATTGTTTGATTTTCGCGGGCTTTGGTCCGCGATCGACACAGCGGCGGTGCCGGGCACGGTGCAGCTTGACCTGCATGTTGCCGGCATGGCGGCATTGCGCACCCAGATGGGCGACCTGATCCGCGCCGGCGCCGGCCTGCCGCCGGCAACGCTGGTCGAACGGCTGCAACCGTGTCTCGATCGGCTTGGCGATGCGCTGGACCAGGTGCTGAGGCCCGAACCGCGCGCGCAATTGGCGCGATTGTCGTCCAGGCTGACGGCAATGGGTGCGCCGGCGGCAATCGCCGATCATCTGGTACGGATCGAGGCGCTGGACGGTGCCATCGGCGTCGGGCTGCTGGCCGCCACGCTGGACGTCAGCGAGGCCGGGACGGCGATGGCCTATACAGCGCTTGGCGAAGCGACTGGACTGGACTGGGCCAAAAGCGCAGCAATGGCGCTGGTGCCGACAGACCCTTGGGAACGGCTGGTCGCCGCCGGGCTGGTGCGCGACTTCGAACAGATGCGGCTCGATCTGGTGCAGCGGCTCGTGCCGGCGGGCGGCGACCCGGCACGCGCTGTCACGGACTGGCTGTCGGCCAGTCAGGATCGGGTGGGCCGGATTGCGGGCATGGTCGCACGCGCGCGGGCCAGCGGCACGGTGACGACTGCGATGCTGGCCTATCTTGCCGGCCAGGCGCGGGGCATGCTGGCGGACTGATGGCTGGCGGCCAAACTGCCTGCGAACGGGCGGCGAGGTTCAGAAATCCAGCTTGTCGTAGTGCGCGGGCGGTGGCAGGCCTTCCATGCGTTCTTCCAGCAGCGGCCGGAACGTCGGGCGGGACTTGATCGCCGAATACCAGGTGCGGGTCGGTTCATGCCCGTCCCAGTCGATACCGCCGAGATAATCGGCGACTGACAATTGTGCGGCCGCCGCAATATCTGCCAGGCCAAAGCCCGGCCCGCCCAGCCAACGCCGGCGTTCGAGCAGGAAATCGATGTAATCAAGATGCGTGTCGGCCAAGCGCCCGGCATTGCGGACGGCGGCGGCATCGGGGCCGGCGCGCTGGATGATGCGGCGGTACATGCGTTCCGTCAGC
>NZ_JANPCD010000112.1:0-1934 GCF_031430775.1 Sandarakinorhabdus sp. | reverse complement strand
ACTCGGTCGTCGAGATCGAGCTTGACGGTGTCGTGCACCGCACCCTGCCGCGCGATGTGCAGTTCCACCCCGTCAGCGATCGTCCGCTCCATGTCGATTTCCTGCGTCTGTCCGGCAATGCCGTCATCACCGTGTCGGTGCCCGTGCATTTCACCGACGAAGACCAGTCGCCCGGCATGAAGAAGGGCGCCGTCCTCAATATCGTCGCGCATGAAATCAAGCTGGATTGCCCCAGTGATGCCATCCCCGATGACCTCAAGATCAGCCTTGCCGGCCTTGATGTGGGCGCAGCCGTCCACATTGCCGACGTCAAGCTGCCGGCCGGCGCCAAGGTGCATGGCACCGAGCGTGACCTGACCATCGCCACTCTCGTCGCCCCGTCGGCGTTGAAGAGCGAAACAGCCGAAGCCACTGCGGCGTAAGCGATTCTCCCCCTCTCCGCTTGCGGGGAGGGGGGATTTGCCATGCAGATCGTGGTCGGCCTTGGCAATCCCGGCGCGCAATATGCGCTGCACCGGCATAATATCGGCTTCATTGCAGCCGACACCATCGGCCGCGTTCATGGCTTTGGCCCCTGGAAAGTCCGCTTTCAGGGCCTGACCAGCGAAGGCCACATCGGCACGCACAAGGTGCTGCTGCTCAAGCCCGCCACCTTCATGAACGACAGCGGCCGCAGCGTCGGCGAGACCCTGCGCTTTTTCAAGCTTGAAGCCGCCGCCGCACTTGCCGTGCTTTATGACGAACTGGACCTCGAACCCATGAAGGTTCGCGTCAAGCATGGCGGCGGCGCAGCCGGGCACAATGGTATCCGCTCGATCGACGCGCATTGCGGCAATGATTACAGGCGCGTTCGCATCGGCATTGGCCATCCCGGCCACAAGGACCGGGTGACGGGCCATGTGCTGGGCAATTTTGCCAAGTCCGAAATGGACCCGCTGGCCGACACGCTGGGCGCCATCGCCGCCGAAATGCCGCGTCTGCTGGACGGTGACGAGGCGCGGTTCATGAGCGATATCGCGCTGCGCACGGCGCCTCTTCGTTAGAGCTGTTCGCGGCGGGTGCTTTCCAAGCCCGGCATCTGCCGCTACAGCCCCGGCAAATTCAGACAGAAAGTCCACCATGCCCATTCGCTGCGGAATCGTCGGCCTGCCCAATGTCGGCAAGTCCACCCTGTTCAACGCGCTGACCCAGACGGCGGCGGCACAGGCGGCCAATTACCCATTTTGCACCATCGAACCCAACGTCGGCAATGTCGCCGTGCCCGATGCACGCCTGACCGCGCTGGCGGCCATCGCCCACAGCCAGAAGATCATCGAGACGCAATTGGGCTTCACCGATATCGCCGGGCTGGTGAAGGGCGCGTCCAAGGGCGAAGGCCTGGGCAACCAGTTCCTTGCCAACATCCGCGAAACCGATGCCATCGTCCATGTGCTGCGCTGTTTTGAAGATGACGATGTCACCCATGTCGATGGCCGCGTCGATCCGGTGGCCGACGCCGAAACCGTCGAAACCGAACTGATGCTCGCCGATCTCGAAAGCCTCGAAAAGCGTGTGCCGGCGCTGGCCAAGAAAGCCATGCAAGGCGACAAGGACGCCAAGGTGCAGGCCGCCGTGCTGACACAGGCGCTCGAGCTGCTGCGGATGGGCAAGCCGGCGCGGCTGACGGTGCCACGCGACGAGGACGAGGCCCGCGCGCTGGGGCAGGCACAGCTGCTGACCACCAAGCCTGTCCTTTACGTCTGCAACGTCGATGAAGGCGCGGCCGCCACCGGCAATGCCTTCAGCGAAGCCGTTGCCACCATGGCGCGTGCCATCGGTGCCGGCAGCGTTGTCGTGTCTGCCGCCATCGAGGCGGAAATCGCCACCATGGAACCCGCCGACCGTCAGGAATATTTGGAATCGCTGGGCCTGCACGAAACCGGCCTCGCCCGCGT
>NZ_JANPCD010000111.1:0-14411 GCF_031430775.1 Sandarakinorhabdus sp. | reverse complement strand
CTCGCGACCAGGGCACCAGCTGGGACCGCATCTCGCCCGACCTGACCACGCAGAACCCCGTCAAGCAACAGCAGGAAAAATCCGGCGGCATCACGGTCGACAACTCGTCGGCCGAAATGCACACGACGATCTATTCGATCTCGGAAAGCCCGCTCACCGCCGGCACGATCTGGGTGGGCACCGATGACGGCAATGTCCAGTTGACCCGCGATGGCGGCGCCAGCTGGACCAACCTGACCAGGAACCTCAAGCTCGGCCCGGAAAACTGGATCAGCTGGGTCGAAGCCAGCCGCCATGCACCGGGCACCGCCTATGCCACGGTCGATCGCCATAGCTGGGGCGATATGGCCCCGCATGTCCTGCGCACTACCGATTACGGCAAGACCTGGACCCGCCTTGCCGGCCCGGCCACACCGGGCGTGCGCGGCTATGCCCATGTCATCAAGGAAGACCGGCTGAATGCCAATGTCCTGTTCCTCGGCACCGAATTCGGCCTGTTCATCAGCCGCGATGCCGGCGCCAATTGGGAGGCGTTCCGCCCCGGCAACTTCCCGGCGGTGGCGGTGCGCGATATCGCACTGGCGCAAAAGGGCGATGATCTTGTCATGGCCACCCATGGCCGCGGCATCTGGATCATCGACGACATCAGCCCGCTGCGGGCGCTGACGCCTGCCGTCACCGCCAGCAACGTGACGCTGTTCGCATCCGACACGGTGCAGCAGCGCATTGCCGGCAATGGCGGCTGGGCCGAGGGTGATGCGTCATATGCCGGGCAGAATCCGGCCGACGGCGCGGTCATCACTTATTTCCAGAAAAGCCGCCATGTCATCGGGCGCATGAAGCTGGAAATCATCGGCCCCGATGGCAAGCTGGTCGAGGAACTGCCGACCTCCAAGCGCAAGGGCCTCAACCGTATCGTCTGGTCGATGCGCACCAAGCCGCCGACCGTGCCGCCGGCGGCCAGCCTTGCCGGCAATTCCATCATCGGCCAGCGCGTCGTGCCCGGCGCCTACAAGGTCCGGCTGACCAAGGCCGGCGATGTCAGCGAAGTGCCGCTGAACATCGGCCTTGATGCCCGCGCCGCCTTTACGCTGGCCGACCGCCAGGCACAGTATGACGGCGCGCAGCGGGTCAAGGCGCTGTTCGGGCGCATGACCGGCGTGACCTTTGGCCTGATCGGCATGAAGGCGCAGGCCGAGAAGGTCGCGGCGGATACCACACGCCCGGCCAAGGAACGTGCGGCCGCCGAAGCATTGGCGAAGAAGGCCGATGCCCTGAAAAAGGAAGTGGTCGCCACCACCGAAGGCGGCGCCATCACCGGCGAGGAACGGCTGCGCGAAAACATGGATGCAGCCTATGGCCAGGTCATCAGCACCGAAGGCCGGCCACCTGCCTATGCCCTTGCCCGCGTCGATGCGCTGGAAAAGGAACTGGCCGAAGTGGAAGCGGCGTTCGCAGCGATGAAGGCCGGGCCGGCCACCGCGCTCAATTCGTTGCGCATCAGGGCCGGCCAGCCGGCGATCGATCTGGCGGCGGCGAGCTATCCGGAGGAAACGGCACGCGGCGGGCCGGTATCGGCACTGGCACGCGGCCTTGTCGGGACGCGCTATTTCGGCAAATTCTCCGCTCTGGAAGTTCAGGGCGAGAAGGACTGATGCAGCCGGACTGCCGGGCGGCTCTGCTCGGCCTGCTGCTGGCCTCTCCGGCGTCTGCACAGGACGCCGGAGTGGCGCCGTCCCTGCCCGCTTCGGCGCTGATTACCGTGACCGCGCCGGCACCGGAAGGCCGCGTGCTGTCGCCGACCGTCCGCCTCGACACCGAGGCGCTGGAGGACCGGCAGCCACGCAGCATCGCCGATGCCCTGCGCGGTCTGCCCGGTGTGTCGCTGCGCACCAATTCGCGCGGTGAAACCGTGGCAAGGGTGCGCGGCAGCGAGGAACGGCAGACACAGGTTTTCCTCGATGGCGCACCGCTCAGCGTGCCCTGGGACGGGCGCATCGATCTCGGACTGATCCCGGCCGGCGTGATCGGCAGCGTGTCGGTGCGCAAGGGCGCCGTGCCGATCGAATATGGCGCCAATGCCGTTGCCGGCGTGGTCGATCTGCAAAGCCGCCGCGAAGGGTTCTCGGCCATCGCACAGGCCGGCAACTACGGCCTCGCCAATGTCTCGGGCGCTGCGAGCGTCTTGCTGGCGGGCATTGATCTCACCATCGGCGCTGCGCACCAGAGCCAGGATGCGCAGCGCGTCGCCGACCCGGCAGCCCTGCCCTTTTCCCAAACAGCCAACCGGCGCCGCACCAATACCAAAAGCGATGCCAACAGCCTGTTTGTCGCCGCCGGCGGCGCCTTGGGTGCTGTATTGCTCAGGGCCAGCGTCCTGCATTTTTCCGCCGCGCGCGGCATCGCACCCGAATCCGACCGTGACCCCGCGCTGGCCGCACCGCGCTACTGGCGCTACCCCGCTGTCGATTTCGCTCAGGCGCAAATCAGCGCATCGGCCGATCTTGACGGCGCCGAATTGCGCGGCGTGCTGTGGCGGCAATGGTTCGGCCAGACCATCGCAGCCTATCGCAGCGCCGATTATGCGGTCCTGCGCGGCCGCGAGGACAATGACGACGACACACTGGGCGGCCGCGCCACCCTCAGCCATGGCGCCGGGCCAGTCGCCTTGCGCTGGAGCGCATCGGCGCAGCAGGCCGACCATATCCAGCGCGACACGGCGTTTCCGACAGACGCGCCGGGTCCATCACTGGCGTATCGCCAGACGCTGTTCAGCCTTGGCGCCGAAGCCGATGTCGCGCTTGCTGAAGCCACGCATCTGACGGTTGGCCTTGGCCATGACTGGTCGGCCAATCCGCGCACCGGCGACAAGCCGGCGCAGCCTGTACGCGGCGCCTGGGCTTTTTCTGCCGGCTTGCGACGGGCGCTTGGTGGTGAATGGCAGCTGAGCCTGACAGGTGGGCGGCGCACGCGCTTTGCCTCGGCGCGCGAATTGTTCGGCGAATCACTGGGGCGGTTCCTGCCCAACCCTGGCCTGCGCCCCGAACGCATCTGGTCGGTTGATGGCGAAATCGGATTTCGGCGAGGCGGCATCACCCTTGGCCTCAATCCGTTCTATGCCCGCACCGATGACGGCATCGGCCAGCGTGTCATCAGCGATGCCGGCCTGTCGCTGCGCCAACGGTTCAACCAGCCCCGGACTACAAGTTTTGGCGTTGACGCGCTGGCGCTGTTTCCCATCGGCAAAACCATCACGCTGGCGCTGACAGGCACGTGGCTGAACGCCCGCGACCAAATGGGGGCGCCGCTGCTGCAAAGGCCATCGCATGAGGCAATGCTGGCGTTCGATTGGGCGCCGTCCCCAGCTTTCGACATGCGGGCGGAATGGCGCCGCATCGGGCCGGCACGCGATCTTGGCGCTGCCGGCGATGTCGTGCAGTTGCCGGCGGCTGATGAGCTCAACCTGCGCGCCACCTTTGCACTGTTCGCGTATCGCGGCGCGCGTGTTACCGCGACACTGGCCATCGACAACCTGACCGATGCTCTGGTGATACCGCAATCCGGCCTGCCGGCGCCGGGACGCACGCTCCGGCTGGGCCTGAGGCTGTCCAGCGACGGCGATTGATGCCCAAGGGTTTGAAGCAGAGCTTGAGGGCGGGGGGTTGAGGCGGGATTGGCAAGTCGCTATATCGCATCAGACAAGGCGGTCCAGAAGGCCGCCTTCATGCGTTGCCGGTGTCCGCCTTTGACACCGCGTCGGAGCTTTTGCGCCATGACCATCACAGCCCTCATGCCCGTATACGGTCGGTGCGAGGTCGAGCCTGTGCGCGGTGATGGCTGTTACCTGTATGATGCACAGGGCAATGAATGGCTGGATTTCGCCAGCGGTATTGCGGTCAACCTGCTTGGCCACAGCCATCCGCATCTGATCGGCGCCATCCAGAAACAGGCCGCGACGCTGATGCACACGTCCAACCTGTATAAATCGCCGGCCCAAACCGCGCTTGCCGAACGGCTGGTGGCGCTGACGTTTGCCGACACGGTCTTCTTCACGAATTCGGGTGCCGAGGCACTGGAATGCAGCATCAAGACCTGCCGCGCCTATCATTACGCGACGGGCAACCCGCAGAAATACCGCATCCTGACCTTTTCCAACGCGTTCCATGGCCGCACGCTGGCGACCATTTCGGCGACCGATCAGGAAAAGCTGCGCAAGGGCTTCGAACCCCTGCCCGACTGGTTCCATGTCCTGCCGTTCGGCGACCTTGAGGCAGTCAAGGCCGCCATCGACCCCAGCATCGGCGGCATCATGATCGAACCTGTGCAGGGCGAAGGCGGCATCCGCCCGGCGACACCCGAGTTCCTGCGCGGCCTGCGCGACCTTTGTGACGAACATGGCCTGCTGCTCATCCTCGACGAAGTGCAGTGCGGCGTCGCGCGCACCGGCACGCTGTTCGCCCATGAACAATATGGCATCACGCCCGACATCATGGCCATCGCCAAGGGCATCGGCGGCGGTTTCCCGGTCGGCGCCTGCCTCGCCACCGAAAAGGCGGCCACCGGCATGGTTGTCGGCACGCACGGCAGCACCTATGGCGGCAATCCGCTGGCGATGGCGGCTTGCCAGGCCGTTCTCGATGTCGTGACCGAGCCGGCGTTTTTGGCGCATGTGAACGAAATGGCCACCCGGCTGCGCGCCGCGCTGGAGCAGATGATCCCCAATCACGACGATCTGTTCGAAAGCGTGCGCGGGCTTGGCCTGATGATGGGCCTCAAGCTGAAATCCGACAGCCGCGCCTTTGTCACTTTCGCCCGCAGCCATGGCATTTTGACCGTGGCCGCCGGCGACAATGTCGTGCGCCTGCTGCCGCCGCTGATCATCGACGAGCATCATATTCGCGAATGTGTCGATAAACTCTCGGCCGCCGCAGCCGCCTACCGCACCGCGCAAGCGGCCTGACCCGGCCCCTATCGACAACCCGAACCGTCCGCAGCTTCCTTTTGGAAGTCCGGGCAGGATATTGAAAATGCCGCATTTTCTTGATCTATCATCGCCGACGGCGGCAGGGCTTCGCGCCATTCTGGACGAAGCGCACCGCCGCAAGGCAGCGCGCACCGGCTGGGCGCGGGGCCGTATGGATTGCGATGCGCCGCTGGCTGGCCACACGCTGGCCATGGTTTTCGAAAAGCCCTCCACCCGCACGCGGTTCAGTTTCGACATGGCAATGCGCCAGCTTGGCGGTAGCACGATCGTATCGGGCGCCGGCGACATGCAGCTGGGCCGAGGCGAATCCATCGCCGATACCGCCCGCGTCATCGGCCGCATGGTCGATGCCGTCATGCTGCGCACCGGCGTGCATGACAAGCTGGAGCAATTCGCAGAAGCCGCCAGCGTGCCGGTCATCAACGGCCTGACTGACCTGTCCCACCCCTGCCAGGTCATGGCCGATATCATGACATTCGAAGAACGCGCCGGCCGCCCGGTGACGGGGTCGAGCTGGGCCTATGTCGGCGACGGCAACAACATGACCAATTCGCTGATCGAGGCGTCATCGATGCTCAAGTTCGACCTCAGGGTCGGGGTGCCGCACGGATTCGACCCCGATGCCGGCGTCATGGCCACGGCCTGTGCGCGCGGTGGCTGCATCGATCTGGTGCACAATGCCGCCGCCGCCGTCGAGGGCGCCGAAGTTGTCGTCACCGACACCTGGGTGTCGATGGGCCAGCGCGATTCGAAGGAAAAGATCGCGGCGATGATGCCGTTCCAGGTCAATGCTGCACTGATGGCCAAGGCCGCGCCGGACGCGCTGTTCCTGCACTGCCTGCCGGCCCATCGCGGCGAGGAAGTCACCGACGCCGTGCTCGATGGCCCGCAGTCGGCGGCCTGGGACGAGGCCGAAAACCGCCTGCATGCCCAAAAGGCCATCCTGCTGTGGTGCATGGGCAAACTGTGATCGAAGGACTGGCTCCCATCGCCGACCGCACTCTGGGCTTCATCGTGCCGGACCGTTCGGCGCGCGGCCAGGTCGTGCGGCTGGATACGGCGCTGGCTGCCGTGCTGGCGGCGCATGACTATCCCGACGCGCTGGCGCGGTTGCTGGCGCAGGCATTGACGATCACGGCACTGGTCGGTCTGGCCCTGCGCCAGGACCAGGGGCAATTGACCCTTCAAGCGCAGGCAAAGGGCGGTGCAATCGACCTTCTGGTCTGTGACTGGCGGGCCGGCGAAGTCAGAGGTTACATCAACTACGACCCGCAGCATGTTGTAACCAATGACATGAACCTGTCCGAACTGTTCGGCGACGGCCATCTGGCCATCACGCTGGACCAGACGACTTCGGGCGAACGCTATCAGGGGATCGTCGCGCTGGAGGGCGCGGACCTTGCCAGTGCCATCACCGGATATTTTGAAAGTTCAGAACAATTGCCGACGTTGATCCGCGTTGCAGTCAGCGGCGATGCGAGGACCGGCTGGCTGGCCGGCGGCCTGCTTGTGCAGCATCTGGCGCGCTCCGAGATCGGCGGCGAACGGTTGGATGCCGGCGATCAGCACCCGGACTGGGACCATGTCATGGCCCTGGCCAGCACGATCAAGGACTCCGAGCTGACTGATCCGGAACTGT
This sequence comes from Sandarakinorhabdus sp., assembly GCF_031430775.1. Lineage (GTDB taxonomy): Bacteria > Pseudomonadota > Alphaproteobacteria > Sphingomonadales > Sphingomonadaceae > Sandarakinorhabdus. The sequence continues at coordinate 7,788 of NZ_JANPCD010000111.1, read as the reverse complement.
CGCCCGAGGCGCTGTTGTGGCGGCTGTTCCACGAGGAAGTCGTGCATGTCACGCCCGGCCCGGTGCCGGCGCGCGGCTGCCGCTGCTCGCCAGCGCATATCCAGGACGTGCTGTCGCGCTTCCCCGAAGCCGAGCGCATCGACATGCGCGGCGATGATGGCCGCATCGCGGTGGATTGCCGCTTCTGCGCCCGCGTTTTTGCCATCGAGGCTTGAGGCGATGACGGCTCCGCTCGCTGTAGTCCTGCTGTCGGGCGGGCTGGATTCGACCACGGTGGCGGCCATGGCCCGGGCGCAGGGCTGGCGGCTGCTGGCCCTGACCATCGACTATAACCAGCGCCACCGAATCGAGCTTGATCATGCCGCCCGTGTCGCCGCTGCCCTGGGTGCCGAACGCCATATCGTGCTGCCGCTGGATTTGCGCGGCTTCGGCGGCTCGGCGCTGACCGCCGATATCGATGTGCCGAAATCCGGGGTCGAGCCGGGCATTCCGGTGACCTATGTGCCGGCGCGAAATACCATATTCCTGTCGGTGGCGCTGGGCTGGGCCGAGGCGGCCGGCGCGCGCGATCTGTTCATCGGCGTCAACGCGCTGGATTACAGCGGCTATCCCGATTGCCGGCCCGAATTCATCGCAGCGTTCGAGGCCATGGCCAACACCGCCACCAAGGCCGGGGTGGAGGGCACGCAATTCCGTGTTCACACACCCCTGGCCGCCATGACCAAGGCCGATATCGTCCGCGCCGCACTGGCCGTCGATTCACCGATCGCGCTGACCTGGAGCTGCTACGACCCGCTGCCATCGGGCCGGCCCTGCGGCGCCTGCGACAGCTGCCGCCTACGTGCCAAGGGCTTTGCGGAAGCCGGCATCGCGGACCCGGCCCTGAGTCCTTCGACATGACTTACGCTGTAAAGGAATGCTTTCTCACCCTGCAGGGCGAAGGCGCGCAAACCGGGCGGCGGGCGGTGTTCCTGCGCTTTGCCGGCTGCAACCTGTGGACGGGCCGTGAGCAGGACCGTGCCAGCGCCATCTGCACCTTTTGCGACACCGATTTCATCGGCACCGATGGGACGGGCGGCGGCAAGTTCGTATCGGCCGCCGCGCTGGCCGATCATGTGCTGGCGGTCTGGAACGCTGATCCTGCCCATGCGCTGGTGGTCTGTACCGGCGGTGAGCCGCTGCTCCAGCTTGATGCGCAGCTGGTGGCGGCGCTGCACACGCGCGGCTTTGCCATCGCGGTGGAAACCAACGGCACACAGGTTCCGCCGGCCGGCCTCGACTGGATCTGCGTCAGCCCCAAGGCCGATGCGCCGCTGGTTCTGAACGCAGGCCAAGAACTCAAGCTCGTCTATCCGCAGCCCAAGGCCATGCCGGAACGGTTCGAAGCGCTTGATTTCCAACATTTCTTTCTGCAGCCGATGGATGGCCCCGACCGCGAAGCCAATACCCGCGCCGCGATTGCCTATTGCCTTGCGCACCCGCGCTGGCGGCTCAGCCTGCAAACCCACAAGCTGACGGGCATGCCCTGAGTCACGGCGGCCGCTATTCGACCCCCTCGCGCTTGCCCATCTGCCGCAGGATCCACGCCTGCATTTCGGATTCCATGACTGGCAGCGGCACCGACCCCATCGCTAGCAACGTGTCATGGAATGGCCGCTGGTCGAATTTTGGCCCAAGCGCTGCTTCTGCCCTGGCGCGCAATTCGCGGATCTTCATCTCGCCCAGCTTGTAGGCCAAGGCCTGGCCCGGCCATGAGATGTAGCGGTCCACCTCGACCTCGATATCGCGGCGCGACAGCGCGGTGTGATCCTCAAGATAGGCAATCGCCTGTTCGCGGCTCCACCCCATCGTGTGCAGGCCGGTGTCGATGACAAGCCGGGCCGCACGCCACATCTCGAAGGTCTCGCGGCCGAACTCCTCATAGGGCGTTTCGTACATGCCCAGCTTGGTACCCAGCCATTCGGTGTAAAGCCCCCAGCCTTCGCCATAGCCCGAGAAATATGCCTCGCGCCGGAACGCCGGGCGGGCGGGCGCCTCAAGCGCCAGCGCCGCCTGATGGCTGTGGCCCGGCACGCATTCATGCAGCGTCAGCGCCGTCAGATTGTACAGCGGCCGCGACTTCAGATCATAGGTATTCATGTAGCAGGCATCGAGGCCGCCGCGCCCCGATGTGTACAGCGGCGCAATCTCGTCGGCGACCTTGCGCAGCGTGAAACGATAGCGCGGCAGCACGGTGAATACGTCCTTAAGCTTGCCGTCCATTTTCTTCATGACCAGTGCCGAAAAGCCCAGAAGCTCGGCCGGCGTGCGCGCATAGAACTGCGGATCACTACGAAGAAAAGCAAGGAAAGCCTTGAAATCGCCATTGAAGCCCGTCTCCTTCATCGTGCGCTGCATATCGGCATCGATGCGTGCTACTTCGGAAAGGCCGATCTGGTGAATGGCCTCGGGGGTCAGCTCGAGCGTCGTGAATTCCCGCACCTGGTCGCGGTAAAAGGCCAAGCCGCCGGGCAGGTCGCTGGCGCCGAGCGTGCGCCGCGCACCGGGCACATATTCGGTGCGAAGGAACGCCAGCAGCCGGTCATGGGCCGGCACGACCTTGGTATTGATGACATCAAGCGCCTCTGATTGCAGCAGCGCCTGGGTCACCGCCGGCACAGACGAGGACATCAGCTTGAACGGACGGTAGAACGGGCTGTCGGTGCCGGGCCGCGACTGGGCGGCAACGCTGCCGTCACGCCCCGCCAGTGTCACCTGCGGCGGTGTGAAGCCACGCGCCAGCCCGGCACGCATATTGGCGATATTCTCATTAAAATACCGAGGAATATCGCGCATCCGATTGATATAGCGACGATAGTCCTCTTCTGTGGACAGTCCGCCCTGCGCCGGCAGATAGCCCCAGAAATTGGAATCGCTGTTGACCGGCATTTCGAATGTGCGCCAGCCGATATTGGCGAGATCGGCGCGCAGCAGCTCGGTCAGCACCAGCGCGTTCAAACGCTCCTCGGGCGACAGATCGGCAATCGCGATCGCCTGCACCCCGGCCAGCGCCTTTTGGAAATGGCCGCGTCGGCGCTCCTGACACGTCGGCGTGACGCAGGGCAGCCGGTCACCGGGCAGTGTTTCCAGCCCCTTTTCGAACTGCCCCGATTCGGCCAGCTGGACGCGCCAGACCTCGTCGTAGATCGCCTTGAGCCGCGCGTCGGCGCCCTGTGCCTGTACAGCGCACGGCAAAACCAGCTCAACCCGGCAATAAAGGCACGCATCAGCCACGGCCCCGATAGGTCGGCACGCCCTGATCGGGCAGCCACAGCGCCGCCGGCGGAGCGCCTGTCTGCCAGAACACATCGATCGGGATGCCGCCGCGCGGATACCAATAGCCGCCGATCCTGAGCCAGCGCGGCGCCATTTCGGAAACCAGCCGCAGGCCGATGCCGACCGTCACCGCTTCATGGAAGCCTGCGTGGTTGCGAAACGACCCCAGGAACAGCTTCAATGCCTTTGATTCGACTATGGTTTCGTCCGGCACATAATCGATGACGATATGGGCAAAATCCGGCTGGCCGGTGACCGGGCACAGCGACGTGAACTCCGGACAAACAAAGCGGATGAGATAGTCAGTGCCTGGCTGTGGGTTGGGCGGATAATCAAGCACGGCGGCTTCGGGCGAATCCGGCAGGCACGACATCTGGCCCAGGTGCATGACACCGCTTTGCAACACGTCGGTCATTGGCTCTCCAAATGGTAACATCGGTGGGTGACATGGCGGCTTTGGCCCATTATGTCACGCGCAAGAACAACGGGGAGTGTATCGATGAATTTGCTGGTGTCCACGGACTGGCTGGCCGCTGAAATGGGCAAGAGCGATCTGCGCATCATCGACGCCACGATATTCCTGCCCGCACATGCGCGCAGCGCCCGCGCCGAATTCGAGGGCGCGCATATTCCCGGCGCGGTTTTCTTCGACATCGAGGAAGTGTCGGACACGTCGAGCAACCTGCCCACCATGCTGCCGCCAGCGGAAAAATTCGCCTCGCGTTGCCAGGCGCTGGGCCTTGGCGATGGCAGCCGCATCGTTGTCTATGACAACAGCCCGTTGAAATCCTCGGCGCGCCTTTGGTGGATGCTTAGCCTGTTCGGCGCCCATGAAGTGGCCATTCTTGATGGCGGCCTTGCGAAATGGCAGGCCGAAAGCCGCCCGCTGGAAAGCGGCAAGCCGATCGTGCGTCACCGGCATTTCACTGTCTGGGCCGACAAGGCGCTGGTCCGGGACCAGTCGCAGATGTCGGAAAACCTGCGCACCAAGGCCGAACAGGTCGTGGATGCACGTTCGTCAGGCCGTTTTACGGGGGCCGAGCCCGATCCGCGCCCCGGTGTGCGTCCCGGCCATATGCCGGGGTCGAAGAACCTGCCCTATTCCGAAGCCTTCAACGCAGATGGCACCTGGAAGTCGCCGGCTGAACTCAAGGCCTTGTTCGACGGTCTAGGCATCGATCTCGCCAAGCCGCTGGTCGCCACCTGCGGTTCGGGGATCACGGCGCCGGTGCTGGCCTTTGCCGCAGCCTTGCTCGGCAACACAAAAGTCGCGGTGTACGACGGCAGCTGGTCGGAATGGGGCGCCAGCGCGCACAATCCGGTGGTCGTCGGCGCCTGAACCGATGAGCAGGGCAGCGCGGTGACCAAAAGATTGCGCCGCCCCCCGGCTGCCGACCTTTCGGGCCAGGCGATTGCCACGCGACTTGTCCATGCCGGGCGCGGCCCGGGCCTTGCCGAAGGAGTTGTAAACCCACCGGTGTGGCGCGCCTCGACGATGTTGTTCGACAGCTGTGCCGATCTTGATGCCGGCAATGCTGCGCCCGATGCCGGCCTGTACTACGGCCGGCGTGGCAGCCCGACGCACTGGGCGCTGGAGGATGCGCTCACCGCGCTGGAGCCGGGTGCTGCCGGCACGAAATTGTTCCCGTCGGGCGTTGCCGCAATCACCACAGCGCTGCTGGCAGTCGTCAAGTCCGGCGACCATGTGCTAATCACCGACAGCGCCTATGAGCCGACGCGGCTGTTCGCCAACGACATTTTGAAGCGCATGGGCGTTACCACCCAGTATTTCGACCCGGCCATCGGTGCCGGCATTGCCGATATGATTCGGCCCGAAACAAGTGTCATCCTGCTTGAATCCCCCGGCTCGCTGACGTTTGAAATTCAGGACATTCCGGCGATCACCGCCATCGCCCGGTCGCGCGGCGTGGTGACGCTGATCGACAACACCTGGGCCACGCCGCTGCGACACCAGCCATTGGCATTGGGCTGTGACATTTCCATCCAGGCGCTGACGAAATATGTCGGCGGCCATAGCGACCTGATGATGGGTAGCGCCACCGCGACCCCGGCGCTGCTGCCGCGCCTGAAGGCCGCGACCTATCGGCTTGGCCATAGCGTCTCGCCCGATGACGCGGCACTGGCGCTGCGCGGCCTGCGCACTCTGGCCGTGCGGCTGGACCGGCAAGAGGCAAGCGCGCTTACCATCGCGCGCTGGTTGGAAGGTCAGGACGCCGTCGAACGCGTGTTGCATCCTGCCCTGCCCAGCCACCCCGGCCATGCGCTGTGGCGGCGCGATTTCACCGGCGCGTCGGGGCTGTTCGGCTTTGTGCTCAAGCGCGGCAGCCGCCAGCAGCTTGGCGCGCTGATCGATGACCTTGCGCATTTCGGCATCGGCTTTTCCTGGGGCGGGTTTGAATCGCTGGCGTTGCCGGTGAAAATGGACGGCTGCCGAAGCGTCACCACCCTGGATTACACTGGCCCCATCGTGCGCCTGTCGATCGGCCTCGAAGACCCGGCCGATCTTATCGCGGATCTGGCGGCAGGGCTGGCGCGCCACGAGGCGCAATTCGCATAGGGTGCGACCGGCGCCTCTCCCGCAAGCGGGAGAGGGCAAGATCAGTCAGCATCGTCCACGTCAACCTTGTCGCCGGTCACCCGCTGGGACAGGGCAGCGGCCATGAAGGCATCAAGATCGCCGTCCAGCACATCGCCGGGCGCCGTTGACGTGACGCCAGTGCGCATGTCCTTCACCAGCTGGTAGGGCTGGAGGACATACGAGCGGATCTGGTGGCCCCAGCCAATATCGCTCTTGCCGGCTTCGACATCGGCGGACGCAGCTTCGCGGATGGCCAGTTCGCGCTCATAGAGCCGCGCCTTGAGCATCTTCATCGCGGTGGCACGGTTCTTGTGCTGCGAACGTTCATTCTGGCAGGCGACGATGACGCCGGTTGGCATATGGGTGATGCGCACGGCGGAATCCGTGGTGTTGACGTGCTGCCCGCCGGCGCCGGATGCCCGGTAGGTATCGATTTTCAGGTCGCTTTCCTTGATATCGATCTCGATATCATCGTCGATCTGCGGATAGACCCAGACGCTTGCAAAGCTGGTGTGGCGCCGCGCTGCGCTGTCATAGGGGCTGATACGAACCAGCCGGTGGACACCGCTTTCGGTCTTGGCCCAGCCATAGGCCTGCGGGCCCTTGATGAGCATGGTGGCGTTCTTGATGCCGGCGGTTTCGCCCGAATTGAAATCGATCAATTCGACCTTGTAGCCATGTTTTTCAGCCCAGCGCTGGTACATGCGCTGGAGCATCGAAGCCCAGTCCTGGCTTTCGGTGCCGCCGGCGCCCGAATTGATTTCGACATAAGTGTCATTGTTGTCGGCTTCACCCGACAGCAGCGCCGCAACCTTGTCCCGCTCGGCCTTTTGAGCCAGCGCCTTCAGGGCCGCGACGCCGTCATCGGCCATCTCGGTGTCGCCCTCGGCGTCTGCCATTTCAATGAGCTCGGCGGTTTCGGCCAAGTCACGCTCGATGGAGCGCGTGGCCGAAATCGCCTCATCAAGGCGGCGGCGTTCGGTCATCACGGCTTGTGCAGCCTTGGGATTGTCCCAAAGTTTGGGATCCTCGACGCGGTTGTTCAGTTCGTCGAGACGGCGGAGTGCGCGATCCCAGTCAAAGAAACCTCCTTAGCAGGTCCAGCGCCTGCTTGATGGAATCCGCATAAGCCTGTGCTTCGGCACGCATGTCAGTTGTTACCCTTGGAGCCTGTGCCGGCGATGTAACGGGCGCGGCGGGCCAGCACAAGCGTTGCTGCGGGCCAGCATCAATAGATGCCGCCCTCCTGCTCCAGGAAGTCCGCGTCGCTGGTCACGCGGCCACCACCGCGTGCCGCATAGGCGCCGACCTTGCCGGTGCGGCGCGGTTCGCTTTCGGGCTTGAAAGCCTCCCAGATCACTGCGGGCTTTGGCTCGTCGGTAGGCCATTCGCCGAACACGCGCTTGCCGCTGCGCCGGTCGATGCGGACCATGCGCACGCCGGGCGGAATGACAAAGGGCAGCTTGGGCGCGTCCTTGAGCGCGATTTCGCCGAATTGCCGCCAGATCGGCGCCGCGACGGTGCCGCCCTGGGCATAGCCGCCAAGGCTGCGCGGCTTGTCAAAGCCCAGATATAGGCCGGCGACGAGATCCTGGGTACCGCCGACGAACCACACGTCGTTGGGGCCACTGGTGGTGCCGGTCTTGCCCGCCAGTGGCCGCCCCAATGGCATCAGCGCCGTACCGGTGCCGCGCTGGATGACGCCTTCCATCATATGGACGATCTGGTAGGCGGTGCGCGGGTCCATGACCTGCACGGGCTTGCCGCCGGGCCTCGGCATCGCCTCGCCTTTCCAATCTGGCGCGTTGCAGCCGGGGCAGCTGCGCGTGTCACGCCGCCAGATGACCTTGCCGTCGCGGTCCTGCACATAATCG
>NZ_JANPCD010000110.1:0-2384 GCF_031430775.1 Sandarakinorhabdus sp. | reverse complement strand
TGATCTGATAGGCGCGGACATAGGCATTGTCGCGCAACGCCCGTTCCCGTTCGTCGAGCATGGCATCGGGCGCATGCGCTGTCTGATTGCGGATATCGAGAAACAAGAACACGGCGCTGAACAAGCCGATGAGGCGCACGGCAGAAAAGCCCAGCCAGACGCCGCCCTTGTCGTCTGGGAACATCGCGCCGCCAAGATAGCCGATACCCAGGCCCGCCAGCACGAGGACCGACAGGATGCGGGCGTTGCGAAGCGTAAGCGAAAGCGGTGGTTTGATTGTCATGTCCATTGTTCCTCTCCTTGATTACGGGTTCAGGGTTGTCGCCAGCGGCGCAAAGGGGTGCAGCGAAAACAGTGTTTCCACCGACACGCCGAACACCGCGGCCAGTTTCAGGCCCAGTTCGAGGCTGGGGCCATATTGACCGCGTTCGAGAAAGCCGATGGTCTGGGGATTGACCCCGACTTTTTCGGCCAATGCCGCTCGCGACAAGCCGGCATCGGCCCGGAACAGGGCCAGGCGGTTGTGCAGAGCGATAGTTGCGTTGTCGTTTTCCATGTTTTGTTGTCTATACACAACGAATAATTGCGTCAATCGCTTTTATTGCACCGCCCCTTCCCGCCGCGCGTGCGCGGGTCTAAACACAGGAAAATCAGTTCAGGATCAGGTTCATGCTCTCCCAGCTCAAATTCCCGCACGGCGAAACCATCGAGATGCTGCGCGACACGGTGCGGGCCTTTGCGGCCGCCGAAATCGCGCCGCGTGCTGCCGAAATCGATGCCACCAACACCTTCCCCATCGATCTGTGGCCCAAGCTGGGTGCGCTGGGCCTGCACGGCGTCACCGTGCCCGAGGCCGATGGCGGCGCCGGCCTTGGCTATCTGGCGCATGTCATTGTGGTGGAAGAAATCAGCCGCGCATCAGCCAGCGTCGGCCTGTCCTATGGCGCCCACACGAACCTGTGCATCAACCAGATTGCGCGCTGGGGCAGCGCCGAACAAAAGGCGCGGTATCTGCCGGGGCTGATTTCCGGCGCCCATGTCGGCAGCCTAGCCATGTCGGAGCCGGGCGCCGGCAGCGATGTCATCTCGATGAAATTGCGGGCCGAGGCGCGCGGCAATGATTCGTATCTGCTCAATGGCAACAAGATGTGGATCACCAATGGGCCGCATGCGCAAACGCTGGTGGTCTATGCCAAGACCGACCCGGAGGCCGGATCACGCGGCGTCACGGCATTCCTGATCGAAAAGGGCATGAAGGGGTTTTCGACAGCGCAAAAGCTCGACAAGCTGGGGATGCGCGGCAGCGACACGTGCGAACTGGTGTTCGAGGATTGCGAAGTGCCGGCAGGCAATGTGCTGGGCGGCGTCGGCAACGGTGCCAAGGTGCTGATGTCGGGACTGGATTATGAACGCGTCGTGCTGTCGGGCGGGCCTTTGGGCATCATGCAGGCGTGCATGGATGTCGTGGTGCCCTATATCCATGAACGCGAACAATTCGGGCAGCCGATCGGCACGTTTCAGTTGATGCAGGGCAAGCTGGCGGACATGTATGTCGCGCTGTCCACCGCGCGCGCCTATACTTATGCCGTGGCCGATGCGTGCGACCGGGGCGAGACGACGCGCAAGGACAGCGCCGGCTGCATTCTCTATTCCGCCGAAAAGGCGACTTGTATGGCGCTGGAGGCGATCCAGTGTCTGGGGGGCAATGGCTATACCAGCGACTATCCCACCGGGCGGCTGCTGCGCGATGCCAAGCTGTATGAAATCGGCGCCGGCACCAGTGAAATCCGCCGCTATCTGATCGGGCGCGAATTGTTCGAAGAAACACGGTGACCATCGCCGGGCTTTTCCGGCCGTGAACCGCCCGATGGCCTTTGGCGCCTGCGCTGCCGGTATCGGCGCCCTTTGCCTGATGGATGCGTTGCTGAAGCTGCTGTCGCTCGACCATGGCGTGTTGCAGGTCACGTTCTGGCGATACGGCACTGGCACCTTGGTGGCGGCGTTGATCTGGGCGGCGGCAGGCCGGCCGCGTCCCGGCGTGGGCGGATTGCGGCTGCATCTGCTGCGCGGCACATTGATTGCCGCGATGGCCGTCAGTTTTGTGTGGGCGCTCACGCTGCTGCCGCTGGCGCTGGTCATCTGCATCACCTTCATCGCGCCGTTGATGATGCCGCCGCTGGCGGCGTTGTTCCTGAACGAGCCGATGCAGCGCCGGTATGTGCTGGCCGGATTCATGGGGTTTGTGGGCGTCCTCGTCGCGGTGGGCAATGTACCTGACCTGACCGGCGACCGATTGCTGGCGGTGGCGGCGGCGCTGTTTGCTGCGGTGTGTTATGGTGGGTCGGCGATCGTGATGCGCGCCCGGGCAGCGGCGGACGGTGCCG
>NZ_JANPCD010000109.1:0-24879 GCF_031430775.1 Sandarakinorhabdus sp. | reverse complement strand
CGCCTCGGCCGGGTTGGCGCGCAGCCAGCCCAGGATGGCGTCCATGTTGGCGCCGCCCTTGGGCAGCAGGCCCCTGTCGATCAGCACCCGGCCGATGGCGACATAGCCGTGCCCGTTCTGGCTGTCATAGCCGATGCGCATGATACTACCGTCGGGCAGGCGAAGCCGGCCCGATCCTTGAATTTCGAGGAAAAACGCCTCGAAGGGGTCTGCGGCCCAGGCCAGTTCCAGTCCGCGCCCGACCAGCGCGCCGGCGGCAATCGCGGCCCGGTCGAAATAGGGCACGAGGCGCTGTCCGGCGATGCGCCCGCGCAGCTTGCGGCCCTTGAGATCGGCAGCAAATTCGCCGAGGTCCGCCTCGATCAGATCAGCAGGACGGCGGTAGAATGGCGCGGGAAACCCGGCGGCCGAAACGCGCGAGCCAGCAATTTCAGGCTCGAAGTAGCCGGTGGTGAAACCCTTGCCCGCTTCGGCGCCAATGGCCAGCGCGGTGAAATGCAGGCGAAAAAACGCAGCCGCGTCAGTGGTCTTGGCGGCTGCCGTGCAGGCGGCGCTCCAGTCGCCGGCCTGGGTCAAGCCGCTGCGGTCCTCACGCTTTTGCAGCGATGCGCAGCTTTTGCGAAACGCCGCCAACGCGGCGTCTGCACCCGGAATGTCCATCAATTCCATGGTCTGCCGGGGCAGATCGACCGCGCGCGGCGCCGCCGCCGGCGCGATGATAAGCGGGGCAGCCACAACGGGTGTGGCCAGCGCAGGCGGCAGCGGCGCCGGGCGCTTTGCCGGCCCACCACAAGCGGCGACGGCAAGCGCCAGCAGCACTGGCAACGGAAATCTGTGGAATTGGCGCATCACGGCCCTGCGCAACGGGCTGGCGTCAGGCTGGAAGCGCGTCGGGGCCGGGCTCGTCGTCTGTCGCGATTAGCAGCCAGGCCGGATCGCGGCTGGTGACATGCCGACTGAACGTCCAGATATCGGTCGTGAGCATCGGTGCCGCGCCGGCCATGGTGACGCGCGCCACAAAACGCACGGTGACTTCGGCCATCTGGCCAACCAGTTCGGCCGCAGTTATGGCGGCGGCGTCCAGCCCGATCAGGCGGTTCTTCAGCTTGCTGCCATCGCGGGCCTGGATCGCGCTGTCGAAGTTTTCCTGCACTTCGTCGGACACCAGCCCCTCCATGGCACCGGTATCACCGGCCCAAAAGGCTTCGAGGATCACGGCATAGGCTGCCTTGGCACCGTCAACGAAACGCTGCGGTTCAAAATTTGCATCGACATTGGCAACCGCCTGCAGCGCGGGCGCCAGCGCCGCGTCTGTGCCGGCAGGCAGGGCGGCAATGCTGCGCGGCGCCCGGCTGGCGTCGCGAGTCACTGCCGGCACCACTTCGGGAACGGCGCGCGGGCTGCTGTCGCCGATCGGGCGTTCCTGTCCCGTGCGCTTGCCGAGCACGCTCACCAGACGCAGGCCGATGAACGCCGCCAGCATGGCCAGCAGCACGATCTCGACCCATGAACTCCCGTCAGACATCTCACCGATCCTACACCACAAATGTTTCAATAGCAGGGAAGACGCCCCGAGGTCCACTTATGAAACGGTCATGACCGTGCAATCGTTCCCCTTGCAAGGGGAGTGCGACAACACGGTGCCTTCATTCCCACTCGATGGTGCCGGGCGGCTTGGATGTGTAGTCATAAACGACGCGGTTGATGCCCTTGACCTCGTTGACGATACGGGTAGCGCAGCGTGACAGGAATGCCGATTCGAACGGATAGACATCGGCAGTCATGCCATCGACGCTGGTGACGGCCCGCAGCCCGCAGACCTTTTCATAGGTGCGCCCGTCGCCCATCACGCCGACAGTGCGGACGGGCAGCAGCACCGCAAAGGCCTGCCAGATATCGTCATACAGCCCGGCCTTGCGGATTTCGTCGAGATAGATGGCGTCGGCCAGCCGCAACGTGTCGCAGGCTTCCTTGGTGACTTCGCCGGGAATGCGGATGGCGAGGCCGGGGCCGGGGAAGGGGTGGCGACCGACAAATGCCGGCGGCAGGCCAAGTTCGACGCCCAGCCGCCGCACTTCGTCCTTGAACAATTCGCGCAGCGGCTCGACCAGTGCCATGTTCATGCGTGCCGGCAGGCCGCCGACATTGTGATGGCTCTTGATCGTCACACTGGGGCCGCCGGTGAACGAGACGCTTTCGATGACATCGGGATACAGCGTTCCCTGCGCCAGGAACGCCGCGCCGCCGATTTTCTTTGCTTCGGCCTCGAACACATCGATGAAGGCGCCGCCGATGAACTTGCGCTTTTTTTCGGGGTCGGTGACGCCGGCCAGGCCCGCCAGGAACAGCGCCTCGGCTTCGACATGGACGAGCGGGATGTGATAATGCTCGCGGAACAGCGTCACGACCTGTTCGGCTTCGCCAGCGCGCAACAAGCCGTGATCGACGAACACGCAGGTCAGCTGATCACCAATGGCTTCGTGGATGAGCACGGCGGCAACGGCCGAATCGACGCCGCCGGACAGCCCGCAGATGACCCGGCCGTCTCCCACTTGCTCGCGGATTTCGGCGACCTTGGTGGCACGGAAACCGGCCATCGACCAGCTGGGCGTGATGCCGGCAACGCCAGCCACGAAATTGCTCAGCAGGGCGCCGCCTTCGGGCGTGTGCACCACTTCGGGGTGGAACTGCACGCCATAGCGGCGGCGGCCATCGTCCGCGATGGCGGCATAGGGTGCGCCGGCCGACACGGCGACGGCACGGAAGCCGGGCGGAATCGCATCGATGCGGTCGCCATGGCTCATCCAGACAGTGCGGCGCTCACCCTTGGCCCAGACCCCGGCAAAAAACGCGCAATCATCGACGATTTCGACTTCGGCGCGTCCGAATTCGCGGTGGCCGGATGGGCCGACTGCGCCGCCGGTCTGGGCGCACAGTGCCTGTTCGCCGTAGCAGATGCCCAGGATCGGCACGGTCGCGGCCAACACGCCTGGCGGGATCTGCGGAGCGTTTTCGTCGGTGACCGATGCCGGGCTGCCCGACAGGATGATGGCCTTGGGACCGAGCCGCGCCATGGCCTCGTCACCCTTGGCAAAGGGCACGATCTCGCAATAGACGCCGGCTTCGCGGACGCGTCTGGCAATGAGCTGGGTGACCTGGCTACCGAAATCGAGGATCAGGACGGAATCATCGGGTGTATGCATCGCCACGCGATTATGCGCTGGCGCCCCGCCTGTCCAGAAGGCGCTGGCGCTTCAGGCGCGAGAGCGAGCCGCTATCAGCGATTTGGCGAGCAATGCGAAGCGTTCGGCGCGGATGCGGCTGACGGGGAACAGGTCGCGCATCTGGGCGCCGTCGACCAGCACCGTGCCCTCAAGGTCGCCCATGGCATGGGCAATCGAGCGGTGCGGCCCGCCCCAGCCCAGCTTGAAGCGCATCAGGAGTCGCCAGCGCCATAACAGCGGCAGCCAGTGGAAGAACGGCATGACCGGCCAGTGCGGATCGATGGGGAACCAGAAGTTCGGCGTCTGCACGTAATGCGCGGGTGCGATGCGATTCACCTCGCGAGCAAAGGCCTGTTTGCGGGCATAGCCGCCGACATGCTCGATCACCGAATTGCTGTGCACCATATCGAATTGGTTGTCGGCCACATCGTCCAGCGCGCAACAGTCGCCGACGGCCAGACTGAAACGTTCATGGCCATCACCGGCATACAACTCGTCAGCCGTCTGGTTGATGACAGTGACGTGGATGTCGTTGGCGATGAGAAAATCGATGCCTACTCGTCCCCAGTAATCCACGCGGCCGCCAAGGTCGGCGATGTGAAAGCGGCCCTCGACACGCGCGCGCTCGGCCAGGATCAATTCGCGCAGGAACCGGTCGCGGCCGGTGCGGAAATGACGCGACAGGCGCGAACGGAGCGAAGGCTGGCTCATCAGGCGATCAAATCGGCAAGGCGTTCGCGAAACAGCGGCGGCATGGGCTGCGGCTTTCGGGTGGTGCGGTCGACATGGACATGGACGAAATGCCCCTGCGCGGCAGCGCTGTCATGGCCGACCGTGAACAGGCCGATTTCCCAGCGCACGCTGGATGTACCGAGCTTGGCGATACGAAGGCCAGCCTCGACGGTTTCTGGAAAAACCACGGCCCTGGAATAGCGGCAGCCCGATTCGACAACCAGATTGATGGCCGGACCAGCGGCGACATCGAGCAGACCGCGCGCGATAAGCACTGCGTTCACGGCAGTGTCGAACCAGCCATAGTAAATGGCGTTATTGACATGGCCATATGCGTCATTGTCGAGCCAACGGGTCGTGATGGCGTGAAAATGGCGATAATCGGCACGGCTGCCGGCGGGCGCTTCGCTCATGGCTTTGGCGGCGGCAATCGTGGCTGCCGGACCATGCCATTGTTCTGGCGCCAGATCAGGCCGCCCAGGCAGCCAAGGATGGCAAAGGCGATCGGCTGGTTGGCTTCGGAACTCAGCACGCCGGCGATGACGACAAAGTTGAAAAGCGCGATGCCCAGCGGTGCGGTCAAGTCGGTTTCATCATCCCTGGATTTCATATAGGCGCGAAATCCGTGCCAGAGCGGCAGACCGAACATCAGCATGAACAAGGGTAGTGCAAAGACGCCGTAATCGAGCAGCAGCGTGAGATAATAGGTGTCGACCGTCACTTCGCCGGCGCGGTTGGTATAGCCCAGCACTTCGCCCGACGTGGCCGCGCCATGCCCGAACGGATACTGGATGATGCGCGGGATGCCCATGTCCCATTGCGCGCCGCGCGCGTCGCTGCTCGCCTGATGCTGGCCGCCGCCCAGCACGGCGACGCGCGCCCGGTTCCAGAACAACACGATAAGCGTCACCACCAGCATGCCCGCTGGATAGGCGAACAGGCCGGCCGACGCGCCGATCGATTGCGGGTCGCGCTTGCGGGTGCGCCAGACCCAGAAGAACGGATAGATGATGAGGGTGAGCAACAGGCCCACCATGGCCGAGCGCGCATTGGTCAGATACATGACCACCATGGTCGCCACCGCCAAAAGGCCGAGCAGCAGCTTGTCCCGCACCTTGGGAGTCGCCACGAGGTAGTGGATGACGAACGGGAAGATGAGCGCCAGATACTGCGCGTAATACAGCGATACCGGGAAGGTCGAGCGGACGCGATAGATGTTGGTGCCGGCACGTGCCTGGCTTTCGGCGACACGGGCAAGAATTTCGGGATCGGCCTTGAGGAAGGCAGGCAGATAGGGCAGCCAGAACACCGACTGCGAACGATATTCATACAGGCCGATCAGGATGGTAATGGCCAACGCCACGACCAGTGCCCGCGCAATCCGCGACACAAAGCCCTTGTAGGTGGCAAAATAGCCGACCAGCAAAAAGGTCATCGTCCAGAAAATCTGGTTGTTGGCCCAGCGGTTGACGGTCTGGAACAGCAGCGGCGAAAACGGGATCGCGATGATCATGGTGGCGAAAAAGCCCCAGAAAATCCGCCGCATATAGGGCATGGCCCCGGAGGCATCATGGATGCGGGCGCGAAAGTCCGATGATGTCGAAATACCGACCAGCGCCATCACCAACAGCGCACCCGTCAGCCCGCGCGTCGGGGTGATCCAGGGCAGACCCGGCAGGTTGATGGCGACATAACTGGGCCAGACCGGCATGATCGCGATGAACCAGACTGCGATGCTGCTCATGGTCGTGGTGTCGATCTCGCCCACGTCCGGCAGCATCCAAAGGCAGACCGCGCCCAGAATCAGGATGGGGCTGAGCGGCATGGCCAGAAGCTGTGCGGGTAGCAGCGTCGACATCAGGCCATAAAAGGCGCCGAGCATCACGAAACCCACCGCCAGCACGACGCGCGTCAACCGGCCGGGTTCGCGGCGGCTGACATAAGGTTGGAGGATTCTGCTTGTCGCCACGCGCACTCTGCCCAGGACCGGGCGCCAAATGCCCTGCCAGTGCCGTCTTCTACGGGCAGAGGCCGGCCAGTTCAAAGCCTTTATGGTCCACGCGTGCCGGGGAGCGGCTTCGCCCGGCCTTGACTTGCCGGCGCGGCCTCCCGATTTGGCAAGCATGACCAAGCCGCTTGCTCTTATCATTGGTGCCGATGGCCATCTTGGCGCCTATCTGGCCCGGCTGCTCGATGCCCGCGGCCATGCCGTTGTCGCCACTGAAACCGGCATGGCCCAAGAGGCGTTTTCCGCGCTGGGCATCACCGATTCCGTCGAGGCATTGACCGATGACGCAGCGCTGGACACAGCTGCTGCTGCCGCAAACGCAGTTTACGCCATTGCCGATGGCACCGGCGGGCGCGACGCCATCATCGATTCCGTGGTGGAGCGCATTTCCGGCCTGTCACGGCCGCCGCGCCTGATTCATGTCGCCGAATTGGCAAACCTGCCGGCTCAGGCATCAACGCGAAGGCGGATAGGCGCGCTGGCGGTGCTGCGTTCCGAGCGGCGACTGCCGATGGCCACCGCATTGCTCCATGCCCATGATTCGCGGCTGGGGTCGGCGCACTCCCTGCCGGCGCGGATCGTTGCTCAGTTGCATGCCGCAGCGCAGGGCGAGGCACCGCCGCCGCTTGAGATCGAAGACCCCGGTCCCGCCGACTGGGGCTGGACCGCCGAATATGTCGATGCGTTGTCGCGGCTCGCGGCCATGGAGCGCCCCGTCGATTCGCAGGTGATGAGCGGCGCGACATTGAATGTCGCCGAGATGATGGCCCATGCCGGCCAGTATTTTCGCGTCGATCCGACTGGGTTGTTTGTGATTCGCGGGGTCGCGGCGCCCGTGCCTTCGCCAGCCGTTTCGCTGGCGGGCGTGGCGGGATGGCGGGCAATGACCATCGGCAAGGATCTGGTGCAAACTTGGTGCGAGGGTGCGGCCAGCCGCTTTGCCGCCTGGTAACGCCGCTGCCGGCCCCGAACGCGAAAAGGGCGCCGCTGCAAATCGCAGGCGGCGCCCTTTTGGACCGTATGTGGTTGGTGGAGCCTAGCGGGATCGAACCGCTGACCTCTACAATGCCATCGTAGCGCTCTCCCAGCTGAGCTAAGGCCCCGAACCACGGTTGCAGCGATTTCGCGCCGCATTGGGACGCGCCGGTTAGGACAAAGCCCCTACAGGCGCAAGCCGAAATTTGCTCACGCCAGCCAAAAAACAGCCGGCGCGAGCCGAAATCTCAGGTTTCGTCGTCTTTGCCGCTGCTGACGACGCCCAGATCATCATCATCGCCCAGATCGACGTCGGCTGCTTCGCTGACTTCGTCATCGGCATCGAGGTCCAGATCCTCGTCTACCGCCGCAATCACGTCTTCGCCTTCGGCTACGGCCACCGGCTTGGACGACTCGAACGGAGTCGTCTGCTTGGACTTCAGCACAGGCTCGGCAATCCAGGCATAGCCGCAGGCAATGCACGTCACCGGCTCATCCTTGGTCAGGTCATAAAAGCGCGTATTGCACTTCGGACAGGCACGCTTGGTGCCCCATTCAGCCTTCACCACATTTGTCTCCGTGAACCCGGGCGACATCCGCATGCGCAAGGCGTGCGAAACAGACCCCGGAAAGCCGGGCGCATTGCCACAGGCCGTCCCGCCTGTCAAAGCGCGTCGCTGCACCAATCAGCGACGAAACCGGATAATGACCCACAGCGACGGCGTCCCCATGCCCCTCAGCCTTTCTGCAGATGGCCCGCTGGCTGGCGCGGTCACGGTCCCAGGCGACAAGTCCATCAGTCACCGATCGCTCATGCTCGGCGCGCTGGCGGTGGGTGAAACCATCATCACCGGCCTGCTCCAAGGCGAAGACGTCTTGGCCACGGCGGCTGCAATGCGGGCGATGGGCGCCGATATTGTGCGCGGTGAAGACGGGCGCTGGCATGTTCACGGCGTCGGCGTCGGCGGACTGCTGCAGCCACTTGTGGCTCTCGACATGGGCAACAGCGGCACCTCGACCCGGCTGTTGATGGGCC
Organism: Sandarakinorhabdus sp.; assembly: GCF_031430775.1. Lineage (GTDB taxonomy): Bacteria > Pseudomonadota > Alphaproteobacteria > Sphingomonadales > Sphingomonadaceae > Sandarakinorhabdus. The sequence goes on along the minus strand of NZ_JANPCD010000109.1, from coordinate 16,904 downwards.
TTGTCGCATCGCATCCGATCACTGCCACTTTTATAGGCGACGCCTCGTTGTCAAGGCGCCCGATGGGCCGGGTCATCGACCCACTCGGTCAGATGGGCGCCAATATCACCGCCAGCCCCGGTGGGCGATTGCCGCTCATGATGACCGGCGCCTGCCCGGCCGTGCCGCTGCGCTATGTGCTTCCCGTCGCCTCGGCGCAGGTCAAATCGGCAGTGTTGCTGGCCGGGCTGAACACGCCTGGCGACACAGTTGTTGTCGAACCCGTGCCAACCCGCGATCACAGCGAGCGGATGCTGGCGGGTTTTGGCGCGCATCTGACCGTGGAAGCTGCGCCGGAGGGGCGGATCATAACCGTGCGCGGCGAGGCACAATTGCGCCCGCAAACGCTGACCGTGCCCGGCGATCCCTCGTCCGCCGCGTTTCCGATGGTGGCGGCACTGGTGGTGCCGGGCAGCGACATTCGCATCAGCAACGTTGGGCTCAACCCCACCCGCGCCGGGCTGATCGACGTGCTGCGGGCCATGGGCGCCGACATCACACTGCATGACCTGCGCGATGTCGGCGGAGAGCCGGTGGCCGATCTGCACGTCCGCCATGCGCCATTGACCGGCATCGAAGTGCCGCCGGAGATGGTGCCATCGATGGTCGACGAATTTCCGATACTGTTCGTTGCGGCGGCTTTTGCGCAGGGCCGCACCATCATGCGCGGTCTCGAGGAATTGCGCGTCAAGGAATCCGACCGCATTGCAGCCATGGCGTCAGGCCTGTCGGCTATCGGCGTGATGACGCAGGAACTGGCAGACGGCATGATCATCACCGGCACTGGCGGCGAGGCCATTGCTGGCGGTGCGACCGTGCCGGCGCATCTTGATCACCGAATCGCCATGAGCCTCGCCATTGCCGGGCTGCATGCCCGCGCGCCCGTCATTGTCGATGATGCACGGCCGATTGCGACCAGCTTTCCGGGTTTTGTTGCCATGATGGAACGGCTGGGCGCCCGTCGGCAAGGCCCAGCAGCAGTGCATTGATGCGCCGTGCCGAATCGCCCTGGCCGTATGGCAGGCTCGGCCCAGCCATGACCGCCCGCGCCGCGCTGTCCGCGATCAGCCGCCGCGCCGCCGCAATGATTGGCCCGGTGTCGGTGCCGACCAGCAGGGCATTGCCGGTGCCAAGACCTTCGCGCCGTTCGGTGCTGTCCCTTAGCACCAGCACCGGCAGGCCCAGCGCCGGCGCCTCTTCCTGGATGCCGCCCGAATCAGTCAGCACCAGCGCGGATCGAGCCATCGCCCACACGAAGCTGGCGTAATCGAGCGGCGGCAGCAAATGCACGTGGCGCAGACCACTGAGCCGCGCCCGCACCGGTCCCGATACGGCAGGATGTGGATGAACGGGCAGCAGCACTTCGGCGTCGCGCGCCAGCACCGCCAGCGCCTCCAGCACCTGCTCCAGCCGTCGCCCATGATTCTCGCGGCGATGGACGGTGGCCAGCAGCCATGGCCGGGTGGTATCGACTTCGGCAAACTGCACGATGGTGCGCGCGCGCAGCCCTGCATCATCGGCCAGTCGCTGTTGCATCAGGTGGAGCGCGTCGATGCCGCTGTTGCCGGTGATATGGACGCTGTCGCCGGCAATGCCCTCGCGTGCCAGAGCCGCAGCAGCGGCAGGGGTGGGTGCCAGATGCAGGCCGGCCATCTGTGCGATGGCCTTGCGGTGCATCTCTTCTGGAAATGGCTCGCCGCCGCCGGTGCGCAGGCCGGCCTCGACATGGGCAAGCGGCAGCCGCGCATAGCTGGCGGCAATCGCGCCGGCAAAGGCGCTGGCGGTGTCGCCCTGCACCACCACGGCGCCGGGGCGAAGTTCACGAAATAGACCGGCCAGCGCTGGCACCAGCCGGCCAACGACGGCATCCGGTGTCTGGCCATGGTCCATGATGTCGAGGTCGTGGTCGGGCACCAGCCCAAAGGCCGCCAGCGCCTGGGCCAGCATCTCGCGCTGCTGGCCGGTGGCGACGAGCAGCGGAAAAAGCCCGTTCGCATGCTGGTCGATGATGAGCGGTGCCAGCTTGACGGCTTCGGGCCGCGTGCCGGCTATGAACAGGATGGGGGCTGGGCCCGGCGCGTGCGCGCCTGTTAATGGAGATCGGATCATGCGCACCCCTGTTGCCGGCAAGCGGCAGCGATGACCCTGATGTGACCATGCCCCAACCCGGCGTCTATGCCAAGCACCCCGACCTGCGCCGGGGGCTTGCGCCGCGACTTGCTCGTATCGTCGCTGGCCTTTAAACGCCGGGGCATGGCCAGCACACATCCCATAGTCATTGCCGTCGACGGCCCCGCCGCCAGCGGAAAGGGGACCATCGCCAAGGCACTGGCCCGGCATTTCGGTTTGCCGCATCTGGATACCGGCAAATTGTACCGTGCCTGTGGGCTGGCAGTGCGGCTGGCTGGCGAGGATCCGTTCGATGCGGCCGCGGCCGAGCGTGCGGCCTTGACGATGGCGCCGGCCCTGCTCGATGACCCGCATCTGATGAGCGCGCTGAATTCGGATTATGCCTCCATTGTCTCGTCACACCCGGCGGTCCGTGCTGCCCTGTTTGATCGGCAGCGCGATTTTGCGGCCCAGCCCGGCGGCGCCGTTCTGGATGGCCGCGACATCGGCACCGTGATTGCGCCGGATGCCAGTGCCAAGCTTTTTGTCACGGCACGAACAGACGTGCGCGCGGCCCGCCGCCATGCCGAACTGGTGCGCGGCGGCGATGGCCGGGATTTTTCTGCCGTGCTCGCCGATATCGAAGCACGCGACGCGCGCGATTCGGGGCGCAGCGCAGCCCCCCTCAAGCGCGCCGGTGATGCCGCCTTGCTGGACACCAGCGATTTGGCTATAGACGCAGCCGTTCGCGCTGCTGTTGCCCTTGTCGAAAAGGCACTGGCCGCGAACAGCCAGTAAAGGGCTTGGACGACCGGGGGCTTCGGGCTACCCGGCGCTTTGCCTTTCTCCGGCTTTGTTCTGAGCGGTCGGCATGGTGCCGCCGCGACGGCGATGAACAGCGGGCAATCGTGCACTGCTGATGGGTTTCACGAACACGCCGCTGATGGCGCGTGCCGGCCCAGATTTGAAGGTTTGTTCTGTCCCTATGGCTACCAGCGCCCAGACGGCTTCTGCTACGCAGCCGACGCGTGATGATTTTGCAGCAATGCTCGAATCGTCGCTCGGCAAGAACCAGAGTTTTGAAGGCCGCGTCGTTCGCGGCGTTGTCACCGGCATCGAAAATGACCTTGCAGTCATCGATGTGGGCCTCAAGTCCGAAGGCCGTGTGCCGCTGCGCGAATTCGCCGGCCTCGACGGCAAGCACAATGTCAGCGTCGGCGACGAAGTCGAAGTCTATGTCGACCGCGTCGAGAACGCCAATGGCGAAGCGATGCTCAGCCGTGACCGCGCCCGCCGCGAAGCTTCATGGGATGCCCTTGAGCGCCAGTTCGCTGCGGCCGAGCGCGTCGAAGGTGTCATCTTCGGTCGCGTCAAGGGCGGCTTCACCGTCGACCTTGGCGGTGCTGTTGCCTTCCTTCCCGGCTCGCAGGTCGATATCCGCCCGGTACGCGATGTCACCCCGCTCATGAACCTGGCGCAGCCGTTCCAGATCCTCAAGATGGACCGCAAGCGCGGCAACATCGTGGTTTCGCGCCGCTCGATCCTCGAAGAATCGCGCGCTGAACAGCGTTCCGGCCTGATTCTCAGCCTTGCTGAAGGCCAGATCGTCGACGGCACCGTCAAGAACATCACCGATTACGGTGCGTTCGTTGATCTGGGCGGCATCGACGGCCTGCTGCATGTCACCGACATGAGCTACAAGCGCGTTAACCACCCGTCCGAAGTGCTGAACATCGGCGACGTGCTGCGCGTGCAGATCGTGCGCATCAACCGCGAAACCCAGCGCATCAGCCTGGGCATGAAGCAGCTCGAAGCCGATCCCTGGACGACCGCGGCGACCAAGTACGCCGTGGATTCGCGCCACACCGGCCGCGTCACCAACATCACCGAATATGGTGCTTTCGTCGAACTCGAAGCCGGCATCGAAGGCCTGGTGCACGTGTCCGAAATGAGCTGGGTGAAAAAGAACGTCCATCCCGGCAAGATCGTTTCGACCAGCCAGGAAGTCGAAGTGCTGGTGCTCGAAGTCGATGAGGAAAAGCGCCGCATCAGCCTTGGTCTCAAGCAGGCCCAGCGCAACCCGTGGGAAGTGTTCGCCGAAACCTATCCGGTCGGCACGATAATCGAGGGCGAAGTCAAGAACGCTACCGAATTCGGCCTGTTCATCGGCCTGGAAGGCGAAGTCGACGGCATGGTCCACATGTCGGACATCGCTTGGGGCCTGACCGGCGAGCAGGCGCTGTCACGCCACCACAAGGGCGAGCGCGTGCGCGCCCGGGTGCTGGAAGTCGACATCGAGAAAGAGCGCATCAGCCTCGGCATCAAGCAGCTTGATGAAGCTGCCGGCCCGCGCGTCATCACTGCCGCCACCGGCAATGACCTCAAGAAGAACGACATCATCACGGCAACCGTGGTCGCGGCACGCGATGGCGGCCTGGACGTGCAGCTTGGCGATGACGGCACCGTCGTCTTCATCAAGCGCGGCGATCTCAGCCGTGACCGTGACGAGCAGAAGGCCGAGCGTTTCCAGCCCGGCCAGAAGGTCGATGCGATGATCATCGGCTTCGAAAAGGGCCGCAAGCCGATGCTGAGCATCAAGGCGCTTCAGATCAGCGAAGAGAAGGAAGCGGTTGCTCAATATGGCACGTCCGACTCGGGCGCGACGCTGGGCAATATTCTTGGCGCAGCCTTCAACAAGGCCCGCGAAGACGCCGACAAGTCCTGATTGAAATGTGATTTTGCCCCCGCCGCATCGCCGGTGGGGGCAATAATCCCTTTTTCGGGGTGCTTTGGGGTCCAAAGCGCCCCCATTTTGTCTTGACCGGCCAATGATCTGGCGTAGAGTTTCATTGCATCGGGAGGGGCGTCGTTAACGGGAAACCCGGGACGGCGCAAACACAGGGCTGAAAACATGATCCGGTCCGAACTTGTGGCAATTGTTGCCGAAAATAATCCGCATCTGACCATCCGCGACGTGGAGCGGATCGTGGCGACCGTGTTTGACGAGATCAGCGGCGCGCTTGCCACGGGCCGACGTGTCGAATTGCGTGGCTTTGGTGCCTTCTCGACCCGGGCACGCGACGCCCGTACCGGTCGCAACCCGCGTACCGGCACCTCCGTCGTAGTGGAAGCCAAGCGCGTCCCCTATTTCAAGCCCGGCAAGGAATTGCGCGAGCGCTTAAACGCCGATTGAGGCGTCTAGTCGGGCTGCTCGCATGCTGCCTGATGGCGTTGCCGGCGTGGCTGGCGGATGTCCTTGTAATGGGGCCGGCGTCATGACCAATGCCATGCGGAATCCCTTGCGGACGTGGCGAAACCGGTAGCCGCAGCGGACTTAAAATCCGCTTTCCATTGGAAGTGCGGGTTCGAGTCCCGCCGTCCGCACCAATTTTTCCCGTTCCTCACAGCTCGCGCGGCATCTGCGCGCTTGTCGCTGCCGACCCGGCTGAGGCATGGGGCGCGGCAAAGGGAGCTTGTTCATGGCATTGACGCTATTTGGCATCAGGAACTGCGACACGGTGAAAAAGGCACGGGCCTGGCTCGATACCAGGGGTGTGGCCTATGCCTTTCACGACTACAAGGCTGCTGGTGTCGATGCGGACTATCTGGCGCGCTGGATCAATGCGTTGGGGTGGGAAGCCGTGCTCAATCGCGCCGGCACGACCTATCGCGCGCTGCCCGACGCCGAGAAGGCAGATCTCGCTGCCGCCAAGGCAGATCTCGCTGCCGCCAGGGCAGATCTCGCTGCCGCCAAGGCGGTGCGCCTGATGCTGGCCAACCCGTCGATGATCAAGCGTCCCATTCTGGAAGGACCCGGTGCAGCTGGACAGGATGTGCTGCTCGCCGGCTTCAAGCCCGATACATGGGCGCAGGTGCTCTGACATGGCCCGCTGGCTCATCAAATCCGAACCATTCAAATACAGCTGGGACCAGTTGTTGATGGACGGAAGCACCGTCTGGGACGGAGTGCGCAACAACCAGGCCGCGCAATATCTGCGTGCCATGGCACTTGGCGACGAACTGCTCTTTTACCACAGCAACGAGGGGCTTGCCGTTGTCGGGATTGCCGAGGTGACGGGTGAGCATTTCATCGACCCCAGCGATCCCAAGGGGCGATTTCCCGCAGTGCGCGTCGGCCCCAAGCGCGCCGTTCGCAGCCCTGTGACGCTGGCCGCCATGAAGGCCGAGCCGCGTCTTGCCGGCATGGCGATGTTTCGCCAGTTCCGGCTGTCGGTAGCGCCGATCACCGATGCGGAATGGGATGTGATCATGGAATTGGCAGCAGGCCAATAATGGCTGTCATGGGACCGGGCGTCCAGCCGCGGCAGCGGCCCAACTGTCCGGCCGCGACGGCTGCCATGCGGCATGGTTGAGCTTGCGACCTCCCGGGCCTAAAGGGCGGCCATGAGCACCACCTTCACACTTGATACCGCCACCAGCCGCGCCCATCCTGTCCCCGAACCGGTGCGCCGGCTGACGGTTCCGGCCATCCAGAAGCGCAAAGGCGGCGAGCCCATCGTCATGCTGACCGCCTATACGGCCCGCATGGCGCAATTGCTCGACCTGCATTGCGACCTGTTGCTGGTCGGCGATTCGCTCGGGCAGGTGATTTACGGCCTCGACACGACGGTCAAGGTGACGCTCGACATGATGATCGCGCATGGCGCCGCCGTAGTGCGCGGGTCGTATCGCAGCGTCGTCATCATCGACCTGCCGTTCGGCACGTACGAGGCCAGCCCCGAGCAAGCGTTCATGACCGCAGCCCGCGTCATGAAGGAAACCGGCGCGGCCGGTGTCAAGTTGGAGGGCGGCACCGCCATGGCAGCAACGGTCGCCTTTCTGGCGCAGCGCGGTATCCCGGTGATGGGCCATGTCGGGCTGACACCGCAGGCGGTCAACACATTGGGCGGCTATGGCGCGCGCGGCCGCAGCGAAGCCGAACAGGCCAAGATTCTCGACGATGCCCGCGCCATTGCCGATGCCGGCGCCTTTGCCATTGTTGTCGAGGGCGTGGTGGAGCCGCTGGCCCGCGCCATCACGCAAGGTGTTTCCTGCCCGACCATCGGCATCGGGGCATCGCCGGATTGTGACGGCCAGGTGCTGGTGGTGGACGACATGCTCGGCATGTTCGAGCGGGTACCGCGTTTTGTCGAACGTTTCGATGATCTTGCGGCACGGATTTCCGATGCCGCGCGCAGCTATGCGGACGCCGTGCGGAGCCGCCGGTTCCCCGCCGAGGCGCAGCTTTATCGTTGAAGGCGCCGGGCGAAGTCGGCCCGGATGACGGGCGCCCTTTACGCGCCCTTTACGCGGGCCGGGTCATCGGGCATTCAGCGCGGCGCAGACAAGGGTGCACGCGCGCCCGATCCGTACAGGAGCATGACCGACCTTGGCCAAACCCCCTGCCAATTCTCCAGCCAGTCCTGACGAAGCCTTTTTGCGCGAAGTCGACGAGGAAGTCCGCCGCGACCAGATTTTGAGCATCTGGCAGCGCTATGGCAAATTCGGTGTCGCGCTGCTGCTGCTGGCGCTAGGCGCGCTCGGCGGCTGGCTGTGGTGGCAGGACCAGCAAGCCAAGGGTCGCGGCCTTGCTGGCGAACAATTGACGCAGGCCATGACGCAGCTCGAAGTCGGCGAAGGCGCCCGCGCCCGTCCGGTACTGACCGAACTGGCCGGCAATGGCTCCGGCGCCTATCCGGGCCTTGCCCGCATGACCTTGGCCAACGACCTTGTGGCTGGCGGCAACACTGCCAAGGCCATCGCGCTCTATGACCTGGTTGCCGCCGATACGGCGCAGCCCCAGCCCCTGCGCGATGCCGCGCTGGTGAAATCCGTGCGGCTGGGCTTTGACACGCTGGCACCGGCTGCCGTGATCGCCCGGCTCAAGCCGCTGGCGGTGCCGGGTAACCCGTGGTTCGGCCTCGCCGGCGAAATGACGGCGCTGTCGCACCTGAAGGCCGGACAAGCCGATGCCGCGAGGCCGCTGCTCGTTGCCATCGTCAAGGACGAATCGCTGCCGCCCTCGCTGCGTGGCCGCGTGGCGCAACTGGCACTGGCGCAGGGTATCGACAGTGCCACTCTGGGCATGGAACGCGCACCGGCCTCGCCGGCAGCGCCGCGTTGAGGACAGGCATTTTGCGCACCAAATCATGGACGCTGCTCTTGATCCTGTCGCTCGCGTTGGCGGGTTGCGGCGTGTTCAAGAAGATCGACAAGAAGCGCACGCCGACGATTGGCGAGCGTATCCCGATCCTGAGCTTCGAGACCAAGGCCGAGGCTGAAAGCGAGCTCAAGGACGTCACCATCGTCCTGCCCTCGCCGCAGCCCAATGCCGATTGGTCACAGCCCGGCGGCAGCCAAGCCAAGTCGGGCGGCCATGTCGCGCTTGGCGACAACATCGCGCCGGTCTGGTCGGCTTCGATCGGCAGCGGCAGCAGCGGCACCGCGCGGCTGAATTCCGCACCGGTCGTGGGTGGCGGCCGCGTGTTCACCATGGACATCACCGGCACGATCAGGGCCTTTGATGCCAAGACCGGCAGTGTTGCCTGGTCACATGATCTGCGCATTCCCAAAAAGAGCGTGCGAACGGCCTTTGGCGGCGGTGTCAGCTTTGGTGACGGCCGGGTGTTTGCCGCATCGGGGCAGGGCCTTGCCGCCGCGCTCGATGCAGCCACCGGCAAGTTGCTGTGGGAAAAGCCGCTGGGCGAGCCGCTGCGTGGCAGCCCGGCCGTGTCGGGCAACCGCGTGTTTGTGCTGACCCAAGACAATCAACTGTTTGCCATGAATGCCGAAACTGGCGATTCCTTGTGGAACATCACCGGCACCGTCGAAGTGGCGAGCATCCTGGGCGCCGGCGCGCCCGCTATCGCTTTGGAAACGGTCGTGGCGGGTTTCTCGTCCGGCGAACTCAACGCGCTGCGCGCCGAGAATGGCCGCACCGTCTGGTCCGACCAACTGGCACGCACCGGGCGCTCCACCGCCATGGCGGCGCTGGCCGACATCGACGCATCGCCGGTCATCGACCGCGGCCGGGTTTATGCCATCGGGCACGGTGGCCGCATGGTTGCGCTGGAACTGGCGACGGGCCAGCGAGTCTGGGAACGCAATTTCGCAGGCACCTCGACGCCATGGGCGGCCGGTGAGTTCATTTACATCGTCACGATCGAAGGCGAAGTGCTCTGCCTGACTCGCGGCGAGGGCAAGGTGCGTTGGGTCATCCAGCTCGAACAGTTCCGCAAGGCCAAGAAAAAGAAGGGTCCGCTGCAATGGCAGGGGCCGATTTTGGCCGGGGAAAAGCTGTGGGTGACCGGATCGAACCAGACCATGCTGGCCATCAACCCGTATAATGGCAAGGTGGAACGCACGATCAAATTGTCCGGCCCGGCCTATCTTGCGCCGGTGGTTGCCGACAATATGCTGTACCTGCTGACCGATGATGGCAAGCTGACTGCCTATCGCTGAGGCGGCGAGCCTGCTAGGGACCGCGCATGTCCGTTCCCACAGGCCCCCGGGTCGCCATCGTCGGCCGCCCCAATGTCGGCAAATCCACCCTGTTCAATCGGCTTGTCGGTCGGCGCCTTGCGCTTGTCGATGATACGCCCGGCGTCACGCGCGACCGCCGCGAAGGCGCCGCCGTGCTGTTCGACCTCCATTTCACCGCCATAGACACCGCCGGCTTCGAAGACGCCGACGAGGCAAGCCTGGCCGGCCGCATGCGCCAGCAGACCGATTCTGCCGTGGGCGACGCGGACGTGGCGTTGCTGGTGTTCGATGCCCGCGCCGGCATCACGCCGCTTGATCGGCATTTTGCCGCCTGGCTGCGCAAGCGGGATGTGCCGCTGCTGCTGATCGCCAACAAGGCCGAGGGCAAGGCCGCAGAAGTCGGCATCGCCGAAAGCTATGCACTCGGTCTTGGAGAGCCCATCGGCCTGTCGGCCGAACACGGGCTTGGCCTTGCCGACCTTTACGAAGCTCTGGCGCCGCATATCGAAGCTGCCGCTGCTGCGTCGGCTGGGACCGAGACCGAGGAAGACGAAGGCGGGCCGATGAAGCTTGCCATCGTCGGTCGGCCAAATGCCGGCAAATCGACGCTCATCAACACGTTGATTGGCGAAAACCGCCTGGTGACAGGCCCCGAAGCCGGCATCACCCGAGATTCCATCGCAGTGCCCTGGGAATGGAATGGCCAGCCGATCCGGCTTGTCGATACCGCTGGGCTGAGAAAACGCGCCAAGGTCGTCGACAAGCTGGAACGCATGTCGGCCCAGGATACCAAGCTCGCCATCGACTTTGCCGAGGTCGTGGTGCTGCTGCTCGATGCCACGCTGGGCCTTGAGGCACAGGATCTGCGGATTGCCGATCTGGTGCTGTCCGAAGGCCGGGCGCTCATCATCGCGCTCAACAAATGGGACGTTGCGCAGGATCAGAGCAAGCTGTTCCAGGGCGTGCGCAAGGCGCTGGATGACGGGCTGTCGCAGATTCGCGGCGTGCCGCTGGTGGCGCTGTCGGGCCAGACCGGCAAGGGCCTCGACCTGATGATGAAGGCCGCGTTCGAAACGCGGGAAAAATGGTCCCGCCGTGTTTCCACGGCTTCGCTCAACCGCTGGTTCGAGGCCGCGCTCGACCGCAATCCGCCACCGGCGGCTGGCGGGCTGCGCATCAAGCTGCGCTATGTCACCCAGGTGGCGAACCGGCCTCCGACTTTCATTATCTTCGGCAATCGCACCGAGGATCTGCCTGCCAGCTATGGCCGTTATCTGGTCAACACGCTGCGCGACGACCTTGATTTCGAAGGGGTGCCGATCCGCCTCTCGTTCCGTGGCGGCAAGAACCCCTATCACACGGCCTCGCCGGGCGGGCGCTGATGCCGGACGGCTCGCTGACGCTGTATGGCTATTGGCGCTCGTCGGCGGCCTGGCGGGTGCGGCTGGCGCTGGCGGCCAAAGGGCTGGCGTATGATTCGGTGCCGATCGATCTGCGCCACGACGTGCAATCGGGCGCAGATTATCTTGCGCGCAATCCGCAGGGGCTGGTGCCGGCGCTTGATATTGGCAGCGCCGTTCTGGGCCAGAGCCTGGCCATCATCGAATTTCTCGACGAGACCCACCCCGAACCGCCGCTGCTACCGGGCGACGCCATTGGCCGAGCGCGTGTGCGGGCGGCGGCGCTGATGGTGGCGGCTGATATTCATCCGCTCGGGAATCTGCGGGTGCAGCGGTATCTCAAATCGCCGCTGGGCGTCGAACAGGCTGTCGTGGACGATTGGACGCGGCATTGGGTCGGCCTTGGCCTTGCGGCGCTTGAACACTTTGCCCAGCGCCATGCCGGGGAGTTCATGTACGGCGACCGCTTCAGCCTTGCAGATATCTGCCTGGTGCCCCAGCTTTACAATGCACGTAGGGTCATGGCGCCGCTTGACTCATACCCACTGCTGCTGCGGGCCGAATCGGCCGTGCAGGGCTTGTCATTTGCCGCCGCTGCCGCCCCTGACATGCAGACGGACGCACTGAAGGCCTGAACGCCTGAACGCTTGCCACGGCTGCCGGCGAAGGGTTTGCATCAGCGGATGCGTTCATCCTGCGCCGCACTTGGCTGATGCAAAGGGCGCGCGCGACGCCACGGCGGCGATCGACTTCAGCCGGAATTGCGTCCGGATTGCCGTGCGTTGCGTATCATAGCCGATGCTTTTCCTGATTGGCCGCCAATGCGAAAAAGTTGCTTTCCGGCAATTTATCTCTATGGTTTCATCCATTGAATTTAGCTGATGCTCATCCTCGGGGGGTTCTCATGATTAACTTTGCCGCGACTCGCGTTTCTGAAAACGTGTTCGAAGCACCGGCTCGCAAGGGCCGCCTGGGCCGGTTCGGCGTTTCGCTGTCCGCTCTCATGCTGGCCGGCACCGCGCTGGCCCCGGCGGCGGCCCAGGTCGCCGATCTTGGCGGCGGCGTCGTCAACATCAGCAACTTCGGCCAGTTGTCACCGGCAAACCCCGCCGAGATCACCAACGGCCTGCTGCGCATCACCCCTTCGAGCGCGACGGTCTATGGCGGCGACATGACCGACAGCGGCGGCCTGTTCAGCCTGCAGAAACTCGGCGTCAACGCCCTGACCCTGTCGGGCGTCAACACCTATTCTGGCGCAACGACGATCTCGGCCGGCACATTGTTTGCTGGCTCGGCCACCGGCCTGTCGGCTTTTTCGACCTTCACCATCAACGGATCCAGCATCCTCGACGTTGCCGGCTTCAGCAGCACGGTTGGCGGTCTTGCCGGCGGCAATGGCGGCACGGTCACCAACAGCGGCGCCGATGCGGTTTTCACCGTCTCCAACGCTGGCAACACCACGTTCGGCGGCCGGATTACGGGTGGCTTGCGACTGGTCAAGACCGGCTCAGGCCAGTTGACCCTCAATGACATCAGCGGGTTGACGAGCTTCACGGGTGGCACCGAACTCAACAGTGGCTCATTGCGCGTGGGTTCCAACACCGCGCTCGGCGGCGGCGATGTGACTGTCACGGGTGCGTCCGCCCTGTCGGGCAGCACCGCTTCGCGTGCGATCGCCAACAATGTCATCCTGAATGACGCCCTGACAGTCAGCGGCGACAATTTTGCGATCAACGGCCTGATCAGCGGCGCCGGCAACCTGGTGAAGACCGGCTCGTCCACCGTGATTCTCGGCAATGCAGTCAACAGCTTCACCGGCGGCGTTGTGATGTCGCAAGGCATCATCGATCTGGGCGGCGACGGCTCGCTGGGCACTGGCACCGTCACCTTCACGGCCAATGCCGTGCTGGGCGTCGCCAATGTCGCCAACAATTACAACATCGCTAATAATATGGTAACGGCAGGCGGCCAGGCGCGTTTCCGGACCGGCAACGCCGGCACTACCATGACGATCAGCGGCAACATCTCGGGCAACGATGATGTGTTCATGGGCGGCGGCGACGGCATTCTCGTGCTGGCCGGCAACAACAGCTACACCGGTACTACCGAAATCCTGACGGGCGTGATCGGCATCGGCCATGCCAATGCCCTTGGCAATGGAACCGATGTCATCATCAATGGCCCCGGCCCTGCCGGACTGGCATCTTTCACCGCTGGACTTGATATCTCGAAGCGGATTCGCGGCGAAGGTCTTGTGACCTATGACACGCGCGGCTTCGACACGGTCATTTCCGGGCAGCTTCGCGATCTCAATGCCATCAGCGGCCAGATCATGACGCTCGAAAAGCGTGGCGCCGGCATCCTTACGATCACCAACGCGTCTGCCGCACCCGCGACGTCGAACAATATTTCGGGCGGCGTCACCGTTGCTGACGGAACGCTCAACCTCATTGGTCGCTTGTCGACGGGCATCACGGTCAACAGCGGTGCAACGCTTGCCGGTACCGGCGGCGATTTCGGCGGTACGACCACGATCCAGTCTGGCGGCACGCTGTCGCCGGGTGATGCGCGCGTTGCCGGCAGCGTCGGCACCTTGTCCTTCTCCGACTTGACGCTCGATGCCGGCTCGACCAGCCGTTTCGGCCTTGCCGCGCCCAATCTGGGTCTCGGCGGCGCCAATGGCAGTGATTTCGTAGTGGTGAACAATGCGCTGGTGCTCGGTGGCAACCTCGACATCACCGGCCTCGCCGGCTTTGCGCAGGGCAGCTATGCGCTGTTCCGGTCCGATGCAGGCAACATCAGCGGCGCGTTCGGCAGCCTGGCGCTGCCGGTCGCCTTCACCGGCACGCTGTCCGTGGCCGGCAATCTTGTGCGCCTCGATGTGCTGTCCACGGCGTTCACCGAATTCTACTGGGACGGCAATGGTCCGTTCGGTGACGGCACTGTTGATGGCGGTACCCAGACCTGGTCGCTGACCAATGGCAACTGGACCGACGTGAACGGCAACCTGATTCAGAGCTGGGGCAATGATGTCGCCGCCTCCAACGGCTATTTCACGGCCGGCACCGGGACGGTGACCGTTGACACGACGGGCGCCCCCGGCGGCGCGCTGAACTTCAAGCAGCTCAATTTTTCGTCGGATGGCTATGTTGTTGTTGGTGGTGATCTCGCCATTGATGCCGGCGCCATCAACACCGACGCCGGTATCACGGCCACGTTCAACAATAGCATCGGCGGCGTGAACGGCTTGACCAAGGCTGGGCTCGGCACGCTTGTGCTTGGCGGTGCCAATGCCTTCACCGGCGGTCTGGCGATCGGCGCGGGCACGCTTGCCGCCTCGCAGGCTGCGGCGCTGGGCGTTGATGATGTGTCGGTCACGGCGCCATCGACATTGCGCTTCGATGCGGCGATGACAGTTGCGAACAACATCAATGCGGCCGGTATTGCCTATAATATCGATACCAATGGCAATGATGTGACGCTGACCGGGTCCTTGTCCGGAGGCGGCGCCGACAAGGAAGGCGCCGGCACGCTGACATTGGCCAATGTGGTGAATGCCCAGCCCGGCACTTTGGCCATCAATGGCGGCGGCGTGAATCTGCTTGGCGCCATCCAGGGCAACGTATCTGCTTCCCTTGGAACGACTTTGTCCGGCACGGGCACGGTTGAAGGCTTGGCGACCATCGTCGGAACGATTGCCCCGGGCGCCACCCCGGGCGCCGCCGGCACGCTGACAGCCGATGCGCTGACGCTCTCCGGGTCCTCGGCCATCAGCTTCGATCTTGGACTGATCAATGTTGTCGGCGGCAGCAACGATTTGCTCGTCAGCAACGGCAATCTGGCGCTGGGCGGCACGCTCAACGTCAATGCGCTTGCGGGCTTCAATGTCGGTGTCGGCGCTTATCGCATCATCAACTATGGCGGCGCGCTCAGCGATAGCGGCCTGTCGCTCGGCGGCGTGCTGGGCGCTCCCCCGGTCGGCGTTTCCTATGTCATCGACACGGGGACGGTTGGCCAGGTCAACCTGCTTCGCAGCTATGCCGGCGAGTATAATTGGGATGGCGGCGATTTCGGTCCCGACGGCGGCGTCGACGGCGGTGACGGCACCTTCAACCTGACCAACACCAACTGGACCAATGCCGATGGCACGTTCAACCTTGCGTGGGGCAACCAGGCCGGCCTTGCAGGCACGGTGGGCAACTTCGGCGGCGCCGCTGGCGCGGTGACGCTGGGCGACACGCTCAACTTCCGCGCGCTTAACTTCCTGACCTCGGGTTACATCCTGAGCGGCGGCGCCCTCAGCATGGACGCCGGCATCCTCAATGTCGCGTCTGGCACGGCGGAAATCGGCTCGGCGCTGACCGGCACCAATGGCCTGATCAAGGCCGGCGCAGGCCAGCTGATCCTGACGGGCGTCAATAGCTACACCGGCGGCACGTTGCTGCTGGCCGGCAGCGTGGGCGTCGGCAACGACCTTGCACTGTCCACCGGCGACGTCGGAATGACCGACGGCACGTCGATCTTGACTGTCGGCGGCGCACGCACGCTGGCGAACAACTTCACCCTGACCGGCGTGACGGCATATGACACGACTGCCGGCGACCTGACGCTGGGCGGCACAGTCGCCGGCGGCGGCGTGCTGACCAAGCAAGGCGCTGGGACCCTGGTGCTGACCGGCACCAACAGCTACGGCAGCACGAACCTGACGGCCGGCAATATCCGGATCAGCAACGGCAGCGCTATCGGCGCCGGCGCTTTGACGACGGCAGGCGGCACCGGCCTTATCGCAGGCCTCGCAGCAACGGCTCAGGACATCACGCTCGTCAATGCAGTGACGCTGGGCGCCGGTACGACCAGCATCGACCTGCTCGGCGTCGGCTCTTTGCTCCTCCTGGACGGCACCATCGCCACAAATGGCAATCGCCTGACGCTTGATGGCATCGTCGGCGGCGACGGCGGCTTGCTGGTGCAGAACGCTGGCATACTCACGCTGAACGGCGCCAATAGCTATGCGGGCGGCACTGTCGTCGATGGCGGCGCCATGATCCATGTCGGCGATAACGCCGCGCTGGGCACCGGCGCTTTGGCACTGGTCTCAGGCGGGCTCCGCAACTTCAGCGGCGCCGCGATTGCACTGGCCAACAACATTGCGCTTTCCAACGATGGTCTCAATACCATTGGCGGTGACAGCGATCTGGCGCTGAACGGCGTGGTTTCCGGCAATGCCGCCTCCACCTTGTTCAAGGTCGGTGGAAATGTGCTGACCCTTAACAACGCCAACACGCTGAGCGGCGCGATCAATCTGACCATCGGCATCATCGCGGTTGGAAACAACGCAGCGCTTGGTACGGCCGAGCTCCGGATTCAGGACAGCGGCACGCTGCGGGCGGCTGCTGCCGATCTGGTGCTTGCCAACACGATCAATGCCATCGGTGACGGCGGCACCATCGACACCAACGGCTTCAATCTGACTGCCGCTGGCCCGCTGGTGGGCAACGGTGCCACCACCAAGCAGGGCGTCGGCAACCTGACGCTGACCAATGCGGCCAGCAGCTTCGGCGGCACTTTGGCCGTTGCGCAGGGCGGCCTTGTCGTCACCGGCGCGCTGACCAATGCCGCCGCTGCTGTCGATGTCGCGAGTGGCGCCTCGCTGGCCGGCACTGGCAGCATCGCTGGCACTGTCACCATCGCCGATGGCGGCCGTATCGGCGCAGGGGTTGGCGGTGTCGGCGTGCTGACGCTCGGCAACCTCAACCTGTCCGCTGGCTCGCTGGTCGATTTCGACCTTGGTGCGGCCAATACGCTGGGCGGCCCGCGCAATGACCGGATCATCGTCTCCGGCAACCTTGTGCTTGGTGGCCTGCTCAACGTGAC
>NZ_JANPCD010000108.1:0-5165 GCF_031430775.1 Sandarakinorhabdus sp. | reverse complement strand
GGCGGTGAACGCCGCCGCGCCGCGCTGGTGCGGGCGCTGGCGGAGCAGCCCGGCCTGCTGCTGCTCGACGAGCCGACCAACCATCTCGACATTGCCGCCATCGAATGGCTGGAAAACTGGCTCGACCGGTTTTCGGGTGCCATGCTGGCGATCAGCCACGACCGGACATTCCTGACCCGGCTGACGAAAAACTGCCTGTGGCTTGATCGCGGCAACCTGCGGCGCGCCGAAGTGGGCTTTGGGGGCTTCGAGGACTGGTCGAACCGCGTTGCCGCCGAAGAGGCCAAGAACGCCTCCAAGCTCGACACCAAGCTGCGCGCCGAAGAACACTGGCTGCTGCGCGGCGTCACCGCCAGGCGCAGCCGCAACGAAGGCCGGCTGGCCAAGCTGGTGGAATTGCGCGCCGTGCGAAAGGCGATGACGACGGGCGACGCCGTGGCCAAGATTGCCACCACCAGCGACGACGGCAAGACCAAGGTGCTGATCGACGCGGTCCATGCCACCAAGCAGTTCGGCGAGCGCACCATCTTGTCGGATATCACCCTGCGGGTCAGGCGCGGCGACCGCATCGGCATCATCGGGCCCAATGGCGCCGGCAAATCGACGCTGATCAAGATGCTGCTCGGCGAAATCGAGCCGGACAGCGGCACCGTCAAGCGCGCCAAGACGCTCAACCCGACCGTGATCGACCAGCGCCGCCAGCGGCTCGATGCCGAAAACGGTGTCGGCAAGACGGTGCGCGACGTGCTCGCCGATGGCGGCGAATGGCTGGAGGTGAACGGCCACCGCAAGCATGTCGCAGGCTATCTCAAGGAATTCCTGTTCGATCCGTCGGTCATCGACGCACCGGTCGATGGGTTTTCGGGCGGCGAGCGATCACGCCTGCTGCTGGCACGCGAGTTTGCCACCCCGTCGAACCTGCTTGTCCTCGACGAGCCGACCAACGATCTCGATATGGAAACGCTCGACCTGCTTGAGGAGGTGCTGGACGATTATGCCGGCACCGTGCTGCTGGTCAGCCATGACCGCGCGTTCCTTGACCGTGTCGTCACCATGGTGGTGGCGCTGGACGGCGAGGGCGGCAGCGAGACGGTGGTGGGCGGCTGGTCCGACTGGGCGGCGTTCGCCAAGGAAAAATCCGCGGCCGAGCGCAAGGCCCGGGGCGGCAAGCGGCCCGGCGGCAATGCCGGCAGCAAGATCGCCACCTATGATTCGCCAAAGGCGCGCGCCGCCAAGCTCAGCTACAAGGATGCGCGTGATCTGGCCGAACTGCCGGCGCTGATCGAAACGTTGAACGCAGCCATCGTCCGGCATGAGGCCACGCTGGCCGACCCCGCCCTATATGCCCGCGATGCAAAGCGATTTGCCAGTGTTTCGGCCGAACTGGACCGGGTGCGAAGCGATCTGGCTGCCGCCGAGGAGCGCTGGCTGGTCCTGGCGGAAATGGAAGCGGCGCTGACCGGTTGACCAGCACTTCACTGCTGCTGCCCACATTCATCGCGGCACGGCGCCGCAGCGTCAGTGCCGAATGCCTCCCTCCGCCCCTTCCAAACGTATCCTTAAATAGCGGTTATCATCGCCGCAATCAGGAAGGGGAAACAATTGTGATCCGTAATACTGCCATCATCATCGCTGCGTTGCTTGCATCCGGCACATCACAGGCCGCCACCTTCAACGCTGTGCTGTCGGGCGCCAACGAACGTCCGAATCCTGTCGCCACCCGGGCTACCGGCTTTGGTAAGCTGTTCCTGGCTGCCGACCGCAACAGCTTCACCGTCGATATCGATTTCACCGGCCTTTCGACAAATGCTGTCGCCGGTCATGTCCATTGCTGTGCATCCACAGCCGCCAATGGCCCGGTTGCCATCGGCTTCTCCGTACCTTCGGCCACCACTGGTACGATCACCGGCAATTTCAACCTGCTGCTGCAATCGACCTACAACGCAACTTTCTTCAACACACGCGGCGGCGGCACTATCGCGGGCGCCCGGTCGGCCTTCCTGGCTGGTCTTGACGGCAATCTTGCCTATTTCAACGTCCACACGTCCGCGTTTCCGGGCGGTGAGATTCGCGGCCAGCTCGGCGCTGTTCCTGAACCGGCAAGCTGGGCAATGTTGATCGCAGGCTTCGGCCTGACCGGCGCCGCAATGCGCCGCCGGGCTGCGCGCACGCCAGCATTGGCAGAAATCGCTACACGTTCCGGCGCCCGCGCCTGATTATCCGGCCCCGCCGCCTGCGCGGCGGGGCCGATTTTCACGCCAGTTCGAGCCCTGCCGGCACGTCGGGTTCGACATGGGCCGCCACCACCACTTCGAGCGGCATCGGCGTCAGCACGGCCTTGTCGTGCTGACGGATGAAGGTTTCGAATATCGGCGCGATGCTTTCGCGCCATTTGCGGCCGTTGAAGATGCCATAGTGCCCGGCACCTTCTGCCATGTGGTACAGCTTTTTGTCGTCGGGCAGGTTAACGGCCATTTCCAGCGCCGCGCGCGTCTGGCCAAGGCCGGAAATGTCGTCACGCTCGCCTTCGATGGCCAGCAGCGCCGTGCCGGTGATGTCGGCGGGATCGCAAACTTCGCCGCGATGCAGGAACTGGCCCGTTGCCAGCGCCTGTCGCTGGAACACCAGGTCGATGGTCTGGAGATAGAATTCCGCCGTCATGTCGCTGACCGAGCGATATTCCTGATAGAAAGTCTTGGTGGCTTCGGCGGATTCGTCATCACCGTCGACCAGATGCTTGAACATTTCCCAATGGGATTTCATGTGGTTGGCAAGGTTCATCGACATGAAGCCGGCGAGTTGCAGGAAACCGGGGTAAACCTTGCGGCCGCCGCCCGGATAAGCTGCCGGCACGGTGGCAATGACTGTCTGTTCGAACCAGGCATAGGGCCGCTGCATGGCAAGGTCATTGACCGAGGTCGGCGCCTTGCGCGTGTCGATCGGGCCGCCCATCATCGTCAGGCTCGGCGGCGTGCAAGGGTGGCTGCGCTTGGACATCCAGGCGACCGCTGCATAGGCCGGCACGGCGGGCTGGCAAACGGCGAGCATATGCGTGTCCGGACCAAGCACTTCGAGGAACGCGACCAGGTAATCGACATAGTCGTTCAGATCGAACTTGCCGTCGCTGGCCGGCACCAGCTTGGCGTCACGCCAATCGGTGATGTAAACTTCATGGTCGGGCAGCAGCCGCTCGACAGTGCCGCGCAGCAACGTGGCGTAATGGCCGGACATCGGCGTCACGACCAGCACCCTGGGGTCACGGCGGCCGGACACGGCGCGCTTGAAATGCTTCAACTGCCCGAACGGCTTGCGGTCGATAATGTCCTCGGTGACAGCCACCGTCACGCCATCGACGATCGTGGTGTCGAGGCCGAAGGCGGGCTTGCCGCGCGGTGCGGCAGCATGGGCAAACACCTCAAGGGCACGGGCGATGACCGGCGACGTGGGCGCGAACGAAAACGGGTTGCTTGGGCTGAGCAGCCATTTGGAGTTGGCCTCTGCGGCGGTCCCCATGCTGGAGAGCCAGGCCTTTTGCATTTCATGGGCAGTGTAGAGCATTCGTGTCTTCCTCTCGCCCTGAGCCGGGCGTCGGCACCATCTGTGCCATATCGCAACTGCAGCATAAACCCGAAAATGCATAGCTTTCATTGCCGCGCTGCAACAATTGCAGTTCATACAACGACAAAGGCAAACCGTCACACCCTTCGCGGCGCCGGATTGAGTCTGAACAGGCCGCCTGCTATCAGCCCCCATGGTTACAAAGCCGCCGCTCCCCCCGCCCCATGAACGCAAATTGTCCCGGCTGCGACTGCTGTGGAGCTTTGCCAGCGCCTATCCGCTGCAATTGTCGGCGGCGCTGACGGCGCTGGTGCTGGCGGCACTGACGACGCTTGCGGTACCGCAAGGCCTCAAGATGGTCGTCGACAACGGCTTTGCCAAGGGTTCCGACCCGGCGAGCGTTGCGCCCTATTTCATTACTTTGCTGGCCATAGTCGCGATGCTGGGCGTGGCAACGGCCGTGCGCTTCTATTTCGTCAGCTGGATCGGCGAGCGTGTGGTCGCCGATTTGCGCCGCGCCGTGCAGAACCATCTCGTGACGCTGGACCCGGTTTTCTACGAGGAAAACCGCCCGGCCGAGATCGCTTCGCGCCTGACCAGCGACACCGCCGTCATCGAACAGGTTGTCGCGACCTCCGTCAGCCTGGCGCTGCGCAACGCCGTGATGGGCGTCGGCGGCATCGTCTACATGTTCTGGCAGAGCCCGCGCCTGACGCTGCTGATGCTGCTGGTCATTCCGCTGACCATGCTGCCGATCCTGTGGCTGGGCCGCAAGGTGCGCGACGTGTCGCGTTCAAGCCAGGACCGCATCGCCGACCTGGGCGCCATGGTCGCCGAGGTGCTGGGCGCCATCCGTGTCGTGCAGGCCTTTACGCAAGAAGGCCGCGAGGCCGGGCGCTTTGGTGCCAGCGTCGAGAAGACCTTCGATACCGCCAAGCGCCGCATCCGCCTGCGCGCCATGATGACCGCCGTGGTCATCAGCCTTGTGTTCGGCGCCATCACGCTGGTGCTGTGGCAGGGTGCGCTCGATGTCATTTCCGGCAAGCTGTCGGGCGGCACAATCGCGGCTTTTGTCTTTGCTGCTGCCATCGTGGCAGGCGCATTCGGAACGCTCACCGAAGTCTATGGTGACTTCATGCGCGCTGCGGGCGCGTCTGGCCGCATGGAAGAACTGCTGGCCGCCCGACCGCAGATCCGCGCGCCCGCCAACCCGGTGCCATTGCCGGAACCGGCGCGCGGTGCGTTGGTGCTGGACGGTGTGCATTTCCACTACCCCTCCAAGCCCGATGCGCCGGCGCTCAACGGTTTCACGCTACATGTCGCAGCCGGGGAAACGGTCGCCATCGTCGGGCCCTCCGGTGCCGGCAAATCGACGCTGTTCCAGCTGGTGCAGCGTTTCTATGACCCGGAACAGGGCATGCTCAGCATCGACGGCGTGCCCTATCGCGATGCTGACCCGCATGCGATCCGCAGCCGCATTGCCGTGGTGCCGCAGGAAACCGTGATCTTTGCCGCCAGCGCGCTGGAGAATATCCGCTATGGCCGGCCCGAGGCGACCGAGGCCGAGGTCTGGGCTGCGGCGGAGGCCGCCCATGCCGATGTGTTCC
>NZ_JANPCD010000107.1:0-10177 GCF_031430775.1 Sandarakinorhabdus sp. | reverse complement strand
CCGGCGGCTGCGGCCATGCGCGCGCCAGTGATTTCGCCGCCCGTGAAGATCACCGCCAGCACCGGGACCAGGAACACCATCTGCTGGCCGATCTGCGAGATCAGTTCAGGATCGCGGGCGATAAGTCGCAATTCCTTGGTGACAAGGGCACGCGGCACGCCGGCCCGAAAACTGTGTGCTGCGCGGCGCTGCTGCGCCTTGCCGGGTGCAGCAATGACCGGAGCGTGGATCAGGCCGCGCGCCGCGACCCTTGCCGCCAGAACGGACAGCAGCACGCCAAGCGCCGCCAGCGCCAGCAAGGGCAGCGGCGCCCCCAATATGGCGCGTCCCGGCCAATCGAACGGCGACGGGGGCACCGCCCGCAGCGCATCCATCTGGGCCGAGAACCAGTCGGGGGCAAAGTTGGGCGCCTGACCCAGCGCAAAGACGCTGGCGCCCAACATGACTCCGGCCACCTGGGCAAACACCCGCGCGCGTGCGGGTCCAAGCAATCGTTCCAGGCCATCGGCGAGCAGAAATGCCGCGCTTGTGGCGATAGCCGCCATGATCAGCACCACCGCCATGCCGCCCAGCCAGCCGGGATGGCCCGTCAGCGCCGCGACAACGCAAAAGGGCGTGACAAGGATGAGAAAGGGCAGCGCCACCACCGAGGCAATGCCCAGCGCGCGCGCCGCCAGCACCCGGGACGGCGGCACAGGCGCCGACAACAGCAATTCAAGCTCGCCCCGGTCGCGCAGGGCGCGCAGCACATGGGCAAAGGCGGAGGACAGCATCACGAGAACAAGCGCGACCGTGACGGCGCCGAGCGAGCCAAGGGCGCGGCTGGGTACATCCGGCTCCGCCATCAGCAGCACAGCAGCCGCAACCCCGCCGCCCAGCGGCAACAGACCGAGCACAAGCACGCCGATCAACCGCGCCAGCCCCGATTGCCGCCCCCTGACTTTCAGCCGAACATCATGGGCCACCAGCCAGGTGAGACTGCCCGGCGGCATCAGCGCGGTGCGCAGGGCCGCACGCAAGGCCGCACTTCGGGACGCCCC
Source organism: Sandarakinorhabdus sp. (assembly GCF_031430775.1). GTDB lineage: Bacteria > Pseudomonadota > Alphaproteobacteria > Sphingomonadales > Sphingomonadaceae > Sandarakinorhabdus. The sequence goes on along the minus strand of NZ_JANPCD010000107.1, from coordinate 9,137 downwards.
CCGGCCAGCAGGCGCAGCCGCCGCATCCATGGCGGGCGCCAGGCTCATGCCGCCGCCAGATCGAGGAACACATCCTCAAGCGTCGTGCCCACGGCGCGGCCGACCGCGAGTTCCGCCATGGTCCCTTCTGCAACAAGGCGCCCGGCACGGATGATGCCGATACGTGTCGCCAGCCGTTCGGCGACTTCGAGGATATGGGTGGTGAGAATCACGGTCGCGCCGGCTCGCACCCGGTCCATCAGCAGGTTCTTGACGTCTCGCGCGGCGGCTGCGTCCAGGCCCGTGAGCGGTTCGTCCAGAATGAGCAATCGCGGTTCATGGATGAGCGCGCCGGCCAGCGCGGCCTTTTGCTTCATGCCGCGCGAAAAACCCTCGCAGCGGATGTCGCGCTGTTCCCACAGGCCCAGCGCCGCCAGCAGGGTTTCAGCCCGCGCCGCGGCCAGCGCCGGCTCGACACCCCAAAGCCCGGCGACAAAGCCGAGATATTCCAGCGGCGTCAGCTTGTCATACAGCAGTGGCTCGTCGGGCATCCAGGCGACAAGCTGCTTGGCGGCCAGCGGCTGGGCCAGCGCATCGACGCCAAAGACGCGAATCTGGCCGGCGTCTGGCGCCAGCAGGCCGGTGACCATGCGCAGCGTCGTCGTCTTGCCGGCGCCATTGGGGCCAAGCAGCGCATAAAGCTCGCCGGCACGAACCGTCAGGTCAAGACCATCGACGGCAGGCTGGACAAAGGCCTTGGACAGGCCGCGGATCTCGAGGGCGTTCGGTGTCATCGCGGGCCAAGCTAGCAAAGCCTTTGCGGCAAAGCGATAAAGGCCTGTTAACCAGTGAAATCGCTTGAGCTTGGCAGCAATCGGACCGAAAGTTGCCCAGCAATTCACAGGCGGCAATCAACAGGCGGCAATCCATAAGGGGCCAGCACCATGGCACGGCATCCAGCATCGAAATCGGCATCAACCATCGTCGCGGCGCTTGTGCTGCTGGCTGCACCTGCTGCTGCGCGCAACATCAAGGTCAAGCCCGGCAGCGACGCCCATGAAAGGATCCAGACTGCCCTGATCGAGGCCAAGGCCGGTGACACGGTCGTGTTGGCGGCCGGCCGCTATGCGCTTGCCGATGGTCTGTCGCTCGATGTGGCGGGCGTGACCGTCAAGGGCGCCGGGCCGGACAAGACCATCCTGGATTTCACCGGCCAGAAGGGCGAAGGCGAAGGGCTGCTGGTCACCTCGAACGATGTCGTGATCCGCGATCTTGCCGTCGAGAACGCCAAGGGCAATGGCATCAAGTCCAAGGGCTCGGACGGCATCAGCTTTGTCAATCTGCGCGTCGAATGGACTGGCGGGCCAAAGGCGACCAACGGCGCCTATGGCGTCTATCCGGTCAGCTCGAAGAATGTCCTGATCGAACAGGTGACGGTCAAGGGCGCATCGGACGCCGGCATCTACGTCGGCCAGTCCCGCAACATCATCGTGCGGCGCAGCCGGGCCGAAATGAACGTCGCCGGCATCGAGATCGAGAACAGCTATGACGCCGACGTCATCGACAATGTCGCAACCAACAATGCCGGCGGCATCCTGGTGTTCGACCTGCCCGACCTGCCGCAGCAGGGCGGGCACGGGGTGCGCATTCGCGGCAACCGGGTGACGGCCAACAACCATGCCAATTTTGCAGCGCCGGGCAATATCGTCGCCGGCGTGCCGAGCGGCACCGGCATCATGGTCATGGCCAACCGCGATGTGCATGTGCGCGGCAACGATATCACCGGCAACAACGGCAATGCGGTGATGATCGTGTCCTACACCCAGGCCTTCACCGATACCGCATACAATCCCTTGCCGCGAGGCGTCGCGGTTGGCGGCAATGTCTATGCCGGCAATGGCACACGGCCTGCCTTTGCCGGCGGCGCCCAGATCGCCCGGGCCGTCGGCGGCACGCTGCCGCCGGTGATGTGGGACGGCATCACCCGCTATGCGGTGCCAGGCAGCGGCGCCGTGCGCGAGGCTGACGGCCGCATCATCGTGGCCGACACCGGCTGGCTGTCGCTGGGCCTCGTCACCCAGGGCACACCGGCCAGTGCGGCGCAGCCAGCCATGATGCCGCCCGGCACCGGGCTGCCGCTGGAGCCGCCGGCCATCGTGCTGCCGGCCGCGCAGGAGGCGCGCGCCAGGTGAGACGTATTGCCGCACTGCCGCTGGTGTTCCTGCTGCTGGGCGCGGCACCAACCGTCAACCAGGCCGCGCTGATGGCGGACGCGCCGGCGGCACGGCTGTCCGCCTATCGTCTTTACGACGCCGCAGGTCGCCCCATAGCCGGCGTGCAGCCATACACGCTGAACACGCCGCTGTTCAGCGACATGGCCGAAAAAGCGCGTGCCGTCTGGATGCCACCTGGCACATCGGCGCGCTACAGCGCTTCCGGCGTGCTCGAATTTCCGGTCGGCACCGCACTTATCAAGACGTTCGCATTTCCCGCTGATTTCCGGCAGCCCGCAAAGAACATGCGAGTTATCGAGACCCGGCTGCTCATCCGCAAGGCATCGGGCTGGGTGCCGGTTTCCTATGTCTGGCAGGGCAGCGATGCCGTTCTGAAACGCGCCGGGCAGCGGGTGGCGGTTGCCTTTGTCGATTCTGCAGGTGCCGGGCGCCAGATCGACTATGCCGTGCCGAACGAAAACCAGTGCAAGCAATGCCACCTTGCCGGCGACCAGGTGACGCCGATCGGGCCAACGGCTGGCAACCTCAACGGTGCGCTGCGCGGTCATGACGGCAACCAGCTGCTGCAATGGGCAGCATCCGGGCGCTTGCAGGGCCTGCCGGCGAATCTGCCGGCAAATTTGCCGCGCCTTGCCCGCTGGGACGACCCTTCGGAACCGCTGGCGGAACGGGCGCGCGCCTATCTCGATGTCAACTGCGGCCATTGCCATGACCGGGCCGGCTTTGCCTCCAATTCCGGGCTGTACCTGCGCCATGACGAGGCGGTGCCGGCCCATCTCGGCCTGTGGAAGCGCCCGGTAGCCGCCGGACGCGGTTCCGGCGGCCGCACCTTTGCGATTGTGCCCGGGGATCCGGACGCATCGATCCTGGTGCACCGCATGGAATCCAGTGAACCCGGCGTGATGATGCCGCAGTTCGGCCGCAGCATGGCCCATGCCGAGGGTGTTGCGCTGGTTCGCGCCTGGATCGCAGCCATGCCCCGCGCGCCAGCGCCCTGAAACCTGAAGGCCTGAAACCTGAAGGCCTGAATCCTGGGGGCCTGAATCCTGGGGACCTGACGCAAAAAGGCGCCGCCTGGTCCTGCCGGGCGGCGCCTTTGTGACCATGGCGCGGGTGGTTCAGGCCGCAGCAGTGATCCGGCGGCGACGCTTGGCAGCACCGACCAGGCCAAAACCGGCGATCAGCATCGCCCAGCTTGCCGGCTCAGGCACGCCGACCGTCAGCGAATCGAGGCGATAGCCCTGCCCGAGCGTGCCCAGATAGGCCGCATCGCCGCGTTCGCGGCTGGTGAACAGGTAACGGGTGAAATAGGTGGTCGGATTGACCAGCGTCAGGGACTGGGTGCCGCCGTTGAGGCCGGCGTTGAAATCCGTGCCCGTGGCTTGCCCGGCCAGCAGCGACAGGCCGGCATTGCCGCCCGTCAAGCCGCGGCGGACCACGCCCGGATAGCCAAGATTGACCAGGCTGCCGTCGGCACGAACGCCATAGACCTGCAGCGTGTCGTCATTGTCGATGAACGACAGGCGGAGACCGCGCAGCGAGAAATCGCTGCTGCCGCTGATCAGGATCGCTTCGCGCGCGCCCGGAAAATTGGTGTCCATCTGCGGGTTCGAGGCGCCGCCGTTGATACCGATGCCGGACAGCGAACGCTGGATCTGGCCGGTTGCCGTCGTCTGCGACAGGCTGGTCAGGGATGCCGGGAATGCCGTGAACTGGCGCGCCGTGGCGGTCAGCGTCAGGCCGCCAGTCGTTCGGGCCAGCGATGCGACATTGGTCGTCGCGGCGACCCCACTGCCGAACGCGAAGGACAGGGCGGTCACCGCCGAGGCGGGAGCCGAAATTGCCGCTGCTGCGGCCATGGCGAAAACGACGTTGCGAAACATGTGACTGGAGCCTCGGGCTGTTGGGTTGCACAGCGTCCTAGCCGCCACATTACCATTTGTAAATGGAAACAAACGTTCGTTAACCAACTATATTGCCAGCGTTTTCTGCTGACTGAATTGTGTCAGCGCGGCAACCGTCGCAGCAAAGGCACCAGCAGGACCACGGTGCAGCCAGCAGCGGCAAGCACGACCGGAATGCTGCCACCAGCCGAAATGGCAGCGCCAATCGCCAGCACGGCGCCGACCTGGAAAAAGGCGTTGACGATATTGTTCGCGGCTATGGCGCGTGAACGGCTGCCGGGATTGGTCGCAGTCTGGAGAACACCATAAAGCGGCACCGAGAAAATGCCCCCGGCAATGGCAAGCCCCAGGAAATCCGCCAGCACGCGCCAGCCGGCCGGCATCGCCAGGAATGCCGCGACATCCTTGGGGGCGCTCCCGAGCGCAGCTTGCGCAAAAACCATGTCCACCCCGGCCACCGCCATGGCCAGACCGGTCCAGATGCACAATCTGGTGCTGACACGCCCGCCGGTCAGGCGGCTGGTCAGCGCCGAGCCCGCCGCGATGCCAATGGAAAACGCCGCGAGAAACAGAGTCGCCACGCCTTCGGTGCCGCCCATGTCGTTGCGCGCCAGCGGCACGAACTGGCTGGTGTAAACGGCCCCCAGCGCCCAGAACCACGACACGCACAAGGTGGCAATGGCCAGCTCGCGGTTCGACAACGCTTCGCCCAGCGCGCGGCGGCCGGCACGCAGCGGGTTCCAGTCGATGGGCAGGCCGGGGACTTGGGGCGGGGCCGCCGGGATGAAGCGCGCCGCCAGCCATCCGGCAAGCGCAACAGCAATCGCCACCGGGCCGGCGATACTCGCGGGCAGCAGCCCACCGGCAATCTGCCCAAGCAATATCGCCACAAAGGTCGCGCCTTCGACCAGCCCGGTGCCCTGAATCAGTTCATGCGGCGCCAGATGCTGGGGCAGGATGGCATATTTCATCGGCCCGAACACCGTGGAGTGCACGCCCATGAGGAAGATGACGGCCAGCGCCAGCCACTCTGATTCCAGCGCCATTGCGACTGCGCCAAGCAGCATGAAGGCGATTTCGGCGACCTTGACGCCCCGGGCGATCATCGCCTTGTCGCGATTGTCCGACAACTCGCCGGCCGGGCCGGAAAACAGGAAAAACGGCAGGATGAACACGCCGGCCGCCACCGTCGCCATGGTGGCGGCGCGGGCCGGATCGCCGGCAGCGAGGCTATAGGCCACCAGGAAGATGAAAGCCGTCTTGAACAGATTGTCGTTGAAGGCCCCCAGGAACTGGGTGACGAACAAGGGGCCGAAACGGCGGGAAGCCAAAAGCGCGAACATGTGCCGCCTTCTTCGGGCAAAGCGTCGCCCCCGTCCAGCCGCACTGGCGGGCGGTGCGGCGTTGGCCTATGTTTCGTGCTTGTGCCGAATCTGCGGCGGATATCAGCAATAACGGGTTCTTGATTTGCCACGTTCACGCCGCACCGATGATTGGGGATTTCCGCGCTGGCGTCCCTACGGCAGCGGCACGGCGGCGGCGCAGGTGAAGATTTGCGACCGCGACGGCTGCACCAATGTCGGCGACCGGCCGGCGCCCAAGGCGCCCAATCGCCCCGAACGCTGGTATTTCTGCGAAGGCCATGCCGCGCAGTACAATGCCGGCTGGGATTACTTCGCCAATCTGACACCCGAAGAAGCCGCCAGCCGCGAAGCCGATGAACAGCGCCAGACCAAGTACCAGCGCGCCAGCCACTGGCAATGGGGCGGCGAAGGCGATGGCAGCCGCAGCCGCGCCGAACTGGACGCGCTGAAGGCTCTGGAGCTGGATACCGATGCCGACATGACAATGATCAAGGCCGCCTGGCGCGCCGCCGCCAAGGCCAGCCACCCGGATGTGGCGGGGCCTGGCACCGAAGCCGCCGACCGGTTCCGCGCCGTGCAGGCGGCCTGGGCGGTGCTGAGCGAGGCCGACGCCATGCGCGAAGCGATCAAGATCAAGACAAGCGGCTGAGCCGCAGGACAAAGCAAGTCAGGGCAAAGCGAATTTTGCCCTGACCAAAGAAACGCTGGCTGGCAGGCCGGTTCAGGGCTTGGCAGGGGGGTGTCATGACAATCAGCTCAAACATGATTTTTCGGCTCGCCGCACGGTTGACGGCGCTGTTGGCCATCGGGCTTGGCGCCGCTATTGCGGTGGCGGCGCCTGCCGGGCCTTACGGCGTCTGGCGGGTCAGTTTTGATCAGCATCCCGGCGGGCCGGTGCCGTTCACGCTGGAACTGCGCGCCGGCAAGACCGGCCCGGTCGCCGTGCTGGTCAATGCGCCCGAACGGGTGCGCGCCGAACAGGTCAGCGTTGCCGGCGAGACGGTCACGCTCACCTTTCCCAGCTACAACAGCCGCCTGGTGTTGACGCACGGCAGCGATGACCGGCTGACGGGCGCCGCCACGGTGCTGCGCAGTGTCGGTACCGTGACGCTGCCGGCAACCGGCGTGCGGGGCAACTGGCGGTTCTCGCCGCAGCCGGCATCAGCAGCCGGCAATGTCTCCGGCCGCTGGGTGGTGGAATATGGCGACGGCAAGGTGCGCGGCATCGCCAATCTCAAACAGGTCGGCAGCCTGGTGTCGGGCAGCGTGCAACTGCCGTCGGGCGACATGCGCTATCTGTCGGGCGAGCTGTCCGGCAAGCAGCTGCGCCTTTCCACCTTTGATGGCAGCTTCACCAATTTGTGGACGGCAACGCTGGACGGCGGCGCCTTGAGGGGCGCGCAGTTTGCCGCGACCTCGCGTCCCGCCGGCACCGCCTGGACGGCCCGGCGCGAGAAAAACGCCGACATGGCCGCCGTTGCGGTGGAAAAACCCGGCGGCGAGCGGCTGTCCTTTCGCCTGCCCGATGGCACCGGCGGTTTCGTCAGCCTGTCGGACGCCCGCTACAAGGGCAAGGTCGTGGTGATCTCGATCGGCGGCGCCTGGTGCCCCAATTGCCATGACGAGGCCATGTATCTTGGCCCTTATGCCAGCCGCCGCCGCGCCGAAGGGCTGGAAATGATCGGCCTGCAATTCGAATATGGCACCGACCAGGCCCGCGCCTTCCGCCAGATGGCCAGCTTCAAGTCCCGCTACAAACTGCCCTATCCGATGGTGTATGGTGGCCAGCCGGTGCCCGAAGACACGATCAAGGTGCTGGGCGCGCTCGGCCCCGTCAAAGTCTATCCCTCCACGATCTTCATCGGCCGCGACGGGCTGGTCAAGGAAGTGCATGTTGGCTGGTCGGGACCGGCGACCGGCGCTCTCAACGTCAAGGCCAAGCGCGAGTTCGACGAGACGGTGTCGCGGCTTTTGAAGCAGCGCGCGTAACACCCCTACCCGGCGCCTGCATGCCCTGCTAAGGCCGCGGCATGCAGGCTCCAGTTCGCATCGCCCCGTCGATCCTTTCGGCGGATTTCGCCCGTCTCGGCGAGGAAGTGCGCGCCATCACGGCTGCCGGCTGCGACTATGTCCATGTCGATGTCATGGATGGGCATTTCGTGCCCAACATCACCATCGGGCCAATGGTGGTCAAGGCGATCCGCCCGCACACGCATCTGCCGCTGGATGTGCATCTGATGATTTCGCCGGCCGACCCCTATCTTGATGCCTTTGCCGAGGCCGGCGCCGATATCCTGACCGTGCATCCCGAATCAGGGCCGCACATCCATCGCACGGTGCAGCGCATCAAGGCGCTGGGCAAAAAGGCGGGCGTGTCGCTCAACCCCGGAACGCCGGCCAAGATGCTCGACTATATCATCGACGATCTTGACCTGATCCTGGTCATGAGCGTCAATCCGGGCTTCGGCGGGCAAAGCTTCATCGACAGCCAGCTGCGCAAGATCGAGGCAATCCGCAAGATGATCGACAAGACCGGCCGGGCCATCGACCTCGAAGTCGATGGCGGTATCGATCGGTTGACCGCGCCTCGCGCCATTGCTGCCGGCGCCGATGTGCTGGTGGCCGGTACCGCGACCTTTCGCGGCGGCGCCGAGAACTATGCCGCCAATATCGCGGCCTTGCGGGGCTGAGGCATGGCGCGGCAGTGGAAACCTCAGGCAAAACCGCAGGGTGATCCGGCGCCGGAGGACCTCTCCGAAGAAGGCACGCTGCTGCGCGTCGGCGGCGATCGTGGGCCGTCGCTGTCCGAACGCGTGGCCGCGCGCGTCTCGCAGTCGGTCTACCAATCGCCACTGCACCGCCTGCGCCTGCGAGGGCGTTTTCCGCTGAAGCTGCTTGGCGTGCCGGTCGATCCGATCGCCGGCGACGAACAGATCGCCGAACGCATCAGCGCCGGTCGGCTGGTCCATGGCGGCCAGACGGTGATGACGCGCGATTTGTCTTTTGCCGCGCCGTCGCTGCCGGCGGACTGGTCGCAATGGGCCAACAGCTGGGCCTGGCTGCGTGATCTGGCGGTGCTGCCGGGCGACTATCGCAGCCGCGCGCAGCACGCGGAACCATTGGTCAGGCGCTGGCTTGCCGACTTTGCCGATTTCCACCCCCAGGCGTGGCGCGGCGATATAACCGGGCGACGGCTGTTGTTCGCGCTGGGCCATGCGCCGCTGATCCTGTCGTCATCGGACCAGGTCTATCGCTCGGCTGTTCTGTCGGCGCTTGCGACATGGGCGAGGCATCTCGACAGGGCGGCGCTACGCATGACCGATGGCCTGCCAAAGGCTTGGGCGCTGGCCGGGCTTTATGCGGCCGGCGTGTTGATTCCGGGCGGCGAATCGCGCGAGCGGGTGGCGCAGGCGGCACTGGACACGCTGATGGCCAAGCTGGTGTTGCCCGATGGCGGCATGGTCAGCCGCGCGCCGCTTGATGCCTTGATGCTCGCCGAAGTGCTGATGTTTGCCGCCGCCGCTCCCGAGGCGCTTGGCCGGCGCGCGCCGCCGCTGTTTGCCGACACGCTGGCGCGGGCGGTGCCGTCACTGCGCGGCCTCGCGTTGGGCGATGGTCATGTCGGCGCGTGGCACGGCGGCGCCGCGATCGGGCCG
>NZ_JANPCD010000106.1:0-25178 GCF_031430775.1 Sandarakinorhabdus sp. | reverse complement strand
CCAACCCATGTTGCCCGCCACTTTTGCCCTGCCAATCCGCTGAGCTTGCGAAGGTATCGCCGATACTGCCAGACTGCGCCAAATAGAGGAGTGACAGATGACAATCGTGCAGGAACTGGCCCGGACGGCGGCGCTGCGGGGCATTCATCATTCCGCCTATCGCTGCCGGGATGCGGAGGAAACGCGGGCCTTTTACGAAGATGTGCTCGGCCTGCCGCTCGCCGCCGTGGTGCAGGAGGAGAAGGAGCCGGGGTCGGGCCTGCCCAATCCGTTCGTGCATCTGTTCTTCGCGCTCGGCGACGGCAATTACCTGGCTTTTTTCGATGCGCCGGGCAGCGCGAAGGAAGGCGATTTCAAGCTGGTGCACGGCTTTGATCGGCATGTCGCCTTCGAGGCGGCGGACGAGGCAATCCTGATGGACTGGCGCGACAAGCTCAATGCTGGCGGCGTGCCCTGTTTCGGGCCGATCGATCACGGCTTTGTCAAATCGGTGTATTTCTCCGACCCGAACGGCCTGCCGCTGGAAATCACCACCCGCGCCGCCGACCACGACTCCATAATGGCAGAGGAGGCGAAAACTGCCCGCGCCGTGATCGATGCCTGGACAGCCCGCAAGGCAGCTGGATCGGAGCAGGCGGCTTGAGCTTTGCCCGCATCCCGTTGCTGATCGGCTTTCGCGAGCCGGTCGGCCTGCGCGACACCTATGGCGGCATCGGCGGCGTCGTGGCGTTGCAGGCCCAGCATCTCAAACCCGAGACGCCGTCGGACACCATCCTGATCTTCATGCACCCCATGGGCATCATGCATTATCTGCCGCTGCCCGGCGCGCTGGCGGCTGCGGGTGTTCATGTGCTGTCGGCGGTCTCACGTTATCCCAACAACGACAATGCGCTGATCATGGAAAAAGTCGCCACCGATCTGGGCAAATGGGTGGCGCATGCCCGTGACAAGCTCGGTTATGCCAAGGTCATCCTCGCCGGCTGGTCGGGCGGCGGCAGCCTGTCACTGTTCTATCAGGCCGAGGCGGAGGACCCGCGGGTCACGGCCACGCCCGCCGGCGATCCGCCCGACCTGACGGCAGCGGCGCTGCAGCCTGCCGATGCCGTGATGCTGCTCGCGGCGCACGTCAGCCGGTCGCATACGCTGACCGAATGGCTGGACCCGTCGATCATCGACGAGGGCGACCCGGCGCGCCGCGATCCGCAGTGGAACCTGTACGATCCCGCCTGCGCCCAGCCGCCCTACAGCGCGGCGTTCCTGGCGGAATTTCGCGCCCGGCAGATTGCCCGCAGCGCGCGCATCACGGCCTGGGCGCAGCGCACGCTGGCCGAATTGACGGCGCGCGAAGGCCCCCATGCCGAACGCGCCTTCATCGTCCATGGCACCATGGCCGATCCGCGCTGGCTCGACCCGGCGGTCGATCCCAACGACCGGGTGCCGGGCGGGTGCTATCTGGGTGATCCGCGCCTGATCAACGACAGCCCCGGCGGGCTGGGGCGGTTCACCACGCTGCGATCATGGCTCAGCCAGTGGAGCCTGCTCAGCCATGCCGATGGTGTGGCCTGCGGCCCGCGTATCAGCGTGCCGGTGCTGGTCATCGGCAACACCGCCGATGATGCCTGCACACCCAGCCACACGCGGCGCCTGTATGATTGCGTGGCGCAAGTGGACCGGGAACTGCACGAGGTGAAGGGCGCGACGCATTATTATGCCGGCCAGCCGGAGCATCTTGCGAAAGCCGCAGGAATCGTCATCGGCTGGATGGAGCGACACGGGTTCGTTTGACACGAAAATGGCCCGGAGTCGCCTCCGGGCCAGATTGTCGCTACTTGCCGAAGTTCAGGAAACGACGATCATCGGCCTGCGGCGGCGCATCGCCAGGCCCACCAGGCCAAAGCCGCCGAGCATCAGGCCCCACATTTCAGGCTCGGGCACCAGGCTGGCCTGCACATTGCTGAGCACCAGCGAAAGACCATCCTGCTCCCGGTTGATGAACTGGAAGTTCTGTGTCGAGCGCACGGCGGTGAAATTCACGACGAAGCGCCCGCCGACCATTTCGCCTTCAAGGCCGCCGACGTTGAACAAATGGTCGCTGACCTGGTTGCCGGTGGTGGTGGTAGTCAGCCGCACCGTACGGCCAGAACCCGCGCTCAGGGCGCCAAGATCGAAGGACAGCTTGTAAACCTTGCCGACCTGCAGGCCCGAAAGCTGCTGATAAGCAGAACGGTCACCAAGACTGGACAAGGTCACGCTGCTGTCACCGCTGGCGAACTGCCAGGCCGATGCGCTGGCCATGCTGGACTTCATGAAGGAAACGGCTGCTGCGGGGGCAGGCAGGCCGGCGGCCATGCAGGCTGCGATCAGTAACACTCTACTCATTTTGTTGCTCCTTGAGGGGGTTAGAGGCGACAGGATACAAGCAATAAGCATGCCATTTGCGCAAGTGGTTGATTCGTAACTAAATTAACCATGTATTTATAGTGACAATGTAAATTCAGGCTTACACTATTACCTAAACACAAAATAAACAGTCATAAAATTGCCAAAACTCTTTAATTGCTCGCTCATTTATGCGCGATGTGTGCCGATTTATTGGTTTGTTCCCTTTGGTCGGGATTGGTGCGAGTGGCGCTGGCCGATCAGGTCGACGAGGCCTTCGACGAACGCATACCAGATTCTTGCCGGCCCAAAGTCTGTCAGGGGTCGCCGGCTGCGTCTTGAACGGGCGTTGACATGTGCAACGAAAAACGGCCCGGGGCAGGCGCCCCGGGCCGTTTCATGCGCAGATTTTTGCTGCTGTCAGGCAGCGACCGCCCGGCTGCGACGACGCATCGTCGCGCCGACCAGGCCAAAGCCGGCGAGCATCATCGCCCACATGGCAGGTTCCGGCACCAGGCTGATCGAGACATTGTCGATGACCGGGCCAAAGGGGTTGTTTTCGCGGCTGAGGAACTGAAATGCGTGCATCGTGTTCACCGCTGTGAACGTGAAGCTGCGGCGCTCGTAGCGCATGTCGCCGAAGCTGTTGGCTGCAGTCACGTCATAAAAATGATCGAACACCTGGTTGCCGGTGGTGGTGGTGGTCAACTGCACCGTGCGCAAGCCGCCGCCGGGGTTGGCCGACAAGTCGAACGAGACGGTGTATTGCTTGCCGATCTGAAGACCGCTGATCTGCTGGAAAACCGAACCTGTGGACAAGGCAGACAGATCGACCGAGCGGTTGCCGTTCGACGCCTGCCAGAAGCCGCCGATCCAGTCGACACCAGCGGGTTCGATGACCCAGCCGGTCATGGACGCGTCGCCGGGGGCGAGTGTGTCGAAGGGCGCGCCGGTGAATGTGCCGTCTTCAAAGCTTCCGTTCAAAAACGCGACGGCATTGGCGCTGCTGGCAAGCAGCGTGGCGGCCAGAGCGGCAGTGGCCAGCCGGGCAAAATTCTTCGTACGCATGGACAACTCCTGGATGGTAGCGGGGGGGTACCGCGACCAACCAAGCAAGAAACGTGCCACCTGTGCAAACAATTGAGCCGCAAGGAAGTTAATATATTGTTTACACTTGATTTGTAAACCTCGATTTACATAATTCAGTAAACAAATAGTTAAAGGAAGCGTGCGACGACATCCCGGTAGCTGCGACTGACTTTTACTTGCGTGCCAGATGCCAATACAAGAAAACATTCGCCATTCGTGTGAGGTTTTACGCTTTTGATATTGTCGAGATTGACAATTGTTGATCTGTGAATGCGTTGAAACTTGCGTGGGTCGAGCCGTCTTTCAAGGTCTTTCATTGTTTCGCGCAAGATCAGCGTCTGATCAGCGGTATAGATGCACATGTAATCGCCAGCCGCATCGATGCGCTCGATATCGCCGACGTCGACGCGAAAAATCTGGCCGCGATCCTTGATGTTGATCACCTTCTCGAAACGGCTCGCTGCGGGCTGGTCGGCCATGTCATCCGGCACGGCGCCTGGCGCCACTTCGGTGAGGATTTCCTTCAATCGCTCGCTGTCCTGCGCACCCTGTTTTTCGGCAAGCCGCTGGCGGACGCGTTCGATGGTGTCGGCGAGGCGCTCCTGCTCGACGGGTTTCATCAGATAATCGACGGCCTGGGCCTCGAAGGCCTTGAGTGCGTGCTGCCCGAAGGCCGTGACAAAGACGAACAGCGGCGGATCGATATCGGCAAGCCCGGCCACCACCGAAAACCCGTCGAACCCAGGCATCTGGATGTCGAGGAACACCAGGTCGGGCTTGAGAGTCTTGACGGCGCGGATCGCCTCGCGGCCGTTGGCGCAGCGTTCGACGATTTCGACATCATCAAAGGCTTGCAAGCGCAACTCAAGGCCCTGGATGGCCAATGGCTCATCATCAACCAATATGGTTCGTATTGTCATAACCTCACCTTACTGCGTCGCCATGGCTGTGGGCTGAACAAATGGCAGGCTTGAGGCGGCTTGTGCTGTGCCGTTGGCGTCGGTCTGATAAGGAATGTCGATCAGCACGATCAGCCCGTGCGGCTGGTTCTCGGCCAGTTCGAACCGGTGGTCGGTACCATAGGCCTGTACCAGCCGCTCGCGGATATTGGCCAGGCCGACATTGGTGCCAGAAGGCTGGGGATCGCCGCTGGGCAGCGTGGCAACGCCGCTGAGGCCCACCCCGGTATCGGCAACAGTCAGCACCAGCCTGTCGGCCATGCGCCGCGCATCGATCAGAATATCGGCGCCGGTTTCAGACGGTGTCACGGCATATTTGACGGCATTTTCCACGATCGGTTGCAGCAGCAGCGATGGCAGCCGCGCGCCAAGTACATCGGGTGCGATATCGAACCGTGTGCGCAACCGCGCTTCGAAGCGTGTGCGTTCGATGTCGAGATACAGCTTCAGCGCCTCTGCCTCTTGCGCCACGGTGGCCAGTCCCTCGCGTTCGCCGACAAGGCTGTAGCGCAGGAACGAGGCCAGCCGTGACAGCATGGCATTGGCGCGTTCTGTCTGTTTCAACAGCACCAGCGTCGAGATGGAGTTCAGCGTGTTGAACAGGAAATGCGGGTTGAGCTGGTAGCGCAGCATTTCCAGTTGCGCCGAATTGGCCTGCGCCGCCACGCTCAGCATGCGTTCGGACTGTGCCGCAAGCAGCAGGTAATAGTTTATGCCATAATACAGCCCGGTCCAGGCACCCAGAACCGAGAAATCGAGCAGGATGGCCCCCAGAAATTCGATGCCCTGCGGCTTCCAGCCCGGCTGATAGAATGTCGCATGCGCCCAGACTTCGAGCACGGAAAACAGCGCGGCGCCGCCGCACAGGATCACCGTCGTCCAGATCCAGGTCCACAGCGGCCGCATGACGATGACCCGGCGATAGGCCGCCGCCATCAAAAGCGTCAGCGAAAACCCTGTGGCCGTGATGATCATCGCCGGCAGGATGAACGACACGCCCATGGAATTGGCCAATCCCGACAAAGCCCTTAGCAATAGATAGGCAATCCAGCCGCCGCCCTGAAGAATCCAGAAGGCGCGGTTCTTGTCATGGAAAAAGCCGTTGTGTTTCAGGTCGTCGAACATATCGGCCATGTCCATAACCCAGTGCGCCGCAAAACGCACATCTGCCTGTGCGTGCCGCTGCGCCAGCTGTAATCGGACATCATCCCCGTCAGCGGCTCTGGCCTTGACCGGCGCATGCGACTATCGGTCCGGGCATGGGACTGTCTGCCGAACAATTGCGCCTTGGCCTTGATGCGCTGGGTGCGCGCCACGCCGAAATCGCTGCGGCGCTGGCGGCCACCGGCTATCCCGAACCGCGGCTGCGCAGCCGGGGCGCCGGCACCATGATGCGGGCCATTGTCGCCCAGCAGGTTTCGACCAAGGCTGCAGCCAGCATCTGGAACAGGCTGGAAGCGGCCTGCGGCGGCGACATGGACGATCTGGCACGGGTCGCCGCGACGCCGATCGAGACATTGCGCGGTGCCGGCCTGTCCGGGCAAAAAGCCAGTTATGTTCATGCGTTGGCGCAGGCTGTCACCGGCGGGACGATCGATTTCGCGGCGCTGCCGCACGATGACGATGCGGCTGTGGCGCTGCTGTCATCGGTCAAGGGCATCGGCCGCTGGTCGGCGGAAATCTACCTGCTGTTTGCCGAGGGGCGCACGGATGTGTTCCCGGCCGGCGACCTGGCGCTGCAAATCCAGCTTGGCCGGCTGCTCGGGCTGGAAAAACGCCCCACCGAGAAACAGTCTCGCGACCTGGCGGCTGCCATGGCGCCCCATCGCGGCGCCTTGTCGATCTTTTTGTGGCACAATTACAATATCGTGGCCCTGTGATGCGCCCGCCTCTCGTTCATGACATCACTTCGGCGGCCAACCCCGTTTTCAAGACACTCAAGTCGCTGGCCGACAAAAAGGCGCGGCGCGAACACCGGCTGTTCCTGGCCGAGGGCTTGCGCGTCTGCACCGAGGCGTTGGAAGCCGGGCGCACGCCGGCCTATCTGATCTATGCCGAGGATGCGCAGGGCCACCCGCTGACCCGCGCGCTGATCGACGCCACCGGGGAGGCGCGCGGCATGGTCATCCGCTCCACCCGCGATCTTCTCCACCGCCTCACCGGCAAGGATAATCCCGGCGCGGTTGCCGCAGCATATGCTATCCCGGATACATCTCTGGCGCTGATCGACCGAGGCACTGCACCTTTGTGGGTCGTGGCGGAAAACCTCAAGGACCCCGGCAATCTCGGCACCATGCTGCGGACCTGTGATGCGGTGGGCGCCGGCGGCGTCATCCTGCTGGACCAGTGCTGCGACCCGTTCAGCCTTGAGGCGGTGCGTGCCAGCATGGGCGCCCTGTTTACCCGAAAAGTGGCGCAGGCCAGCGGCGACGAATTTTTGGCCTGGCTAAGCTCCGGGCCGGGGCAACTGGTCGGCGCTGCGCTGGACGGGCGCACGGTCGATTACCGCGCACATGCGTTTTCAGCGCCGACGTTCCTGTTCATGGGCAATGAACAATCGGGCCTGCCGGCGGACTATGCGCAGGCCTGTGACGCGCTGGTGCGACTGCCGATGCTGGGCACCGCCGACAGCCTGAATGTCGCAGTGGCGACCGCCGTGCTGCTGTATCGCGCGCTGGACCAGATGGACCCGCTGGCGACCGGCTAACCCGGCTCAGGCCATGTGCCAGCGTTGCAGTCCATCGTCATCAACACTGACCCGGCCTTCAAGCCCCACCGGCGAACGGTCCATGGCCAATAGTGCGGCCATTGTGTCAGCATCGCCGATATCGATGCGCCCCATGACCCGGTCAGTCTCTGGCGTGCGGCCGATGACGCTGCCATGGCTGGGGGCGCCGTCGCGGTCATAGACGACGCTGAACGTCTCAAGCCGCGCCTGGCCGGCATAACCACCGTCGAAATGCGGCACTTCGATGCGCGCGGCCTCGGCGGCGGCCTGCACATTCACTGGCAGCATCAACATGGCCGGCACGCCGGGGCTGCACCCGACAACCAGCGCGTGATGCTTGGTGACATAGCCGCCTTGCCCATACAGCAGCGCTTGGTCGGCTGGCTTGTCGCGCAAGGAACGCACCATCGCCGCTGCGGCATGCAGCATGTAGCAATTGAGGCCGGTGCCGGCAAAGCTCAGCCCGCCGGTCACCGACAGCGGCGCCGATGCGTCCAGCCCCAGCGTGCGCCGCGCCATCTTGGGCACGGTCGGGAAACAGCTGTACAGTTCCACCCGGTCAAAGGGCTTGCCAGCGATACGCATCGCCTGTTCGAGGACGGCATCCTGCGCCACCGAATGCACATACTGGTCCCGCTCCAGATAATCCATCGGCTCGGCTGCGGACGCCCCGCCATGAATGTGGATGATGCGATGTTCCGGGATGCCAGCCGCGCGCGCCACGGCAAGGCTGGTCATCAGCACGGCGGCAGCCTGGTTGACCGTGTTGTTGGCGACCATGCGCTTGGTGTAGGGCCAGGCAATCATGCGGTTGTCGCTGCCAGCCGTCGTGATCTCGTCGGCGCTGAAAGCCTTGCGGTTCCAGGCGTGCGGGTTGGCGGCTGCCACGGCAGAAATGGCGGCATAGGCGGCGCCGCTTTCGGCCAGCGCCTGTGCCGGGGTCAGGCCCCAGGCCGGCGTCGTAGCGTTTTCGTATAGCGGGTAGATATGGACCGGCTGCATGATGCCATGGCGGATGGCGAGCGGCGTGACATGTTCTGACGCGATGATCGGGTTTTCCGGCACCTTGGCCGGCGGCGTCCATGGCAGAGTGATGCCGGCGGCGCGCGCCTTGGACACGGCGTGCATGGCCTCGCCTCCGCTGATGACTGCCACCACGCTGTTGCCGTTCATGATGCGCAGCGCCGCCTCGTTCAGCCGCGCCATCGGCGTTTCGCCGCCGACCTGGCCATAAACGGCGCGCGGCGGCACGATGCCAAGCCGTTCGGCAAGCCGCTGTGCGACCCGGTCATAGCGCCATGACACGATGTTGATGACATCAAGGCTGTCGATGCGCGCCAGAAAGCCGCCGCCGGCATCCTCGTCGGCGCTGCGCACGGCCTGCGCCATCAGTTCCAATGGTTCGAGCGCCGATGCCGGGTCGGCCGGACGGTGGGTGATCTCGCCCACGCCGATGATGACGGGGGTGCGGTCAGGCGGCAACGACATGGCGGTCCCTTTTTTCAGTCACCTGTCCTTAGCCGCGCTGCGCGCTGTGCGAAATGCCCGAGTTTGGCAGGGTCCTGTAGGCTGTCTTGTGGGCTGTGCCGCCTGTGACGATGCAGGGCAGACGGCGGTTGACGCGCCTGTCCGGGTGCGCGACGAAGCGCCCATGACCATGGCCGGCCCCACATCGCACAGTTTCACCTCCCAGCGGCTTCGGCTGCACTATGCCGATTGGGGCAATGCCGGTGCGCCGCCCTTGCTGCTGCTGCACGGCGGCCGCGACCATTGCCGCAGCTGGGACTGGACGGCGCAGCAGCTGCGCCGCGACTGGCACGTCATCGCCCCCGATTGGCGCGGCCACGGCGATTCGGCCTGGTCGCCCGACGGCGAATATGGCTCGATGGCCTATGTCTATGATCTGGCGCAGCTGGTTCATCAGCAGGGTCTCGCACCCGTCACCATCGTCGCGCACTCAATGGGCGGCAGCATCGCCCTGCGCTATGCCGGGCTGTATCCGGACAATGTCCGCAAGCTGGTGGCGATCGAGGGGCTCGGCCCCAGCCCGGCGATGCTGGCCAAGCGACAGGCCGAGGATTTCGCGGCGCGTCAGCGCGGCTGGATCGAGGCCAAGCGCGCCGCCGCTGCCCGGCTGCCGCGCCGTTATGCCAATATCGATGAAGCGCTGGCGCGGATGAAAAGCGAAAACAGCTTTTTGTCGGATGAGCAGGCCCGGCACCTGACCATCCACGGCGTCAACCACAACGAGGATGGCACGTGCAGCTGGAAATTCGATAATTACCTGCATTTGCCCTGGATCAGCGATACGCCGCAGGACCAGATGGAAGCGCTGTGGCAGCGAATCACCTGCCCGACATTGCTGTTGTATGGCGAAAAAAGCTGGGCCTCGAACCCGCAGGCCGATGGCCGCGCCGTGCATTTCGCCAATGCCGAGGTCGTGACATTCCCGGACGCCGGCCATTGGCTGCACCATGACAGGTTCGACCTGTTCATGGCGACTATCGTGCGTTTCCTCTCTGACGCTCTCGCTGCGGCGTAGCTATTGCCCCAACAAGACTTTGGGCAGCCAATCTTGCCCTGCGACATGGCGCGCGGCGCGGCACTTCGGGCTGGAAGGTAAGGCATGCGGCATGGAAATCGTCTGGTTCAAGCGCGATCTGCGCCTGCATGACCATGCGCCGCTCGCTGCGGCAATGGCCGGCGGGCGGGCCATCCTGCCGCTGTATATAATCGAACCGTCACTTTGGGCGCAGCGCGACGCCAGCGGACGGCAGTTTGCTTTTCTGCGCGAATGCTTGGTCGACCTCGATCTGAGCTTGCAGGCGCGCGGTGCCCGGCTGGTGACCATGGTGGGCGAGGCTGCCGATGTGCTCGAGCGCCTGCACGCGGCGCACGGCATTGCCGCAATCCATGCCCATGAAGAAACCGGCAATCTGTGGAGCTTCGAACGCGACAGGGCCGTGCGGCGGTGGGCGCGCCGGGCCGGCGTGCCATTGGCCGAACGTCGCCAGCACGGCGTCTGGCGGGCGCTGCACAACCGCAACGGCTGGGCCGGACGCTGGGACGGCATGATGGCAGCGCCGCGCCTCGCTGCGCCCGACTGCATTGCCTTTGCCGGCCTGACCGGCGACCCCATTCCCGAGCCGGCGGCGCTTGGCCTTGCTGATGACCCATGCCCCGGTCGGCAGCGCGGCGGCCGCCGCGAAGGGCTGGCGCTGCTCAAGAGCTTTCTGGCATCGCGCGGGCGCCGCTATCGCGGCGCAATGTCGGCGCCTGCAACCGGCGCCGATCATTGTTCGCGGCTGTCACCGCATCTGGCGCTGGGTACTGTGTCGATGCGCGAAGCCTGCCAGGCGGCAACCAAGGCGAGGGCGCGGTGGAAATTATCGGACGACACGCAGTTCACGCGGGCCATAGATAGCTTCATCAGCCGCCTGCATTGGCACTGCCATTTCATCCAGAAACTGGAAGATGCGCCCTGGCTGGAGGCGCGTTGCCTGCATCCGGCTTATCAGGGGATGCACGCCCATGACGCGGCCCGGCTGGCGGCCTGGCTTGGCGGCAACACCGGCTGGCCGTTCGTCGATGCCTGCATGCGGAGCCTCGCCGCCACCGGCTGGCTCAATTTCCGCATGCGCGCGATGGTGATGGCGGTCGCCAGCTATCATTTGCGGCTCGACTGGCGGCTGAGCGGCACGGCGCTGGCGCGGCTTTTCACCGACTATGAGCCGGGTATCCATTGGGCGCAGGTGCAGATGCAATCGGGCACCACGGGCACCAATATTCCGCGTATCTACAACCCCGTCAAACAGGGCCATGATCAGGACCCGGACGGCGTTTTCATTCGGCGCTGGGTGCCCGAGCTTGCCTTGTTGCCGACGCCGCTTGTGCACGAACCTTGGACGGCGCCGCCCGATCTGCGTGCCGCTATGGCCTATCCCGTCCCGCTTGTGGGCCATGAACAGGCTGCACGCGAAGCCCGGGCCGCCATCACTGCCATCCGCCGCGACCCTGCGCATGCCCTGCCCGCCCGCGCCATCGTCGCCCGCCACGGCAGCCGCAAGGCGGGCTTGCCGGATACGACGCGCAAGCGGCAGGCCCCGCCTGCTGCGCAAGGCAGCCTCGACCTTTGATGATATGCCACATCAACGGAGCAGCCGCTGTGCGGCCACGAGGAAAACAAGGAGATTGGTGCACCCGGAACGATTCGAACGTCCGACCCTCAGATTCGTAGTCTGATGCTCTATCCAGCTGAGCTACGGGTGCAAGGCGGCGGTCATTAGCGGCGTGCGGCGCGCTTGGCAACCGTCTGGATGAAGATTAGCAGGTGGGAATGCGATATCTTTTTTGCCTTTGCCTTTTGCTCGGTCTTTCGGCGTGCGGCCGGGGGCAGCGTGCCGGAACCTGGCCGTCACTGATGCCACGTGCCGGCGAGACGTCGCCGATGGTGCCGCGCACGCCTTTGGGCGGCTGTACCGGCAGTGCTGGCTGCGGGCCGCAAGGCGTGGCTGCGTCGCCTGTGGCGCCCGCCGCCGTGGCAACCATCCCCGCCGACGCCGACCGGCAGTTGGCGGATGCCGCTACGGCTATCGCTGCGGTCGAAGCGCAGGTGCCCTTGGCGCAAGCTGCACTGATCGCCGCCGCCGCAGCGGCGCGAGCCGCTTCATCTGATTCGACGCAGGCGGCTGCGCTGGATGTGGCGGCTGGCGGTTTCGATGCAGTGTTCATCCCGCTCAGCATCACGCAATCGCGGCTTGATACGCTGGAGGATGCCGTGACGGGCCGGCTGGGCGGCGAGGCCGTGTTGGCGCGCGTTGCGGCCTTGCGCGCCCGGATATCGGTCCTGTCGGCGCTGCGCGATCAGCCGCGCTGACCCGGAGGTTCAAGGCGCTGCGCGATCAGCCGCGCACACGCGGCCCGGCAGCCTGCGTCAATCCAATCCCACTGCCCGGCGCACGGCGCGCGCCACCAGATCGGCCGCGATGGTGCCGATCTGCGTCAGCATGACCGGATCGGCGCCGGCGCCGGTGTCGGCCGCCGTGGACAGCACGAACAGGCAGTCACCATCGAAGGGTGTGTGGATCGGGCGGATGGCGCGGGCCAAACCGTCATGAGCCATCATGGCAATGCGCCGGGCCTGCGCACGCGTCAGCGGCGCATCGGTGGCAATGGCGCCGATGCAGGTGCTTTGCCGCGACAGCGATGACAGGCGGTCCAGCTTGGGCATCGGCACGTCCCCTTCTGGCGGCGCACCGGCGTAAACTTCGCCAAAGCTGTTGGCGGCAATCACGGCGCCGATGACATGGCCAGACGCCATGCGCGCCGACACGCTGCCGATACCGCCGGCGCGGCTGCCGGCGCGGGCGCCATGGCCGGCACCCACCGGCCCGGACCGGTCATCGCTGCCCAGCGCGCCAAACGCTTCTGCGGCCAACCTGCGATACGGCGGCGTCATGCCCCAGGCCTTGTTGCCGCCATTGGCCAGGTCGAACAATATCGCGCCCGGCACCACTGGCACGGCCGGCACATCCGGCCCCATCTCAAGACCCATGCCGGCCGCCGACAACAGCAGCGCCAGCTCATCGGCCGCTGCCAGCCCGAACACCGATCCGCCGGCCAGGCACAGGCCATGCACGCGCTCGACCAGATTCGCCGGGTCCAGCGCATCGGTTTCACGCGTGCCCGGCCCGCCGCCGCGCACATCGACGGCCATGACCACCGGCGCATCCGGCACGATCACCGTCACGCCGGTGCGCGCGCGTGCGTCATGGGCGTGGCCAAGCCGCAGGCCCGGCACATCGGAGAAGCAATCGTTCATAGACCTGCATCTATCAGTCACAGGCTGCCGGCTTGCAACTGGAACGGTTGCGGCGCAGCATCGTTACGTTGCCCAAGGAGCATTTCCCACCATGGCTGTTGCCCATATCAACCGTATCGGCACAGCTGTGCCCCCCAATGATGTTCATGAAGCCTTTGTGCGGTTTGTCGGCGGCATGATTACGCAGCGCCGCGACCAGTTGATCTTCAAGCGCATGGTCGGCCGCGCCGATATCGCGCACCGCTGGAGCTATTTCACGCCGGTAGCAGATCCCGATGGCTTCACGGCCGATGCCGAGGGATTCTATACGCCCGGCGCCTTTCCCGGCACCGCCGCGCGCATGGCCCGTTTTGAAAAGACGGCGCCTCTGCTGGCCATGGAGGCCGTGGCGGCGCTCAACATCGACGACGAGCGTGCCCGCATCACGCACCTTGTTGTCGCGTCCTGCACCGGCATGACAGCGCCGGGCATCGACCAGTTGCTGGTTAAGGCGCTTGGCCTCAACCCCGGCGTGGAGCGCACCGCCGTGGGGTTCATGGGCTGTTATGCGGCGGTCAATTCGCTGCGGCTGGCGCATCATTTCGTCCGGTCCGACCCCTCGGCGCGGGTGCTGGTGATCAACCTCGAGCTGTGCACCCTGCATTTCCAGCAAACCGAAAGCCTTGAGACACTGTTGTCGATGCTGCTGTTCGGCGACGGCTGTTCTGCGGCACTGGTGACCGCCGACGAGACGGGTCTGGCGTTGCAGGACTTTCGCGCCGCCACCATCGAGGATTCGGCGCAGAGCATCACCTGGGGCATTGGCGACCAGGGTTTCGACATGCACCTGTCGGGTGAAGTGCCCCAGAAAATCCAGCGCGCGCTGGCGGCCGATGCGCTGTCGCCGGATGGCCTGTTGCGTGGGCAGCGTCCCGAGGATTTCGGCGTCTGGGCCGTGCATGCGGGCGGTCGCACCATCCTCGATGCCGTCGAAAACGGCTATGGGCTGGGGCAGGGCGCGCTGCATTGGTCGCGCGACGTGCTGCGCGATTTCGGCAACATGAGCAGCGCGACATTGATGTTCGTGCTCCAGCGCATCATGGCCGGCATCGGCACCAAGGTGGAACGCGATGCAGCCGGCTTCGCAGTGGCGTTCGGGCCGGGGCTGGCGGCGGAATCCTTCCGGTTCCGGACGGTGGGCTGATGCCCGCAGCGCAGGCTGTCGATTTCTCGGTCCGTGCCGATTTGCCGGAATTGATGGATGACGAGGCATTGGACGCCGCCACCTATGCCGAAGTCATCGCTGACCTCGCGCGCGTCAATTCCATCACCCGCGCCCGCCCGCCGACGCTGGCGTGGCTGCGGCGTGCCAGTGCCGGCATGGCGGGTTTCTCGTTGCTCGATGTCGGCTTTGGTCATGGCGACATGCTGCGCGCCATTGCCGGCTGGGCGCGCCGCGCCGGACGCAGTGCCGATCTGGCCGGCATCGATCTCAACCCTCGCAGCGCGCCGGTGGCGGCTGCGGCCACCGATCCGGGCTTGGGCATTCGCTGGTTGACCGGCGATGCATTCGCGCTGACGGAACGCCCGGATTTCATCATTTCCTCGCTCGTCGCCCATCACATGTCCGACGCGGACCTGATCGCGTTCATCACCTGGATGGAACAGACGGCGGCGCGCGGCTGGTTGATCAATGACCTGCACCGCCACCCGATTGCCTGGGCCGGCTTTCGGGCGTTGGCGGCGCTGCTGGGCTGGCACAGCATCGTTGCCCATGACGGCGCCCTGTCGGTGCGCCGCGCCTTTGTGCGAAGCGACTGGGACCGGCTGCTGACCGCGGCCGGTGCGCCGCCGGCCCGCATCACCTGGCATCTGCCGTTCCGCTGGACCGTGGCGCGCGTCCGATGAGCCGTCCGGTGATCATCGGCGGCGGGCTGGCTGGTGCCGCAGCCGCCGCAGGCATGGCCCGGGCCGGACTGGCGCCGCTGCTGCTGGAACGCGAGACCTTGCCGCATGACAAGATTTGCGGCGAATTCCTGTCGGGCGAAGCGACACGGACACTGGCGAGGCTGGGCTTCGACCTGTCGCGGCTGGGCGGCGTGCCGATCACGCAGATGGCGTTTCACGCCGGCCGGCGCAGCGCCCGGGCCGCCTTGCCGTTCGTGGCCACCAGCATCACTCGCCGCGTGCTGGATGCGGCCCTGTTGGACCATGCAGCGATGCTGGGGGCCGAAGTGCAGCGCGGCGTCAGCGTGCGGCATATCCAGGGCGGCCGCGCCGTCACCAGCAACGGCGACGCCGGCGACGGGCCGCTGCTGCTGGCGACCGGCAAGCATGATTTGCGCGGGCAGGGCCGCGAAGCTGCTGGCGTGATCGACGATCTCATCGGCTTCAAGATGTTCTTCCGCGCGCCTGCGCTCCACCGCCAGATGGCCGGCACCGTGGCGGTGACGCTGTATGATGGCGGCTATGCCGGATTGCAGCCGGTCGAGGGCGATCGGCTGAACCTGTGCCTGCTGGTCAGCCGCGACCGGTTCAAGGCGTGCGGCGGCAATTGGGACGCGCTGCTGGCGGCATTGCTGGCGGAGCCTGGCCTTGCGGCACTTGCCGATGCCGTGCCGCTGCTGGCCCGGCCATTGACGATCTCCGGCGTGCCCTATGGCTATCTGGCGCCGCCGTCGGCTGACGGGTTGTGGCGGCTGGGTGATCAGGCGGCAGTGATTCCCAGTTTTTGCGGCGATGGCATGGCGATGGCGCTGCACAGTGGCTGGCTGGCAGCAAGGCACCTTGCCGGTGGCGGGGATGCGCCGGCCTTTCAGGCGCAGCTGCGCCGCGACACGGCGCGGCAGGTGCGGTTGGCGACCATGATGCAGCGGCTGGCAACGCACCGGCTGGGGCGTTTTGGCCTGATGACCGGGCTCGGCGCGATGCCGGCAGCGCTGCCATTGTTGGCGCGGATGACGCGCGTCGCAGCCTGAGCTAGAGCCAGGTCATGGACAGCCTGCCAATCTTCGTCACCTTGAAAAACCGCACCGTGATCATGGTGGGGCAGGGCGAGGCCGCCGACGCAAAAGCCCGGCTCGTCCTTGGGGCCGGCGGCATTCTGGTCGATGAAAGCGCCGTTGCTGCAACACTGGCATTTGTTGCACTGGAGGACGACGGCGAAGCGGCTGCGGCTGCGGCGCGGCTCAGGGCGCGCGGGCTGCTGGTCAATGTCGTCGACAAGCCGGCGATGAGCGATTTCCTAATGGGCTCCATCATCGATCGCTCGCCGGTGGTGGTGGCCATCTCGACCGGCGGGGCTTCGGCCAGTCTGGCCCGCGCGCTGCGTGGCCGGCTGGAATCGCTGCTGCCGGCCTCGCTTGGCCGGCTGGCAGATGCGATATTTGCGGCCCGCGCGGAAACGGCTGCCCGGCACAAGACACCGTCGGACCGGCGGCGCCTGTGGGAGCGTGCGCTGGCGCCCGGCGCGGCACTGGACCCGCTGCGGCCACTTGCGGCACCCGAACTGGCCGTTGCCGCTGCCATAACGGGGCAATCAGAGGCGCAGGATGAAGTCTGCGAAATCCACGTCACCAGCGCCGATCCCGGTGACCTGACGCTCAACCAGCTGGCGCGGCTTGGCCGCTGTGATTGGCTGGTGGTCGATGGCCCGGTGCCGGCGGCCGTCATCGACCGCGCCCGCCGCGACGCGGTGCGCCTTGCCGCCCGGCCAGATGCGCCGCCGGCAGGACTTGGCATTATCCTGGTTGGCTGATCAGGCTTTCTTCAGGACGCCGCTGGCCAGCATCGGCACCAGAAACATGACGATGATGCCGGTGTTCGAGACGGCGTTGAGGACAAATCCATTGGCGCACGAAATGCTGCTGTCCACGACATACCAGACCAGCAGCGCATTGGTGATGGCCGACCAGACCGGCCCCGCGCCTTCGCCCAGCGCATCGGCGCCGCGCATGGCCGCCGCCACCAGCATGGCCAGCCCCAGTGTCAGCGCCCCCATCAGGCCGACGGCAAAGCGCAGCGGTTCATCGAACACGGGCGCGGGACCGCTGTGGAGCAGGCTCATCGCCAGCGCGGCGGGCGCCGATGTCGCCGCAAAGCCGCCTGCGGCCAGCACAAGGCCGAACAGGGCGACCGCCCAGCACCAGACCGTCAGCCAATTGCGCCAGAAATTGCTCATCATCACGATGCTCCTTTTACCAGAGCCCCGATGTCGCACGGAAATGTAGCGAACGCTACATAAATTATGCCAGCAGTTCTGTGTCCCAATACAGATAGTCGCGCCACGTCGTGTGCAGGAAATGCGGCGGAAACGCCCGGCCATTTTCCTGCAACTGGTGGGTGCCCGGCTGGAACGGGCGTTGCCGCATGCCCATATGCGCTTCGGCCGGGGTGCGGCCGCCCTTTTTCAGATTGCACGGCGCACAGGCGGTGATGACATTTTCCCAGGTCGTGCGCCCGCCATAGGCACGCGGAATGACATGGTCGAACGTCAGCTCGCCGCCGGTGTGGCCGCAATATTGGCACGTGAAGCGGTCGCGCAGGAACAGGTTGAACCGCGTGAAGGCCGGGTGGCTCGCCGGGCGCACATATTGCCGCAGCGCGATTACAGACGGCAATTTCATCGCAAAACTGGGCGAGCGTATTTCCCGGTCATATTCGGCGATGATATCGACGCGTTCCAGGAACGCGGCCTTGATGGCGGTTTGCCATGGCCAGATCGACAGTGGATAATAGGACAATGGTGTGTAATCGGCGTTCAGAACCAGCGCGGGGCAGGATTCAGGCGACTGGCGCGCAGCGTCCAAGATATTGGCGTGATACATGCTTTCGCCCGTTCCCTTGCCGGGACTGACGCGCCGCAAACCACTGGCCCTGTCGCACAAAAGCGGTTTCCCGCCTTCAAGGCCGCTTGCGGCGGCCGATCCGTGGTTTCATATCTGATACAACAGTTCGTGTGTCGGGCAAATGACAATACCGTATTTAGCTGTGGATAATGTGGATATCATTGCGCGATGATCATCACGCGCTTCGCGCCCTCGCCGACGGGCGGCCTGCATCTGGGCCATGTGTATTCAGCGCGTGCCGCCTGGACCCTTGCTCGCGCGCCCCAGCCGTTCGAGCAACGGGCGCCGGAGCAAGGGGCGCGCGCGGCAAGCGGACGTTTCGTACTGCGGCTGGAGGATATCGACACCGAGCGGTGCCGCCCCGAATTTGCCGATGCGATCCTTGCTGACCTGGCCTGGCTCGGCCTTGACTGGGATGGCCCGGTCTGGCGGCAGTCGGATCGCGGCCCGGTGTATGCCGCAGCCTTGGCGCACCTAAGGGATGCCGGCCTTGCCTATCCGTGTTTTTGCACGCGCGCCGACATCGCAGCGGCGGCCAGCGCGCAGCATGGGCCCGATGGCGCCATTTATCCCGGCACCTGCCGCAGCCTGTCCGATGCCGAACGCATGGCGCGATCGCAAAGCATGTCACCGGCCTGGCGGCTGGACGTGGCAGCTGCTGCGGCACGCGCCGGTCCGTTGCTGTGGCACGACGATGATGCCGGAACCGTCGCCGCCGATCCGTGTGCCGGCGGTGATATCGTCATTGCGCGGCGCGGCATCGGCGCGGCCTATGCGCTTGCCGTGGTGGTCGATGATGCAGCTCAAGGCGTCACCGATGTCGTGCGCGGCACGGACCTGTTTGCCGCCACCCATGTCCAGCGGCTGCTTCAGGCCCTGCTCGGGTTGCCGGCGCCGCGCTACCACCACCACCGGCTCGTGCTGGCCAGCGATGGGCGGCGATTGGCCAAACGTGACACGGCGCAAACAATTGCCGCAATGCGCGCGGCTGGCGCCACCCCACATGAAATTTTTATTATGCTGGATATGGCCCCCTTGGCATGAAGGATGGCTCCCGATTACAAGCTGTTGGTAGTTCTAAGGGGGGTTTTTCATGCGCATGTTTCTGACAGTGACGGCTGTTGCGGCACTTGCCTTCCCTGCCCCGGTAGCGGCGCAGAAATATGTGATCCTGGGTACGGGCACCGGCGGTGTGATCAACGCCGCAAACCCGTTGCCCGGCCTGTCCGGCTTTGCCGGTTCGACTGTGAGTTTCGAATTTCATGTCGATACCCGTGCCTCGGTGTTCACGCCGGCTGCGGCGCCGGGCGGAATCGGCCAGGCCGGCGTCTGGGGCGGGTCGGTCAGCTATGGCCAGATCATTCTGCAAGGTAGCGGCGGACTTCAGGCGCTGAACCGCAATGCCAATGATCTGGGCAACATTTTCCTGATCAACGACACGGCCGTGCCGGGCAATGCCAATGCCCGGCTCGATCAGGCCACGCTGAGCAGCGGCGCACGGATTTTCAACAGCGCTCTGGTGCAAAGCTATGACCTGACCGGCCCGCTTGCGCCTGATGTCTTTTTGTCGAACATTGCCTTTGGCCGCACCCAGGTGGCGACCTTGCCGACTCTCCCAGGCCTGCTCACCGACCTGTCGCGTCCCGATTTTGCTGCGTTGCTGACAGCGCCGGGCACGCCGGCATTCCTTTCGATGCAGTTCCGGAAGGGTGCACCCACCGCACAGAACCAGTTTGCAGCGCTGCCGACGCAGACGCTGAGTGTCGGCAATCTCAACTTCCGCATCTTTCAGGTTGCCGAAGTGCCTGAACCTGTCAGCTGGGCGATGCTCATTGCCGGCTTTGGCTTGATCGGCGCCGCCTTGCGCCGCCGCCGGGGATACGTAACAGCGTGACCAGCGCGGTGCAGGCCTTGGTGCCGCACCCCCCTTCCGCCCTTGGCGATGGGTGATACAGATCTTCGTCATGCAGACCATGCTTGTTATTTTCATGATCGTCGCCGCCGTGGCCACCCTCGGTGTTCTGGCGCGCGGTATCATCATCATGGCGCGCGGCAAGGACGTGACCGGCGAACAATCGAATCGCATGATGAGCCTGCGTGTTGCCTTTCA
The DNA here is from genome assembly GCF_031430775.1 of Sandarakinorhabdus sp. GTDB lineage: Bacteria > Pseudomonadota > Alphaproteobacteria > Sphingomonadales > Sphingomonadaceae > Sandarakinorhabdus. The sequence continues at coordinate 5,266 of NZ_JANPCD010000106.1, read as the reverse complement.
AGCGCTGGCAATTGTCTTCGTCATCATTCTGTTCCTGATCAACCGGCCCGGTTGACCTCGACGCCGCTGCGCGACTGCGGCACAAGGCACGTATATTTCCTCCCCCCTCGAGGCACATCATGGTCAGGCTCAATCGCATCTACACGCGCACGGGTGATGACGGCACCACCGGCCTCGTTGATGGTTCGCGCCGGTCAAAGGCCGATCCGCTCCTGAATGTCGTCGGCAGCGTCGACGAACTCAACGCAGCCATCGGCCTGGCGCGGCTACACGCCGGCGCTGCCACTGCTGCCGATCTTGGCCGTATCCAGAACGACCTGTTCGATCTTGGCGCCGACCTGGCGACGCCGGCCGGTATCGATGGCGCGTTGCGCATTGTTCCGGCGCAGGTCAGCTGGATCGAGCAGCGGATCGATGCCGCCAACGAGACACTGGCGCCGCTGACCAGCTTCATCCTGCCCGCCGGCACCCCGGCAGCCACGGCCTTGCACATGGCACGCACCATCGCCCGCCGGGCCGAACGCGATGCCGTTGCCGCTGCCCATGCCGGCGAGGCGCTGGCTGCCCCCGCACTGCAGTACCTCAACCGCTTGTCGGATCTGCTGTTCGTCCTGTCGCGCGTTGAAAATGCTGCTGACGGCGATGTGCTTTGGGTGCCCGGCGCCAATCGTTGATCGTCAATGCGTGCAGGAGAAGCGGTGATGACGGCAATCATGCCCGGCCCAGAACCCTGCGAAATGGATGCGCTGGCAGCTCGGTTCGCCGCGACGCGCCGGCTCAGCGTCGCTCTGGCCGCACCGTTGTCCGATGCCGATGCCAGCGCGCAGTCCATGGCCGATGCTTCGCCGGCGAAATGGCATCTGGCGCACACCAGCTGGTTCTTTGAAACCTTCATCCTTGCTGGCCAGCCCGATTATCGCCTGTTCGACGAGCGCTTCGGCTATCTGTTCAACAGCTATTACGAAGCCGCTGGCCCGCGCCATGGCCGCGCCCACCGTGGTTTGCTGACCCGGCCCGGCCTTGCCGACGTGCTGGCCTATCGCGCCCATGTCGATACCGCGATGGAACGCCTGCTGGATGACAAGCGTATCGAAATCGCGGGAATCGCCGAACTGGGTATCAACCATGAAATGCAGCATCAGGAGTTGCTTCTGACCGACATGCTCGACCTGTTTGCAGCCAATCCGCTCGAACCGGCGATGTTCCCGGCTTCGGCGGCTGCCGCGCCGGCTGGCGATGATGGCTGGCACCGGCACGATGGGGGCATCTGGCGTATCGGCCATCATGGCAACGGCTTTGCCTTTGATTGCGAAGGGCCGGCGCATGATGTTTTGCTGCGGCCGTTTGCGCTGGCGAAACGACCCGTCAGCAACGCCGATTGGCAGGCCTTTATCGCCGATGGCGGCTACCGAACACCTTCGCTGTGGTTGTCCGATGGCTGGGCGTGGGTGCAGCGCGAAGCCATTGGCGCGCCGGCCCATTGGCGCCTTGGGGACGCCGGCTGGACCAGCTTTACTTTGGCCGGCCGCCAGCCGCTCGCCCCGGATGCGCCAGTCACCCATGTCAGCCACTACGAAGCCGATGCCTTTGCCGCCTGGGCCGGTGCGCGGCTGCCGACAGAGGCGGAATGGGAGGTTGCGGCTCATGCCGATGACGCCAAGGCCGGCAACCAGCTCGACCGGGCCGGGGCGGCGATGCCCCTCGGCAGCGCCGGGCTGTTCGGTGATGTCTGGCAATGGACGGCGTCGGCCTTCCTGCCCTATCCGGGTTTTCGTGCCGCGCCGGGCGCGGTGGGCGAATACAATGGCAAGTTCATGAACGGCCAGATGGTGCTCAAGGGCGCCAGCTGCGCCACGCCGCGCGGCAGCAGCCGGGCAACTGTGCGCAATTTCTTCTATCCGCACCAACGCTGGCAGTTCACCGGCGTGCGACTGGCCAAGGAACTCTGACCATGCCGCAGCCGCTGCTTGTCCGTGATGACGACCCTGATTTTGCCGGCGAATTTGCAGCGGCCGTGCTGGCCGGGCTCTCTCAGCCGCAAAAGGTCATTCCGGCGCGGTTCTTTTATGACCGCATCGGCTCCGAGCTGTTCGAGGCAATCACCGGCCTCCCCGAATACTACCCCACGCGCACCGAGATCGGCATCCTGACGCAAAACGCCGCCGCCATCGCCGCCAGCATCGGTCCGGGCCGTGCCGTGATCGAGTTCGGCTCCGGCAGTTCAGCCAAGACCCCGCTGCTGCTGCGGGCGACCGCGCCGGCGGCCTATGTGCCGGTCGACATATCGGCTGAATTTCTCCAGCAATCGGCGGGCGCACTCGCAGCGGATTTTCCGGGCCTGCCGGTGCTGCCTGTCGCGGCGGATTTTACCGCGCCCTTCCGCCTGCCTGCAAGCATTACGGCGCTGCCCAAACTCGGTTTTTTCCCCGGCTCGACGCTTGGCAACCTGGCGCCCGATGCCGCCATCGACTTGCTGCGCGGTTTCGCAGCCACGCTGGGTGAGGGAAGCTGGCTGCTGATCGGGCTCGATAACGCGCCCGGCGAAGGCAAATCGCAAGGGTCGCTGGAAGCCGCCTATGACGATGCACAGGGCGTTACCGCCGCCTTTAACCTCAACCTTTTGCACCGCATGAACCGCGAACTTGGCGGCACCATCAACACTGCGGACTTCGCCCATCGCGCGGTGTGGAATGCCGATCTTGGCCGCATCGAAATGCACCTCGTTGCAAGGCGCGATACCGGTTTCACTGTCGCCGGCCAGCCATTTTCGCTGACCGCCGGCGCGTACATCCATACCGAAAACAGCCATAAATGGACTCTGATCGAACAGCGGCTGATGGCCCGTGCGTCGGGCTGGACGCCGCACTCTTGCTGGATGGACCCCGCCGGCCTTTTTGCCGTGCATCTCTGGCGCCGCCCGGTGCCGGCAATGGCGCCCTGAACGGCACGGACGCCCGGGGCGTTTTGCTAGGTCCGGCACTGGCGTAGTAGCCGCGCCGGTCACGCAAACTTAATGCAGCTCGTCTAAGAACGAAAAAAATCTGGGGCGCTATTTTCAAACTCGGGGGAGTTAAACAATGAAATCTACCAGACTGGGCCTTTTGGCACTGGCCGCTGTCCTTGTGTCCGGCGTTCCAGCCAGCATGGCCAACGCCAGTTCCGCCGTGACCACCGTCAACAACCGGTTGCTGAACACGATCCGTGCCAGCGCGGCCACGACGCCGCCGCCGCGTGCCTCACGCGCCATCAGCATGGTCGGCATCTCGATGTTCGATGCCGTCAATGCGGCGTCCGGCATGGCTTACAATTCCTACAGTTATGGCGGCGGCGCCGTGGCCGGCCTGTCGCGTGATGCCGTGGCGCTGGCGTCGGGCTATACGATGATGGCCAGTCTTTTCCCGGCGCTGTCGGCGACACTGAACGCCGATCTCACCACCCAGTTGAACGGCCTTTCGATCAGCGCTTCGCAGCGCGCCGCCAGCCTCGCCTTTGGCCAATCGGTGGCCAACAACCTGTTTGCCGCCCGTGCCGGCGATGGTTCGGCCACGGCGCAAATCCCGTATGTGCCCGGCGCCAATCCCGGCGATTTCCAGCCGACCAACGCCAACCCCCCGGTGCTGCCGGGCTGGGGCAATGTCACGACATTCGGCGTCCAGAACAGCGCCCAGTTCGATGTCGGCGCCCCGCTGGCCGTCGGTTCGGCCGAATGGATTGCCGATTACAACCAAGTCAAGGCGCTGGGCTGCAGCACCTGCGGCACCGCCGAACAGCAGACGATTGCGCGCTATTGGGCCGATGGCGGCGGCACGTTTACGCCGCCGGGCCATTGGCTCGATATCGCAACGGGCCTGATCGGTGATCGCGATCTGTCCACCATGCAGGCCGCGCGCCTGACCGCGCTGGTCGGCGCATCGGTTGCCGACGCCGGCATCACGGCATGGAACACCAAATACACCTACAACACCTGGCGCCCGGTCACGGCCATTCGCGCCTGCACGATTGCCACCTGCGGCGTCGAAGGTGATCCGACCTGGACGCCGCTCCTCGCGACTCCGAACTTCCCGTCCTACACATCCGGCCACAGCACCTTTTCGGGCAGCGGCGCTGGCGCGTTGGCGCGTTTCTTCGGCAACGACAACATCGCCTTTTGCACCGGGGCTGATCCCGCCTCGGGCATTGTAGGCGAGCGTTGCTTCGGCAGCTTCAGCGAAGCGGCCTATGAAGCCGGCATCAGCCGTATCTTTGGCGGCATCCACTACGAACACGATAATGGCCGTGCAGTCGTTGCCGGGCAGAACATAGGCAACTACGTCTTCAACAACAACTTCGAGCTGAACGGCGTGCCGGAGCCGGCAAGCTGGGCCATGCTCATCGCTGGCTTTGGCCTGACCGGTGCCACCATGCGCCGCCGCCGCCAGACCGTCGTCACTGCCTGACGCTGCCGCGCGCAAAACACGAGTCCGGTCCCGGCAAGCGCCGGGACCGGACTTTTTTTGTGCCGCCGCTGTCGCAGGTTCACGTTAACGTCAACTTGGCTCTTGACCCTTTGGCCCGCCTGCGCCAAGGGCAGCATATTCATTTCAAGCCTTGGGAAAACAGACGATGAAAGTGCTGGTCCCCGTCAAGCGGGTCGTCGATTACAACGTCAAGGTCCGGGTCAAATCCGACCAGACCGGCGTTGAGCTCGCCAATATCAAGATGAGCATGAACCCTTTTGACGAAATCGCCGTCGAGGAAGCCCTGCGCCTGCGCGAAAAGGGCGCCGCGACCGAAGTCATCGTCGTGTCCATCGGCGTGCAGCAATGCACCGAAACCCTGCGCACCGCACTGGCCATGGGGGCCGATCGCGGCATCCTGGTGACCACCGATGTCGCCACCGAATCGCTTGGTGTTGCCAAGATCCTCGCCGCCATCGCCCGTGAAGAAGGCTCCGGCCTGATCATCCTTGGCAAGCAGGCCATCGACGACGATGCCAACCAGACCGGCCAGATGCTCGCCGCATTGCTCGATTGGCCGCAGGGCACCTTCGCATCCAAGGTGACTGTCGCCGGCGACCGGGTCCATGTCGAACGCGAAGTCGATGGCGGCTCCGAAACCGTTGACCTCAAGATGCCGGCGATCATCACTACCGATCTGCGTCTCAACGAGCCGCGCTATGCCTCGCTGCCCAACATCATGAAGGCCAAGTCCAAGCCGATCGCGCAGAAAACGCCGGACGATTACGGTGTCGATGTGACGCCGCGCCTGACCGTCACCAAGGTTGTCG
>NZ_JANPCD010000105.1:0-8062 GCF_031430775.1 Sandarakinorhabdus sp. | reverse complement strand
GGGTCCGTGGCGCGAAATCGCCTCGATGGCATAGGCCGAACAGCTGGGTGAAAAGCGGCAGGTCGGCGGCATCACTGCCGAAAAGCTCGCTTGCCAAAGCCGAATCGGCCAGATCAATAATGCGCGGGTCATGCTCATCTCGGGGGTAGATGGGCCTTGCCCAGGGCTTTTTCCAGATCAGCCCGCAGCAGCGCATAATCGCGCGTCACGCCGCCGTCGCGGCCGATCAGCACATGGTCGGCGCCTGCGACGCCCAAATCCAGCAGAAGTTCGCGGGCCAGCGCACGAAACCGGCGCTTCATGCGGTTGCGAACGACGGCGCCGCCGATTTTCTTGGTGACCGTGAAGCCGGCGCGAATCGCCGAATCACTGTCGCGGCGATGGTTGACGAGCAACACAAAGCCGGCGGTAACGACCCGCCGGCCCTTGTTTGCAGCGAGATAGTCTCGCCGCAGCCGGATTGTCTCCGGCCCGGACATCAGCTGCTACGCCGACAGCTTCTTGCGGCCACGCGAGCGGCGGGCCTGGATGACCTTGCGGCCACCAACGGTCGCCATGCGTGAACGAAAGCCGTGGCGACGGGCGCGGACGAGCTTGGATGGCTGATAAGTGCGCTTCATTGTTCTATATCCGGTTCGGCAGCACCGCCGAAAAGCCGGGCCGCAAAAGAGAGACGCGCATAGAAGCCGGTGTGGTCCAAGTCAACCTTTTCAGACACGACAAATCGCGTCGCCCGGCGCCCGGCCTCTGGACTTGGCCAGCCTGCTGACGGCAATAGTGTCCGCCATGACCATCTCGCCGCTCGCCCTGCCCTTTCCCGCCCTGCCGGCCATTGCCGGCGTGACCATCGGCACCGCCTGCGCCGGCTATAAGCCATGGACACGGGATGATGTCTCGCTGTTCGTACTGGCGCCCGGCACGGCGGTGGCCGGAGTGACCACGCGCTCGCTGTGTCCCTCGCCCGAGGTCGAGTTGTGCCGTTTCCGGCTGCCGGGCGGCAGGGCGCGGGCGCTGCTGGTCAATGCCGGCAATTCCAACGCCTTTACCGGCGCCGCCGGCCGCACCGTGGCACTGGCCCAGTCGGAACGTCTGGCCGACCTGCTGGGTTGCCCGGCAGACATGGTGTTCAGCGCCTCGACCGGCGTGATCGGGGTGCCACTGCCGCACGACAAGGCGCTGGCGGGAATCGCGGCCGCACATGCCGCGCTGGGCACCGCTGACTGGCTGGCTGCGACAATGGCCATCGGCACCACAGACACTTTCCCCAAGGCCGCTATCGTCAAGGCGATGATTGGCGACACGGCCGTCACGTTGCTGGGAATCGTCAAGGGCAGCGGCATGATCGCACCCGACATGGCGACGATGCTGGGGTTTGTGTTCACCGACGCTGCCGTCGCGCCGCCATTGTTGCAGCAGATGCTGACCGAATCGGCGGCAAGGACCTTCAACGCCATCACGGTCGACAGCGACACCTCGACCTCGGACACGGTGCTGGCCTTTGCCACCGGCGCCGCCGGTAACACGGAACTGGCGAGCCGCGATTCGGCCGGCGCCGATGCCTTTGCCGCCGCGTTGACCGACTTGTGCCGGCAATTGGCACTGCTGGTGGTGCGCGACGGCGAAGGTGCCACCAAGCTGATCACCGTCAGCGTGGCAGGCGCCGACGATGATGCCGCCGCGCACGCCATCGCCATGAGCATCGCCAATTCGCCGCTGGTGAAAACCGCCATTGCCGGCGGCGACGCCAATTGGGGCCGTGTGGTGATGGCGGTCGGCAAGGCCGGGCAGCGCGCCGACCGGGACCGGCTGTCCATCCGGTTCGGCACGACACTTGTGGCGGCAGACGGCGCCGTGGTGCCCGGCTATGATGAAGCGCCGGTTGCCGCACATCTGGCCGGCGACCAGGTGGAAATCGCCGTCGATATCGGCCTTGGCGAGGGCCGGGCGCGGGTGTGGACCTGCGACTTGACGCATGGCTACATCAGCATCAACGCCGATTATCGCAGCTAGCGGCGTGGTCCGGCTTCGGGAGTTATCAAGATGACGCCAATCCTGTTCCATTACGAAGCATCGCCCTTTGCCGAGCTGGTCAGGATCGCACTGGGAATCAAGGGTCTGGAGTGGGGCAGCGTCATCGTGCCCCGCGTGTTGCCCAAGCCTGACCAGACGGCGTTGACCGGCGCCTATGCCCGCACGCCGATGGTGCAGCTTGGCGCCGACATTTATTGCGATACTGGCGCTATCCTGCCGGCCCTTGAGGCGCTGCCCGGTCCCTCGCTGTATCCTTTGCCGCTGGGCAGCCTGCACCGCCTTGTGGCCAATTGGGCGGGCGGGCCGCAGTTCATGGCCCATGTCGGCGCCGCGCTGGGGCCGATGCCGCCCGGCGCGATGGGCGAGGATTTCATCCGTGACCGCCAAGCCCGGTTCGGCCTCGACATGGCCGCGCTCGGCCGGGCGGCACCGCATCTGGCCGGCCAGGCCGAAGTGGCAGCATCATGGCTGTCGGACACGCTGGCCGATGGGCGGGCGTTCATCGGCGGTGATGCACCGGGCGCCGGGGACTGCGCGCTTTATGCCAATCTGTGGTTCGTGAAGGGTGTGCCCTTTGCGGCGCGCAGTGCCGATGCCATGCTGGCCTTTGCCGGTGTTGGCGACTGGTTCGGGCGCATGGCAGCATTCGGGGCCGCATCCGGCCGGGGCACCCGCCGCGAGATGAGCGGCCCAGATGCACTGGCTGCAGCGCTGGCCCAGCCGCCGCGTGCCATCTCGGGAACGGTTGCCGGGCCATTTGTGGCCGGCATGACCGCAGCCGTGCGGCAGGAAGGCACGCATGACGAGGCGACCACCGGCGCACTGCTGCGCTGCGATGCCGGCGGTATCATTCTGGCGCGAGAGATACCCGGCGGGACCGTGCATGTGCATTTCCCGCGTCTGGGTCAGGTGGTGACGCCGGCCTGAGACCGGCGGCACCCAGGTCCGATCAGGCGAGCGCGCCTTCCAGCCAGGTCCGGAGCTGGCCCTTGGGCGCGGCGCCGACCTGCTTGGCGACCGGCTGGCCGTTCTTGAACAGGATCATCGTCGGGATCGACATGACGCCATAGCGCCCCGGTGCGTCGGGGTTTTCATCGATGTTGACCTTGACGATCTCGACGCCGGCCATTTCGTTGTTCAGTTCTTCGAGCGCCGGGGCGATCATGCGGCACGGACCGCACCATTCCGCCCAGAAATCGACGAGAACGGGCGTGTCAGCCGCGATCACATCGGCGTGGAAGCTGGCATCGGTTACGGCTTTGGTCATGATATCTGGTCCCTTGGGGGTGGCTATGGTGCCAAGATAGGCGTGCCGGCTTCGCTCTGCAATGACAGCGCGGCCCCGGGATGATGAAGCGCCAGCAGGGCATCAGGCAAATCGATAAGGCGCGGCCCTTGCGTAAACAGCAACGCCGCACGGATGCGCCGGCCCGGAAACACCACCGCAAGCGCAGCGGCATAGGCTGCCATCTGCCGCAGATGAAAAACGGGCACGTCATCGGCGCTGTCCGGCACGCGGCGGCCGGTCTTGAAATCCACCACCATGACCGCGTCATCGCCGACCAGCAGCCGATCGACACTGCCGGCGATGACCATTTCGCCGACCATGGCCGCCACCGGCGCCTCGGTCAGCGCGCCGGGCGCGAACACTTCGGCAAACGCCGGGTCGTCCAGCACGGCCAACACAGTTGCCACCAAGGCGTCGCCATCGAATTCGGGCACATTGGCACGCGCCCAGCCCAGGCCGGCTTCGCGGCGGCGATCCGGCGGCACATCGGGCAGCAATTCAAACAGGCGGTGCAGGGCATTGCCGCGCCGGGCGGCGGCGGCACGCACCGGGTCCGGCGGCGGCTGGGCAATGTCATCGCCGGCGATGGTGCTGGGCGACAATGGCCGCAGCGGCCGCGCTTCCTCGGCGGGCGGACGCATGGCCCAGGGCGCGATCTGGAGGCGCGAGGGTGCAGGATCGAGGTCTGCCCCCGAAGCCGACTTGGGTTCGCCCTCGGCGTGCGTGAGCACCGCGCCTTCCCATTCGGGATCACTGCCGGCCACGGCGTTCAGGCCCGCCATGGCGCGGGCGATGGCGGTATACCAGCTCTTCTCGGACGGCTGGCGTTCCTTGTTCGGCTTGGCAACGGCGCCGCCAATGAACAGCAGGTCTTCGGCGCGGGTCAGCGCGACATACAGCAGCCGGCAGTGTTCGCGCAGCGCATCGTCGGTGCGCGCGGCCATGGCATCGCCAAGCGGGTTTCCGGGCGCGATCTTGCCGCGCAGGAACACCGGCAGCGGCAGGCCGCCACCCAGCGCCATCGGCAACGGGCCGGTTTCGCCCTTTGGCACATAACAGGCGTCGGCCAGCACCACGATCGGCGCCTGCAGGCCCTTGGCGCCGTGCACGGTCATCAGGCGCACGGCGTCGTTCATGGCCTCGGGATCGCGCTTGATGGTGAAATCCTCGGCTGTCAGCCAGGCCAGAAAGCCCTGCAGGCTTGGTGCAGACGCTGCCTCGAATGCCAGCGCCTGATCGAGCATGGTGTCGATGGCGTCGCGCGCTTCCTCGCCCAGCCGGGCCAGCAGGCGCTGACGCCCCATCAAAGGCCCCGACAGCACGCTTTCGAGAAACTCATAGGGCGCCAGCCGCTTGCCAAGGCCCTGTACCTTGCCCAACCAATCGCGCGCCGCAACCACGCCGGCGTCTTCACTGGCCAGGACGGCAGCCCATAACGTGCCGGTTCGCCCGGCGGCCAGCGCCGTCAACCGGTCGTGGTCCAGCCCGCCAAAAGGCGAGACCAGCAGCGCCGCCAGCGTCAGGTCGTCGCCCGGCTGCAAAACGAACCGCACCAGCGCCATCAGGTCGGCGACCGCCAACGGATCGGTCAACTTGAGCCGGTCGACGCCGGCAACCGGCACGCCGTGCACATGCAGCGCCGACACCAGCGCCGAGGAAAAGCCGCTGCGCCGCCGCACCAGCACGAGTATGTCCTGCGGTTGCACCGGCTTCCCGGTCGATGGCAGGCGCAGCGGCGCACGGGGATCGAGCCAGCGGGCAATGGACGCGGCGACCTTATGGGCCATGCGGACTTCCACGGCGGCCGGCGCGGCCCCGTCGGAGTCGCTGCCATTGTCGCCGTCTTCATCCTGGTCATCGGTGACGGCATCCGGATCGGCCATCAACGGCGGCCATAGCGTGACTGACCCGGCGGTGTCGCGAAAGGCCGAGTGATCCGGCACGCCGCGCGGGTCGAACTGTTCCTCGCCGATAACGTCGATCACTTGGTCCACAAGACGCAGGATGGCAGCGGCGGACCGGAAATTGGTCGCCAGCGGCCGTTCGCGCAAAATGCCCGGCTCGGCTGCGGTCAACGCGACGAAATGCTCGCGCTTGGCGGCATAGACCCGCGGGTTGGCGCCCTGAAAGCCGAAGATCGACTGTTTGAAATCGCCGACGACGAACTGGCTGCGGAAATAGTCGCGCGCACCCTGCCCGGAAAAGAATTCGGACGTGATGCCCTGCACGACCCGCCATTGATCGTCATTGGTATCCTGCGCTTCATCGACGAGCACATGGTCGATGCGCTGGTCCAGCTTGTAGCGCACCCAGCCTGCGGCGCCTTCGCCCTCAAGCAAGGTGCGTGCCGCACTGATCATGTCGCCATAATCGATGACGCCGCCGCGCGCCTTGGCCATGGTCCAGTCACGCGCCAGCCGGATGGCCACGCGGATATGCTGCGCGGCAAGGTCTGCGGCTGCGAACAGCGCTTGTTCGGCCTTGATTTTGGCCACTGTTTTGGCCAGGGCGAGGAAGTCATCAGCAGCATCGGAATCGAACGCGATGCTGGCCTTGGTTATGGCGCTGATCGCGACCGTGCCGGCCTTGGTGAGAAACGCATCGAACAGATAGTCAACGTTGTCGGCAGTCGGCGATCCCCGCCACTTCGCCAACGGGTCAAGCCGTTCAAAAGCGCGTTTGCCGCCAGCCGCCAGCATCGCGGCAATGCGCGCCAGCCGGGCATCATCGATATCCGCCATACGCTCCGCGAGCACCGCTTCGGGCACAGCATCGGCAGCAAGGCCAAAGCCCCGCCGCAGCATCGTCAGTGCGCCCTCGGGACGCAGGCCACCCAGCGCCTCGGCATGGCTGGCGGCGGCCTTGGCAATCTCCGATATGCGTCCTTCGCCGCAGGCAAGGCTGATCGCTTCCACATCGGCGCGAAACCCGGCGTCGTCCTCGGCTTGGAGCGCATCGGTCAGCACGCGTCTTTGCAGCATCTGGCCGGCTCGGTCATCCAGCGTCACAAAGCCCGGCGCGACGCCCGACTCGATGGGAAAACTGGCGATCAGCGCCTGGCAAAAGGCATGGATGGTCTCGATTGCCAGCCCGGCCGGCGTGTCGAGCACGTCAAGGAACAGCTGCCGCGCCCGCGCCAGCATGTCCGCGTCAGGCTCGGCACCAATGGCGCGGATGTCGCTGGCCAGTGCGGCGTCATCGCAGCGGGTCCAGCTTGCCAGCCGGCTGGTGACACGTTCGAGCATTTCGGCCGCCGCCAGCTTGGTGAAGGTCAGGCACAGAATCGCTTCGGGCCGCGTGCCATCCAGCAACAGCCGCAGCACCCGCGCCGAGAGCACCTGCGTCTTGCCGGTGCCGGCCGCCGCCGCCACCCAGGCATGGAAAGCGGGGTCGGCCGCGTCGGCCTGCTCGGCCCGCAACGGCAACAGGGCTTTTGCAGCCGTGTTCATGATGGCGCGCCATTTGCAGCGGGCCGACCTGCCCATTCGGCGACCCGCGCCAGATGGTCATAGTCGCCCCAAGCATGGGCCGGGCGCAATTTGGGCAGGAACGGCGCCGTGGTCAGCAAGAAATGGCTGGTGCGGTCAACGGCGACTTCAAGCGCCTTGTCGACCAGTTCCTCGGCAGTGATTTGCTGCTTGTCGCCGTGGAACAGCACGCGGAAGATCTCGCCGGGCTTGTCCTGACCACCCCCCAGCTGCCAATAGCTCATGTCGTCGGGCCGCCCCTTTGGCAGCGCATCTTTTTCCGTCGCCAGCCGGCCAGCCGCAGCAATCGCCAGCCCCAGCGCAAGTTGGTTCGCCTCAAGCCCGCGCACCCGTTTCGCGCTGGGCGGCTTGCCGGTCTTGTAGTCGGTGATGGCCAGCCGGCCATCGGCGCTGATGTCGACCCGGTCGAGCCGCCCGCGCAGCGTGACGCCGTTGGACAGAATCAGGCTGCCCGCAGCTTCGGCCCACATCTGCGGCCATTCGCCCTCGCGGGCCAGCACCTGCACGCCGGCCCATGTGATGGCGTTCTGGGCGCGCGGCAGCCACAGGGCGCGCAACAGCGGAAAATGCGCCGCTTCGGTGGTCAGCCGTTCAGCCGCGATGAGCGCCAGTTGATCGGGCGTGCCATGGCCCTGCTTGATCCATGCCTCCATGACCCCATGGATGATCTGGCCGCGCTGGGCCGCTGTCGGATCAAGCTCCAGCGCTTCCAGCGGGCGCAGGCGCAGAATCGCCTTGGCGTGAAAGGCAAAAGGATCGTTGATCAGCGTGTCGATATCGGTGATCGACAATTGGCGCGGTCGCAGCGCCAGTGGCGGCGCCGGCGCCGGGCGCTGCGGGATAATCGGTGCCGCATTGTTCCGGTCCAGCGCCCGCGCCAATGCGATCAGGTCATCGCGCCCCTGCAGGCCGCCGGCATAGGCATCGAGCCTGAGCCACAGCCGTGAAGCGATTTTCGGCCCCGATGCGTCGCGGCGCGCGCGGGTCAGCAAGACTTCGGGCGCGCCCAACGCCCGCACGAAATCCTGCGCCGCCAGCCCCAGCGCCCGCGCCGTGCCGGGCAGGCCCAGCGCGCTGCGAATTGCCGGCGCCAGCCACGGATCGGGCGCCGGCCGCGCTGGCCAACTGCCCTCGTTCATGCCGGCCAGGATCATCACATCGGCGCGGGCCAGCTGCGCCTCGACCGGTCCCAATATCGCAAGCCGGTGGTGCCCGGCGCCGGGCACGCGTACCGCGCCGTCCGCCAGCAGCAGCG
>NZ_JANPCD010000104.1:0-6310 GCF_031430775.1 Sandarakinorhabdus sp. | reverse complement strand
CGCACCTGGTCCAAGCTATGGGCGATCCCGCTGGTGTGGTGGGTGCGCAGTCGCGGCCTGATGGCGGCCGACAAGGCCGAGATGGATTCGCACGGCGAGGTCAAGCGCAAGCTGTCGCGGTTCATGCGGTCACGCTGGTTTGCGCCGCCGTTCTCGGGCGCCATCTTCAGCGCCATGCTGTATGATGCATTTGCCGCCATGGCTGCCGGCGCTCGCACGCCGCCGCTGGTGCCGCCGCTGCACCCGTTCGACCTGTTCGTGACCGTCACCGATTATCACGGCGCCGAGGAAGACTTGCGCATCCATTCGCCGCCGATCGTGCGGGAGCCGGAACATCGGCTGGTCATCGGTTTTGGCTGCCCCGGCGACGGCGATGTCCGGTATCTGGGTGATGCAGCGTCGTTGACCTTTGCGGCGCGGGCGACCGCCAGCTTTCCGGGCGCGTTTCCGCCCACGCGCGTGACCGAGATCGATGCGCTGCTGGCGCAGCGCGGCGATGCCTGGCCGGAACGCAGCGCCTTTCTGGCCCGGGTGTTTCCCGGCCGGGAAAGCCCTGAACTGGTGACGCTGCTGGATGGTGCCGTGCTGGACAACCGCCCGTTCGGGCCGGCGATTGCGGCGCTGGGCCGCCGCCCGGCGCACCGCGAGGTGGACCGGCGCTTTGTCTATATCGACCCCAAGCCCGGCATGCATGACGACACCCCGGCTGACATGGCGGAGCAGCCGGGCTTTTTCGCCACCATCTTGCGCAGCCTTGCCGATATTCCGCGCCAGCAGCCGATCAAGGACAGCCTTGCCGCCATCGAGCGCCTTTCGCAGCGGGTGCGCCGCCTGCGCCATATCGTGGTCGGCATGTTGCCCGAGGTGGACGCTGCCATCGATGGCGCCATCGGCTTGCGCGTGCTGTGGCTGAAGCCGACGCCGCAGCGGCTGGCCGGCTGGCGGTCGCAAATGCAGGCCGAGGCCGCGCGCCGCGCCGGCTTTGCCTATGGTGCCTATGGCCGGCTGAAATTCGGGCAGATCGTCGAAAGCCTTGCTCAGACCATGATCAGCATCGGTGGCGGCGATGTCGGCGATGTGCGCCGCGCGCTGTGGCGGCTGGTGCGGGACGGAAAGCTCGACGTGCCGGAACAGGCCGTGGGACGGGAGGGCGCGGCGTCCGATTATGTGTTGTTCCTGCGGCGCTTCGATCTGTATTTTCGCATCCGGCGGCTGCGGTTTCTCATTCGCCGCGTCAACATCCTGTCCGAAGCGGCGACCGATGACGCTGTGCGCGCCGTGCTCGACCGGTCAAAGACCGGATTATATGCGATTTTGGGGCCGCATCTGTTGCGCCGCCAGCCCGGTTGGTTTTCGGTCGAAGCATGCGCCGCCGCTGCGGCCGCGGCCCGGCAACCCGGTGCGGCCCTGGATGCGATGGCCTTGGCGCTCGACCTGAAGGCGCTGGACACGCAAAGCGACACGGCGCTGGTCGATTTGCTGGCCGGTGACATGCCGCGCAGCCTGCGGCGCACCTTGCTGTCCGCCTATCTGGGGTTTCCGTTCTTCGACATCGCGGTGTTGCCGCTTATCGCCGATGGCGGGCTGGACGAGCTGGACGAGATCAAGGTCGATCGCCTGTCGCCGGCGGATTGCAGCGCGTTGACGGGGGCCGGCGGTGCCAGCCTGAAAGGTGCCAAGTTCAACGCATTCGGCGCATTTTTCAGCCGCGCCTATCGTGAGCATGACTATTTATGGGGCCGGCTGCACGGCGCGGAGCGGATGATAGACATCGTGCTGTCGGCGTTGCCGCCCGGATCGGCCCCGCCGCCCGACATGCTGGCGCGTATCCGGCGCGGCGCCTTTGCCGCGATCATCGCCGCCGAGCGCCCGCGGCTGACCCGGGTGCAGGGACTGATTGCCGCCATCGAGGCGCAATTATCGGATTGAGGTGGGCTCCTCAGCTCGGCTTTGTCTGCTCGGGCGGACAGGCGTGCGATACTGGCGCAGGAAATTTATGATGATCGCCATGCCCAGCACCGTCGGCACCGCCCAGATCGCCGGATTGAAGGCGTGCGTCGGGAACAATTCGATCAGGCCGACCGACAGGAACGCGGTATAGGCTGCGATGCCGGTGGCGACCATCGCCTTGAAATGTTCGGGAATGAAGTCGCGCGCACCCACCGCACCCCGATAGATATAGCGGAAATAGGTCAGCGTGGTGCCAAAGCCTAGCAGCGCCACCATGATCATCAGCACCGGCTCCATGATTGCCCCGTGCGAGCGCAGCAATATCAGCCCATGGCCCAGGCAGATCGCGGCGGCCAGCAAGGTCGCGCCCTGCAACGCCAGCATCGACCAGTGCCGGTTGCCGGGGTGGTCACGCTTGTTGGCCACCATCTTGAGGCCATAGCGGGTCATCGAAAACACCAGCAGGCCCAGATAGACCATCATGGTGCCGAACATGCCCCGGTACAGCGGCGCATCGGTCAATTGCGGGTGCATGGCCAGCGGCCAGACCAGCGACAGCGCGCCCATGCCGAGCGCCTGCGCCGCGGCTGTATATATGGCCGCCGAAAAGATGCCGCCCCAGCGGCGATGCGCCGGGCCGCCCTTGCGGGTCAGCACTGCGCCCCAGAAACTGGTGAGCGCGACCGCGCCGGCACCGACATGGACGGCAAGAAAGATGTGGAACAACCAAGGCATGACGCTGCGGTATGATTTCCCGGCAATGAAGCCAAATCATTAGCGCGGGCGGTGCATCGGGCAAGCCCCAATGCTAGGGTGCCGGCATGTCCGCCGCTCGCACGTCCGCCCTGGCCGGCCTGGCCTATTTCACTCTGGTGTTTGGTCTGGGCTTTGTGCTGGGCACCGTGCGTAGATTGTGGCTGGTGCCGCGCATCGGCGTCACCGCCGCCGTCATGCTCGAATTGCCGGTGATGCTGTCGGCGAGCTGGCTGGCCTGCGGCTGGACCGTGCGCCGCTTTGCGGTGCCGCCGAACCCCTTCGCGCGGATCGTGATGGGCGCCGCCGCATTCATGTTGGTCATGGCCGGCGAACTGGCGCTGTCCGTCCTGGTGTTCGGCCGCACGCCTGCCGAGCATCTGGCGGTGCTGATGCGCACCGACGGCCTGCTCGGGTTGGGCTCGCAACTGCTGTTCGCCGCTTTTCCGCTACTGCAGCGGGGGCCGCGCCGGGGCTGAAAAAGCGGCGCCGCGTGGGTGTGCTGCCTTGCAACATCCATGTCCGCGTGCTAGCCGCGCCGCGACTGATGAAGGGCGACCGCCTTTCGCAGACCAGTTTCAACTGACCTCAAGCCTTCGGATCCAGACCCTTGGACGCATCCGTCAAAACCAGCGTAGCACCCGGCCTGTCGGGGCGTTACGCAAGTGCGCTGTTCGACCTTGCGGTGGACGGCGGGCACCTTGATGCCGTTTCGGCAAGTGTGGCATCGCTGGGCGAGGCACTGGCTGCCTCGGCCGATCTGCGCACCCTGACCACCAGCCCCCTTATTGACCGCAAGACTGCCGGTGCCGGCATCGCCGGTGTTGCCGAATCGCTTGGCCTCGACACGCTGACGCGCAATTTCCTTGGCGTTTTGGCGCAGGGTCGCCGGCTGGCGCTGCTGCCGCAGATCGTTCGCGATTTTTCGGCGCTGCTGGCGGCGCGCAAGGGTGAAATCACGGCGCGGGTCACCGCAGCCCACAAGTTGACGGCGGCGCAGCAAAAGGCGCTGGCGGCAAAGCTCAAGGCCGGATTGGGGCGCGATGTCGCGCTCGATATCACGGTCGATCCCGCCATTCTTGGCGGCCTGGTTGTTCGCGTTGGTTCGCGGATGATCGATTCCTCGTTGAAAACCCGGCTCGATTCGCTCGGCCAGGCACTGAAGGGCTAACACAATGGACATCAACGCCGCCGAAATCAGCCGCGTCATCAAGGAACAGATCGCCAGCTTTGGCACCGACGCCCAGGTGTCGGAAATCGGCCAGGTCCTCAGCGTCGGCGATGGTATCGCCCGCGTGCACGGCCTCGACAATGTCCAGGCCGGCGAGATGGTCGAATTTCCGGGCGGCGTGCAGGGCATGGCGCTCAACCTCGAAGCCGATAACGTCGGCGTCGTCATCTTCGGCTCGGATTCGGGCATCAAGGAAGGCGACACCGTCAAGCGCACCGGCACCATCGTCGATGTGCCCGTCGGTCGCGGTTTGCTCGGTCGCGTCGTTGACGGCCTTGGTAACCCCATCGATGGCAAGGGCCCGCTGGTGGATGTCACGCGCAGCCGCGTCGAAGTGAAGGCGCCGGGCATCATCCCGCGCACCTCGGTGCACGAGCCGATGCAGACCGGCCTCAAGGCGCTTGATGCGCTGGTGCCCGTCGGCCGCGGCCAGCGCGAACTGATCATCGGCGATCGCCAGACCGGCAAGACCGCTGTCGCCATCGACACCTTCATCAACCAAAAGGCCGCCAACGCCGGGGATGATGAATCCAAGAAGCTGTATTGCATCTATGTCGCCGTCGGCCAGAAGCGTTCGACCGTGGCGCAGATCGTGCGCGCGCTGGAGGAAAACGGCGCCATGGAATATTCCATCGTCGTCGCCGCGACCGCTTCCGAGCCGGCGCCGCTGCAGTTCCTCGCGCCCTACACCGGTTGCACCATGGGCGAATATTTCCGCGACAACGGCATGCACGCCGTCATCGTCTATGACGATCTGTCCAAGCAGGCCGTCGCCTATCGCCAGATGTCGCTGCTGCTGCGCCGTCCGCCGGGCCGCGAAGCCTATCCGGGCGATGTGTTCTACCTGCACTCACGCCTGCTGGAGCGCGCCGCCAAGCTGAACGCTGCCAATGGCTCGGGCTCGCTGACCGCGCTGCCGATCATCGAAACCCAGGCCGGCGACGTGTCGGCGTACATCCCGACCAACGTGATTTCGATCACCGATGGCCAGATCTTCCTGGAAACCGAACTGTTCTATCAGGGCGTGCGCCCGGCCATCAATGTCGGTCTGTCGGTGTCGCGCGTCGGTTCGGCCGCGCAGACAAAGGCGATGAAGAAGGTTGCCGGCACCATCAAGCTGGAACTGGCGCAGTACCGTGAAATGGCGGCATTCGCGCAGTTCGGCTCCGATCTCGATGCCTCGACGCAGCGCCTGCTCAATCGCGGTGCCCGGCTGACGGAGCTGCTCAAGCAGGGCCAGTACAAGCCGATGCCGTTCGAAGAACAGGTCGTCAGCATCTTTGCCGGCGTCAACGGCTTCATCGACACCGTGCCGGCCAAGGCTGTGACGCGTTTCGAAGCATCGTTGCTGGCGCATGTGCGTGCCGATCACGCGGCGTTGCTGACCGACATTCGCGACAAGAAGGACCTGAGCGCCGACACGACGGCCAAGCTCAAGGACCTGATCGGCGCGTTTGCAAAGACGTTTGCGTAATTGCTCCGCGCCGCCCACCCCGCCTTGGTGATGGTGGGCGGCGCAGGAGATGGATCCCCGCCTTCGCGGGGATGACGTGCAAGAGAGAGTGAATGGCAAGCCTCAAAGCCCTCAAGATGCGCATCACTTCGGTGAAGTCGACGCAGAAGATCACCAAGGCGATGAAGATGGTCGCCGCGGCGAAGCTGCGCCGCGCGCAGGAAGCCGCCGAAGCTGCGCGCCCCTATGCAGAGCGCATGGCCAGTGTCATGGCGTCGCTGGGCGCGACCGTGCAGGTCGGGCCGGAAAGCCCGCGTCTGCTGGCAGGCACCGGCGCGACCCAGGTGCATCTGCTGGTCATCTGCTCGTCGGAACGCGGCCTCGCCGGTGGTTTCAACACCAACATCGCGCGGCTTGCCCGCAAGAAGCTGGAAGCGTTGCTGGCTGAGGGGAAGACGGTCAAGCTGCTGTTCGTCGGCAAGAAGGCGCGTGCGCCGTTCATGCGCACCCATGGCGACCTGATTGTCGGATATCTCGACCAGACAGCCATCAAGAATGTCGCCTTTGTCGATGCCAAGGCCATCGCCGATGACGTGACCAGCCGTTTCGAAGCGGGTGAATTCGATGTCGCGCACATGTTCTTCGCGCGCTTCCGCTCGGCGCTGGTGCAGGAACCGACCGAACTCCAGATCATCCCAGCAGCCCTTCCTGCCGCAGTCACCGACGCCAAGCCCGGCGATGCCCCGGCGGCGATCGAATATGAACCGGACGAGGAAGCCATCCTCGCCGAACTGCTGCCACGCAACCTGTCCGTCCAGATCTTCCGCGCGCTGCTGGAAAACGCCGCGTCCGAACAGGGCAGCCGCATGACCGCGATGGACAATGCCACGCGCAACGCCGGCGACATGATCAAGAAACTCACC